>PXRZ01000005.1:13388-53700 GCA_003022945.1 Halobacteriales archaeon QS_8_69_73 | reverse complement strand
CGAGGACGACGTCGCGCTGCTGACCGACGGCCGCTTCTCCGGCGGCACCCGCGGGCCGATGGTCGGCCACGTCGCCCCCGAGGCGTTCGTCGGCGGCCCAATCGCCGCCCTCGAGGACGGTGACGTCGTCACCGTCGACATCCCCGACCGGCGTCTCGCGGTCGACCTGACCGACGCCGAACTGGAGGCCCGCCTCGAGGAGTGGTCCCAGCCGGAGCCCGCCTACGACGGCGGCGTCCTGGCGAAGTACGGCCTCGCGTTCGGGTCGGCCGCCGCCGGCGCCGTCACCAACCCCGGCGTTCGCGGCGGTGACTGAGACGCTCACTCGACCGTCTCGACTCCACGGAACCCGACGAGCGGACCCCCGAGGCGGTCGCCCCGGCGAGTGCCGCCGGCCGCGCCCTCCTCGCAACCGCGGTCCCTGCGGCGTCAACCTGACCGTCGAGTCGGCCGACGACGGCGCCGACCACGGCTACTGGTTCGTCTCCGAGCAGGTCGATCCCTGACAGTCCGTCGGTCCGCCCCGACACCGGGGACGATTCCGGCTACGGGTCGTCCCGCTCGACCAACGTCTCCTCGGCGTCGCCGTGTTGGACTCCCAGTGCGTGTCCCGTGTGGCGGGCGTGGGTCTCGGCCCACCGCCGGGCCGGCCGCTCGGCGAGGAACCGCTCGCCGCCGGGGCACTGCCGGCAGTCGACCGTCCAGGCGGTGACGTCGTCCGGGAAGTGACCCGTATGCCGTCTGTGGTCGAGGGCGAACTTCTCGACGGCCCGGTTGCCGACCTCGAGTTCGTCGAGTTCGTGGGCGAGGTCCCACTCGCGGTCGCACTGCGAGCAGGTGATGGTGGGGACGTCGTCGACGTCCTCGGGCGGGTCGCTGTCGAACTGGTCGGACACTGTCGGAAATGTGAACCGACGGTACTTATGCGTACGGAGACGCGCCGGACGATGGCTCGACGGCACGCCGAGAGCAGCTACGTGCTCTCGAAGGACGTAGAGTTCGTGTCCCCGTCGTCCTGTGCGGCGTAGGGGCCGGCGCTCTCGACCCGGTATTCCACATCGTAGCGGGTGTCGGGCTCGGCCGAGGAGGCGTTGACGAAGTCCGCCCGGATTCGGATGATGTCGTCCTCCGTTTCCTCCCCTCCGGCTACATACGTCACCGTACCGTTGTCTGTCTCGGGGGTAACCTGCGCGGACTTCGGCCCTCGGATGACGGTCCAGTTGCTGTCATTTCCGTCGTACCGGATGTCGTCTTCAGTATCGGAGATATCGACGGAGATTTCGTCGCCTTTCTCGAGTTCTTCGTTAAGTGTAAACCCGAATGCCTGTGTCTGGTTGCCGTCGGTTGCCGTGACGTTCTCTACGTACGGTTTGTGGATGACATCCGGTTGTTCGACGACGACGGTCTCGGTGTCGGTCGACTCGTCGTTCCACGTCACCTCCAGCGTCTTCCTGCCGATGTCACTGGGGTCCAGGTTCTCGCTGGTGTCGTAATTCGTCGTGATGGTAGTCTCCTCGCCAGCCTCGAGGTCGAACTCCGGTTGTCGTCCATCTCGGTCGGCCACCGAGACATCCAACTGTACGTCCTCGGCGTCAGTGCTCCCGACGTTCTCGACGCGAATGTTCGTCTCGACCGTCTCCCCGTACTCGACCGGCGACTCGGCGTCCAGTATCTCGATCTTGACGATGTCATCCTTACTTTCGAAGGATGTGGAGGCGGTGTCCCCATTGTTTTGTACGGCGTAGGAGTCGGCGCTCTCGACGCGGTACTCCACGTCGTAGCGGATGTCGGACTCGGCCGAGGCGGCGCTGATGCCGGACCCCTGGAACCTGATAGTGTCGCCCTCCGAGTCGTCGGACCCGACTTTGTAGGTGACTTTCCCGTTGTCGAGGTCCGGGGAGACTTCCGTGCCGTCGCCCTGGATGATGGTCCAGCTCCCGTCGTTGCCATCGTATTCGACGGCGTCACTGGTGTCGGAGACGTCGACGGAGATCTCGTCGTCTGCCGTGAGGTCCTCGCCGAGGGTGAATTCGAACGTCTGGGTCTGGCCGTCCTCGCCCGCCGTGAGGTCCTCCGCCTGCGGGTCGAGGATGATGTCCGGCCGTTCGACGACGACGGTCTCGGTGTCGGTCGACTCGCCGTTCCAGGTCGCCTTCAGCGTCTTCTCACCGGTGTCGGTGGGATTCAGCTTCTCCTGGGTATCGTACTCCAGCGCGAGGGTGGTGTTCTCGCCTGCCGCGAGGTCGAACTGTGGCTGCGGCCCGTCCTGGCCGGCCATCGAGAGATCCAACTGTGCGTCATCGGCGTCGGTGTCGCCGACGTTCCTGATGGTAACGTTCGTCTCGACGGTATCGCCGTAGTCGACCGGCGACGTCGCGTCGTCAATCGTGACATTGAGGCGGATGTTCCCGCCCTGGAAGACCTCGACCGTGGCGAACGCCTGGTCGCTTTCGCCCTCGACGAGTATCTGGTACTCGCCGTCGTCGATCTGGTCCCAGTCCGGTTCCCAGGTCAGGGTGAACGACTCCTCGCCGTCGACGCCCGCGAGGGTCTGGCGGTCGGCCCGGTCGCCGATGTCGTCTATTCGCTGGCCGCTGCTGTCGCGGACGACGAGGTCGACGTTCTCGGACCCCTCCATCTCACCCATCGCCGTGACGTCGAACTCGATTTCGCTCGTTTCCCCCTTCTTAATGATTCTGGACCGGTCCTCGTCGTCAATACTGAGGCTGAGTTCGCCCGACTCAACCTTCATGTCCACGCGGCCCGCGACGTCCGTGGTCTGCAGGGTCGCGTCCTCCATTCCTAAGATGGCGCCGACGAGTGGTCTGACGTCGTCAGCGTTCCGGAAGGTGTCGATGTAGTTGCTGTCGTCCAGAATGTCGGGGCCGTCCTCGACTCCCCCCTCGATGAGTTGACGGGCTGCGTCCGTCCGCAACTCCATCCATATGGGGTCGCCGACCGGGTCGTCGGAGAACCCGACTTCGCCGACGTACTCCTCGTTTCCGGGGTCGTAGGCCGCCTCAACATTGACCTCCACTTCTTCGCCGGTGTCATCCCGGATCGTGTACTCCAAGATGACCCCATCTCCCTCGACGTTATTACTGCCCTCGACCGGGACTGTCTCCTCCGTATTGCCGTGCTTGATGCCAGCGATATTGTCGATTTTTGTCCACTTGCCGTTCGGAATGACTATTTTGTCTGTATTGGAGTCGGGCGTGTGCTCAGTAGTGCCCGCCCGGCCGACGCCGCCGTTCTGCTGGAACGACACCTGGCCGTCCTCGACCGTCACGTCGCCGTCCGTCGTGATGGCGCACCGAACCCTCCATGGAACCTCGCCGGGCGGGTCTCCGAGCTTTATTTTGACCTTGTTCGAAGTGTCTGGGTCGCTGTCGACACTGACGTATCCTGGGAGAAGCTTATCCCACTTTTCTTTCGGGATGTTCGTCGTGATAATGATGTTCGCCCCGGGCTTCAGCTGCTTGACCGTTTTGTAACCGCTACTCGACAGCGATAGAGATGTCTGCTGGCTGCTCCGGACGGCGGTACTCTGGACCGGCAGGATGTTGATGCTCGATCCCTGGATGAGCGCCTGATCGCTCTGCACGAGTACGTCGCTTTCCGTCTCCCTGTACAGAACGGTGTTCTCGTAGACGAGCTGTGGTGAATCTTCGTCGGAGAGCCGGACGTACGATGGATCGTACCGAATCGCGCTGTTCTGCGGCGCTCCGGTAGTGCCACAGATGTCCGACGTATCGAGCGATTCGCCTGATGTTCTGTCGACGGCGCCATTCAGCGTTATATCACCAAGATCGTCCGCGCGGAGCGTCCCCTGCGGGTTCGGCGGATTCACCCCGATTACCCGGGTGTTGTACGTCACGCCGAGCTGCAGCACCGGCGACTGTTGCTGGCCCGATGCCACTGTCTGCAGGTGCGCCTGCCGGCTCGGCGTTCTGGTCCGGCACGACCGTCGTCTGCCACAGCGACAGCCCGATGGCCGTGATACCGAACAGAAGCGCGACGCCGAGCACCGGTGCGACCGCTCTATTGTCCGACTCGAGTGCCCCGTTGAGTATCTCTTTCATCTGGATTCCCCCCGAACGCTCCCCCGAGCGTTCCGGACGTGGCTCTCCCTGAGCGTTGTCTTTCGGTTATGTATATCTGACGCCGGTGTCGGCCGGCGTTCTAAGTACCGTGTCGTGGGATACGGAGGGTCCTCGTCCGACCCCGCCTATTGATTTACCCGCCGACGGCACCGGACGGACTGCCGGTCGGCCGCTGACGGTACTCGGGCTCCGGCGGCTCCCACTCCTCGTCGGGCGCCTCCCAGTCGAAGGCCGGCACCAGGATGTCGAACTCCGGGGCGACCGTCACCGTCTCCCCGGCGGCCCCGGCCGTCCCGTCCTCGGGGTCGTACGGCCGGGGCGACGCCACCCGCAGGCCGGGCGACTCCGACAGTCCGAGCGCTGTCGGCGGGAGGTAGCTCACGTCGGCGGCGGCGGCGAGGTACAGCCGCTCGCGGCCGTAATCGAGGACGACGACGGCTCCCTCGTCGTCGGCCTGCCGGACGGCACGCCACAGCTCCGTCTGCGACCACGGGCCGACCCCGATCAGGTCTTCGCGGTCCGTCACGTGCAGGTTGTGACGCGACGCGGGCGACAGCACGTCCGTGGCGTCGTGTGACGTCATGCGAAGTCGGTACGGCCGGCACCCACATAATCGCTGTGGCGGCCGCCGTCGAGACCGCCGGCCGCCGCGGCTCAGAACTCCTCGGGGTCGCCGGCCAGCACCCGGTAGCTGTCCAGCGTCCCGGCCATCGACGGCGCCTCGTCGTCGTCCTTCCGCTGGGTGCCGTAGTCCTTCCACTCCCCGCCGGCGTAGCTGTACATCTCGTAGCCCGTCTCGGTCTCGACGACGAGGTCGCGAACCGCGTCGTCGTCGGCCCCCGGCACCGCCGCGACGGCGTCGTCGTCCATGATCCACACCGCGACGGTCTCCGGGTCGTCGGCGTACTCGCGGGCCGCCTCCTCCGACAGCGGTCGGTCCGGCATCTCCGGCGCCGGCTCTGGCTGCTCCATGCGACCGATACCGGCGGGAGTGACATCCGACTTTCGGCGGGGGCCGAGGCCGCCCCACCGTCAGATGCGGCGTCGGCGTCTCAGGGGCGAGCGTCCGGCGCACACGGCAGGCGTCGTCGAGTCTCACGCCGTCACCGACGGCCCGGCGACGCTGACTCCTCGCGCATCTCTCGGCGGTCAGCCGCCGTCTGCGGTTTCGTTGTCCCGCGCCCGGTCCTCCTCGGGGTCGACGATCTCGGTATTCTGACCGCGCTCGACCGGGATGCGTTCGACCACGTTGCCGTCCTCGTCGGTGACGAGCACGTAGTAGAGCACGTCGCTGTCGTCGCCGTCCGTCTCGTTGACGGGTTCGAGCTCTTCGTCCGCCACCGAGCCGTCGATGAACGCCCTCGTCTCGGCGTCGTCGCGGATCTCGACCGTCTGGCCCGAGCCGGCGTTGACGAAGACGTTGCGGGTGACGTCGGTGAAGTCCGTCGGCGAGACCTTGATCTGCCACCACAGCTCGCCGTCGATGGTGACGGGGACCGGCTCGGTGACGACGAAGTTCTGTCCCCAGTTGGTCCGGGAGTCGGCCGACCGGGCGATACCCATCGCCCGCTCCGGCCCGGTCAGGGTGTCGGCCTCCGTTCCGAAGTAGGTGTACTCGCCGGTCTCGGCGTCGACGAACCACACCTCGTCGAGCCCGCGCGTGTCGGCCCCGTACGGCTCCATCGCGGTCACGTACGACATCTGCCCGCCGGCGAGGTCGATGACGAACGGCTGGTCGTTGTCGGCGCCCGCGGGGAGGCGAGCGACCTCGATCTCGCCCTCGTGGGCTCCGACGACCGGGAACTGGTTGACGATGCCGTTCCGGTAGCCCAGCGACCGCATCTCCGCGCGGGCGACCGTCAGCGGGTAGAGCCGCTGGCCGTCGAGAATCTCGCTGTCGCGTGCCTCCTCGGGATCGAGGTGGTCGATGCGGCCGTCAGGGTGGACCAGCGCGCCGCCGTCCCACGTCGGGGTCGTGTGCGGAAACGGCGTCAGGTGCCACTCGTGGCCCGTCTTCGGGTAGTACATGTACGGACGGCCCTCGTGGCTGAACTCCACGGCCTCGTCTTCGTACTTTGCGAGGTAGTCGGTCTTCTTCAGGTTCCAGTCCGCCGACCGGTGGAGGACCATCCCCTGACCGTAGGTGAAATCCTCCTCGCGGATCGTCACCGTCCGGTTGTCCATCCGCGTCATGTCCGTCACGAGGACGCCACGTTGGTTCTCGACGACGCGGTTCCGGAAGCCGTCGGGCTGGATGGCGTACGACCACGCCAGCGAGCCGTTCTCCGTGCGGGCGATGTCGCTCGCTCCGAGCCGCTGCTGGCGGTACGACACCGACCCCCGAGTCGTGATGTCCGCCACCCGCCGGGGGACGACCCGCGGGTTCTCCGGGTTGGCTTGTGGGAATTCCTCGACCTCGGTGGCTCCGTCCATCGTCTGCTGGGCGAGGGTCCGCTGTTCGAACAGCCCCGCCGGCAGCGTCACCAGAATCGACGCCCCGACCAGAAGCACCAGCACCGTCGCGAACAGCCGCACCTTCCGGCCCCGCGACCCCTCCAGGCTGAAGAGAAATCCCAGCAGGCCGTCGGACTCGGCGAGGGTGCTCTCCGGGCCGGCCGACTTCGTCTCGACGGCCGACGGCGGGAGAAACCACAGCACGATCGCCGCGACGATGGCTCCACCACCGAACACCGCCATACCGGGCGAGTAGAGGATGCCGTAGATGAGGCCGTGCCACAGCGGCCGAGTGAGGTAGCCGGCCACCACGACGACCCCGAGGCCGAGCGTCCGCAGGGCGACGTGCAGCGCGAGCGAGCCGCCGGCGTCGTCGAGAACGTCCATCGGCCCGCCGTCTCCATCGGACCCGCTTCTGTCTGCCATTTCTCGCCTTACTCCGTACGCGGTAATAAGTCGTCCGCCCGGTCCGACGACGCCCGTCCGTCGGTGGGCGAGACACGGATTCGCCGAGACCGATGACCCCGGAATCGGGCCCTCACACGTCACGAACGAACCCGACGAGAGCGGGGGTCGTGCCATGCCAGGTGGACGGTTACCAAATCGGAGCCGTCGGCGGCGTCCGCGCCGCTCGTGCCGTCCGTCTACGTGGTGCTGACGCGCGGGACGAGGGCGGCGCTGAACGGGCTGTCCCCAGCGACATCCGACGAGGCGACCGACACGGTCGCCGTCGTGATCGTCGTCCTCGTTCTCGCGTCAATGGTACACCTATCGAGGCGACTCCGCAACGGGAGACGTCACGCGCCCGGGCCGACCGTGTCGATACCGACCGCGCTATCAGCCGGAAGACGTTGGACTCCAGGAGACTCGCTGACGCTCGTCTCCCGTACTCCCATTTTCGCTCCGCGAAAAGTGGGACCGCCGAGTTGACAAGTCCCGTTTCTTCGCGGACGGTTCGACCTTCGTGGTGGTGAGGTTGTTATCAGTCATTGTCTTCGAGGTACTTGCGGCGGGTCTGCATACGTCGGATCTTGTCGGGGAGATCGTAGTGGAGCCGGATGGTCTCGGGAGTCGCATCGACTCTCTCGCCGACCACCTCCGGCGGCCAGCCCTGGTCGCGTAGGTGAGTAATTCGACCAGTCCGAATTGGGTGCGGCGACCGGCTGGACGGACATCGAGATTCGTAACCGTGCTCGACAGCCTCGCACCCGGCGGGGTCGCGGTCGTGCGGACAATCACCGTAGCGGCACGGCTGAGTCAGGATGTAGACCTCGCGCCGAATACTCGATTTCGAGACGCGGGCACCGTCGCCTTTGTCGGTCGTGAACAGCGGACGGCGGCCTCCTGGATCGGTTCGCTCGGTCCGATTCACCCGGATATACGTCTCGATGACATCGGCGACGCCGTCGGTAACAGCGACCGGGCGTTCGCCTTCAAGTTTGTTTTTAAGTGGCGTCCCTGGGTCGCCGTCCGGACGATGCACGAAGAAGATGAACGGGAGCTGGACTTCCTCGAGAACCGCTTCGTCGACATCGGCGCGATGCCGGAGCCGTTCGAGGTCGTCATCGTCGAGATATAGGTCGGCGAGGTCCAGTCCTCGGAGGCCGCCGATGCGGCACCCCGTGTGCCAGAGTAGCAGGAACATCGCGTGCCGCCGGCTGGCGAACTCAAATCGTCCGAGCGTTTCGAGGATGTCCGTAGCACGCGACGCGGTCAGCATCTCGTGACTGACCATCTCTCGGAATTCATTGGACGTCGGGACCTCGATCTGCTGCGGAAGGCCGTCCTCGACGGCGTTGATCCGCTCGCACCACGCGAGGAAGTGCTTGAGTGTCCCGATTTGGTTGTTCAGCGTCGGCGTAGCGAGGTCCTCGGTCCGACGAGCGGCCTCGTACCGGAAGACGTCGCGGCTCGAGAGGTCATTCAGGTTGTCGAGGCCATCTCGAGCGCACCACTCGACAAACGGCGCAAGCCGGTAGCCGTAGCTCTGGACCGTCGATTCGGCGCGGCTGGAGGTGATGTAGTCCAGCCACGTTTCCACGCCTTCACGGGGCGACAGCGGCTCCAAGTCGTCGCTCACGGTTCACCTCCGTCGGAGCGGTCAGCCTCCGGCTCTACGTATCGGTCGCAGCGGCGGTCGTGGTCGCCTCTGCAGACGATGTACGCCCCACATTCGGGGCAATATCCGACTTCGGCGAATCTACTCATCGAGCATCACCTCGCGAGCCTCCTGGAGGCGTTGCCACTCGGCGCGGGAGCCGCCCTGGTCCGGATGAACCTCCTTCGCCTTCGCGCGGAATGCTGCTTCGACAACATCGTCGGCGGCGTCGGCACCGACCTCAAGGACTTCGTGAGCTGGTTCGCCACCGCCGCCGGCGACCACGGTGTCCTCCTGGTCGCCGGGCGGCAGCCGGGCGTTCGCGAACTCGCTCTCGCCGGTCTCGACGGGGCGTGTCTCCATCTTCCGCTTTTCGCGGATGTAGAGGCCGACCGTCCGGAGGTTATCGCGGACTCGAGTGTGCGCGTCACAGGCGACCGCGTACTGACCTCCGTCCATCGTCCATCGGAGCGCGACGCCGGGATCGTCAGGTTCCGGCTGATTCGCGTAGGGGTAGTTCGGGTTCTGCGATTGATGATCCAGCGCCGTCGAGAGTCGCCACTCGTCAGCATCGAGACGGTCCATCTCGGCGGCGAGGTCCTCGATGGCGTCGTGGAGCGACACCTCGAAAGACCGGTTCGGCGAGCGGTCGCGTTCCGGGGTTCGCTCAAAGCCGCTCGGCCAGTCGACGCCGGTCATGCGTCCCTCCTGAGAGCACCCTCGAACCGGGGCGACCGGTCGGGTTCATCGGGCGACGCGAGACGCTCGAGATAGCCGATGGTGCGCCACTGAATGTCCCGACCACCATTGGTGGAGCACTTCACGCGGTCCTGGAGGACGTCGACGAGCCGCCGACGGCCGTCCGACAGCCGAAGCACGACCCCCGAGTGCTCGACATCGTCGCGATCTTCGGGAGCGGGCAGCATCGCGACGACGTCGCCAGCGATGCGCTGGCGCGTCGCGCGCTCGCTGACCGAGTCGTACTCGACGACGATCCCCTCGCCGCGGAGGTCCGCCTGGGTGACCTCGAGGCCGCCGTCGGCGACGGTCGTCTCCGCCGCGTCGGCAGTGGCCGCCGTATCGGTCGAAGAGACGGGCGTGACGCCCGTCTGCGAGCATCGGAGCGCGTGGTTGTCCGCGAGCCTGTGAGCACGGCCGCGGCCGTCCTTGCGACCGATGCGCCCGCAGGCGGTGCAGCGGACGAGGAACTCGTCAGGGTTGATGTGGTCGACTTCCGAGCCGCGGGGGACGACGCCGGAGCCGGGAAAGGGCTGGGAGCTCATCGCTGGCCTCCGTCCAGAGCTTCGACGGCGCCCTCGAGGCGCTGAGCGTGTTCGCGGAGTGTGTGGCGGCCGGCATCAGCGAGCCGGTACTCGTGGCTCCGGTCGTCGTGAAAGTTTTCGCGCTTGTCGACGAGGCCGGCATCGGCCAGCTCGTTGAGGTGCGGGTAGAGGCGGGCGTCCCCGATGTCCTCGTCCCGGAGCGTCGAAAGGTCCGCGAGCAGCTCCTGTCCGTTCGTCGGCTGTGAGCGGGCCAGCGTCAGGAGGATGTCGCGTTCAAACCCTGGCAGTTCAGGAAACCGAGTCACGCCGCCGTCAGTGAAGTTTGATGATCTGACCTCATTCCAGTTTGGAGTATTCGCGCTGGGGTTGTGGCCGGGAGCGTGGCCACCGTCGGTCAGCAGGTCAGCGTCCTCGTCGGCGAAGGGATGATCCAGCCGACTGTCGGTCACGTCGACGTAGATGTATTTCTCTTCAGATGAGGAAGTGATCTCAAAGCCGCGGCGCTCCAGGGCGTGAATCAGTTCAGCACGCTCTTCTCGGGTGCTGCCGCCGACTGGAGTAATGACCAGGCCGTCGGCGTTGTGGCGCTCCGTGACCGCCGTCTCTGGCTCCATCGATGATAGAGCCGCTTCGAGGTTCCGCCGCCAGTACGCCATGTTCTCGCTCTGACCACCATCGGTCAGTAGAACAGCGTCCTCGTCAGGGATGTGGGTCTCCCCCCGTCCAAGGACCGCAGCGTCGGGTTTTTTGATAGGCAGTGCGTCTGTCGCCGTGCGGGCATCATCGCCCGCGGTGGATTCGTCGGTCATCACAGACTCCACGAAACCACCTTTCTCGGGCCTGTGCGATGGACACAGGCCCGATGCGTTGGATGACGAGAGTCATCAACAGGCTTGGCGGTTTCGTGGATTAGGAACGAATTAACTATACAAAAATGTATTGCTGGTGTCGGAGTAGATTTCCAATCTCGTACAGTTTGTAACCTTACTACTAATCTGATATATGATTCATTGCAATCTGAATGAGGCAGTCGGGTACGTGGATGACGATATGGGACGACCGAATTCTTGAGACTCTCAGGGAGCAGGGTCCAATGCCTGTTGGTAAAATCGCGGAAGAAGACGGAGTGAGAATTCAGCAGCCGTCCGTCTCCCGGCGATGCTCCAAACTCGCTGACAATGGACTGCTGATTCCGCTCGGGAACGGGGTCTACCAGATCACGGAGGAGGGAGAGGGGTATCTCGACGAGGAGTACGACGCCGAGAACAGCGCTTGGATGAACGGTGGGGAACAGAACGGACCGACCGCGGGCGAGGAGCCAGAGGAAATATGACCGAGCGGAAGTCAGCTGAATGGATGTGCCCGCTCGACGAGCGTATTCTTGAGTATATCGAAAGCGAGGGTTGGGCAACACCGTCCCTAATCCACCGCGAAACCGCGATGCTGGCCTCATGTCGTCGCGCCTTCGAGCGGCTGAAGATACTCGAGGAAACCGGGCTGGTGGCGCGCCCCTACGAAGGCGGGATTGTATTCGAGCTGGCCGGCGAGGGACAGCGATACCTCTGTGGGGAACTAGATGCGGCGAAGCACCTCGAGCGGCCAAATCCGAAAGCGATGAACTAAGCTCAAAAATGAAAGAAATCACACGACGCGACGCGGTCTCCATGTCGGCCGCGGTTCTCGCACTGGCGGGATGCACCGACGCAATCAACAACGGCGACGAAAGCGAAGAGCGAGGAGATGAGCCGACCGTCGAACCCACTGACGAAAGCGAGTTAGCACCGGCAGAGACGCTCAATTTTGGCGAGTGGTCGAACGCTCCGAACGATGTCGCGGTGGCGGTGGACGACTTCGAAATACTCAGGGGCGAGGTACCCGCGCAGGTAGGGGAAGATGGCTCTAATGAGCTTGATGATGACGAGCAACTGGTGATTGTAGACATTCGAGCGAAGAACATATCGAACGAAGATATGTGGGCAACAGTGGGCTCTGCAAAGCGTTTCGCGGTCTTCACGGGTCCAGAAACGTATTATCCGTTTGGGACGAAGCCAAATGGACTAAAGGTGTGCGAATACGGCGGCTGTCGGGAACCATTCCTCAAAGATTTACAGGTCCGCAAAAAACCAGGGTTTGGGGACGAAATCCCGGCGGGAGAGACAAGAGAAATGTGGTGGGGCGCCGCTACCGAGAGGGTATCTCGATCCGAGATTTCGATTCGATACGACGATCTCCATCGGTTTCGAGATGATGGGGTCTACACGGTTGAGTGGTCTTAAACACCCCCATCATGCCAATACGACGAAACGCATCGTGGCAGGAGCGACCCAACGAGCGAATTCTCGAGTATCTGGATGGAGAATCATACGCGGTCCCCGAGGAGATCGTCGCCGTGAAGAACATCGAGGCCAACCCGGCGAGAATCAGAGAGCGGCTCCGGTGGTTAGCGTCTACTGACTTCGTGCATTTCGTTCGAGGTGAGGGCTCTGACGTGGTCGAAATAACAACCGACGGAAAACTCTATCTCGAAGGAGAGATTGATTCGAGGCTCCGACAGCTGTCGAAGGATGCACCACGAGGTGAATAAATGTCACTACGTGACTGGTGTATCGAAAAAACCGAACGTGGAAATACGCTTGAGTGGTTCGTCGCGCGATCAGTGAAATTAATTGTTGAGGTGGGATTTTCACTGCTATTCGGGGCAGTTTTCGGATGGGTGGTTCATCAAGTAGCACCGGGCCAGCTGACGGTATCGGTGGCTGGGGTTGACGCGACAGCTGAGACGATAGCGACGTCGGCCTTGCTGTGTACCGTGTTGATATGGGTGAACGTGCGCTGCGATTACACCTCGGTCAGCGAGGAGTAATGAACGAGCGGGCGTTGTGTTCCGCCTGTGAAATCACTTCCTGTCGAACCGCGTAAACTCGGGCGCCCAACCGAAGGGCGCTCACCGCTCCGATGATGCATAGATTGCTTATACTGATTTTGAATCTTCTACCGAGTCGCGCGTCAATCTCCGGAAGGACAAGCGCCACGATGAGAGCAGGTAACGTTCCAATGGATGTGGCAAATGTAGTTGCGATACCTGCTGAAACGAGAATCAGACCACTAATGCCAGCGGATATGATCAAGAACAACGCTGAAATGAACCAGATTCGTTCCATCATTGAAACAGAGGACATGCTTTCGAATATCTCATTGTCCTCATTTTCGAGTCCATAGCGAGTGGCATGACTCGCGGCGATAATGGAAAGACCAATGAATGCAATCAGGGTGTAGGGAAGGCTAATGGGGGAGCTGAACGCTACAAGAATGGCTAGAAGAGAGAATATGAAAAGTGTGAAAGTCATCAAAAGCAGGGACAAGACCATTGTTCTCGCCTTACTCAAGGCCCATAATGGTGTCCCAGTGATAGGAGCGTCTTGATGACTCATTTCCTGCTGAAGCCTAATGGTCTACGAAAGTAAAAAGCAAGGGTTATGCGAGGGAAGTACATTGCATTCGGGGCTGGATGCAGCGAAGCACCCCCAGCAGCCGAATCCAAGCGCGGTCTAATAACTGGTGAGTTGGTCCAAACCTTCATCCGAGGAACGCCTAATTTGAAAATCGGAATGAGCGGGTCCCGCGATACGCTGATAGATTCCGACGAGGTACTCGGGCGGCTCCAGGGGATGGACGCGATTGATTTCGAGCACTTCTGTGCCGATCTGTGGCGTCGGCAGGGGTGGGATGCCGAAGTTCGGCAGGCCTCCACCGACGCCGGCGTCGACGTCGTCCTACGTCGCAACGAAGGCGGATTCGAACAACGCGCGGTCCTTCAGGCAAAGCGGTACGGCGAGGATAACAAGGTTGGTGGTCCTGAAATCCAGCAGTATGGCTCCCTCAGGGAGCAGGAAGGGGTTGATTTCTGTGCCGTCGTCACTACCTCATCGTTCACGAGGGGAGCAGAGGACCGAGCGGAAGAACTCAACGTACGGTTGATCGGAGCGGAAGACCTCATGGAAGTGGTAGATGAGACAGACGCCGTCGACCTGCTTGATGAATACGCTCCGGTAAAGGGTCGTCAGCAAGTCGGAGGGCCCAAAGATACCGGCAGGACTCGAATCGACCGCCGGGAAGGCCCCCGAGAGAAGGTTGACGAGTTACGGAATCTTCTACGAGACCCCGACGATTGGGAGGAGCGAGTCGAGGAGAATGCTTGGAGATACGTCTGGGACCCGTCGGAGTATAAAATGAAAATCTACGGGCTCTCGCTTGTGGCAGGTGCGTTTGTGTTCTTCGTTTTAGCCGAACTGGGTGCCGCAGGAACCGGGTTCCTCGCCGGCGCCGGGGTGTCCGTAGCCGGCGGCTACTGGATTACGAAGGAGTTGCGTGAACGCGGAATAGACGCAGTCGATGAGTACCATGAGCCGATATACGAGTTTTCCACCGGAGAAATAGAGACGAAGGCGAAGGAGAAGATCGGAGCAACAGGACCGAACGTAGCAGCCTACGTGATGGAGCGAGAGGAGAATGGCGAGGAACTGGTCTCCCAGCCGCGGAAATACCAGATATTCAGTGTCGTTATCGACGATTCCTCGATAGGCGTGGTCGAGAGCGCCTGGATTAGTATGCCGAATGTGGCGTACAATTCGGGACAGTTGACTCAGGAGTTCTTCTACGACCAAGTGACCCGGCTAAATCACGAGCGAGGCGAGCTGGTCATCTATCTCTCCGACGGCAGCGAGCACTCCTGGAGCGCCCACAACATACCGGACCAAGCAATGCGTGACATCCGGGACCAAGTCCGGGCCTACAAATAGTCAGCCGAGGCCAGCCTCTTCGAACGCCTCATTCACCACGTCGGGCGTCGGCGCATTAAGGTACGGTTCGATGGCGGCGAAGGAGTCCCAGCCGCCGACCTGCATGACTACCCGTGGGTTCACCTGTTCGTCGACGAGAAGCCGCTGGGCGAACCGGCGCCGGAGGTCGTGACTGGAAACGTACCGGAAGTCCTCGTCGCCGGTCGCCTCGGCGGCTCGACGAGCGGTCCGTTTGACGACCTCTCGAACCCCGCGCTCGGTGAGGTCGACCAGTGGGTCGTGCTGCTCGAGGTCGACGACGCTGACGTATCGGTGGATATCGCTCTCGACGTCGGGCGGGAGGTAGGCGTCGCGCGGCTTCCCGTCGCCGTTGGCGGTGTCCTTCCCGCGAGGGACCCGGAGGCGGTAGTGGTCCCCGTCGTCGGTCCGCTTGACGTGCTGCGCCTGAATCTGGGGCACCTCGAAAGCGCGGAGCCCGACGTAGCCGCCGAGCTGAATGACGAGATCGTCCCGGAGCGGGTCGTCGCCGTCGGCGGCGGCCCGGCGAAGGGTCTCGAGTTCGGGGTCGGTCATCCAGACTTTGTAGGTGTCGTCGCGGTTCGTTGCCTCTAACCTCATGTGAACTTCTTAGAAGAAGTCGTCACTTAGTCCCTCGGCTCGGGCGAGAAGGACGGGGGATGAGGGGGTTGTTCGGCGGGTTCGGTGACGACTTCTATAACAAGTCGGAAACGCTCACTCGGAGGTTCGAGAGCGGATAGCGCGAGCGCGATTCTCCCCGATGCCATTGATGGCCTCCAAGTCGGCGCGATCGGCGGCGGCGAGCGCGTCGGGCGAGCGGTACTCGCGGGCGATCTCGAGGGCGGTGTGCGGTCCGATCCCGTCGACGTCGGTCACGGCGTACATGACATCCTCGGTCGCGGGGTCTTCGAGCAGCGCCTGGACGGAGTCTGGTGCGTTTTCGGAAGCACTCGAGCCGAGGGCGTACCCAGCGAGCAACCCGAGCCCGAAGACGGCGGCGAGCTCGAGCATCACCAGCTTTCCGTGGCGCGGACTTCGGTGCGCTCCCAGTAGTAGACGACGGCGGCCGCGGTCAACACGCTCGTCCCGTAGAAGAAGACGCCCCCGAAGAACGCCAGAAAGAGCGAGGCCGCAAGGCCGATACCCTCGTCGCCGAGAGCGAATGCGGCGTAGAAGCTGTAAAAAGAGATGAACGCGAGGGTGAGCGGCTGAAGGGCGGCCTCATTCGGATCGTCGTACTCGTGGGCCCAATAGGCGACCTGACCACTGAGATGCCAGCGGAGCCGCTCGAGGGGAGTCACCGAATCGCCTCCCGGCCGGCCTCGAGCAGCTTGGCGATGAGTCCGGTCGCGACCGAGATGTCCGGGTCGAGTGCGCCGAGCCCGATCCCGGCCGCCAGCACGACTAAGACAGCGACGACGATGGACATCCCGCGACCGAGAACGCGACCGAACGACGTGATGCGACGGGCGTACAGGGCCGCGAGGCCGAGCACAAGCGCCGCGAGGATGCGTACGCTCGAAGCGTCCGTCAGGCCCGCGAGGGCGTCCGCGAGCCACTCGAGCGCGCCCCCGATCACGTGAACGCCCCCACAAGTTTGCGCACCGCGCGCCCGGTACCGCGTGCCAGCGTGCCGACGGCCGAGAGCGCGGACGTGCCGACACGTTTGACCGCGGGTGCGGTCCGGCGGCCGAGCGCGACCACGCCCGGCCCGCCCGAGCGCCGCCATAGGGCGTACCCGCCGACGCCCGCGACCCCGAGCGCGATCTGTTGACTCCCAGACGGTCCACCCCCGCCGCCGATGGGACCGCCGCCGACTCCGCCACCGCTACCACCGCCGAAGCCGAGTCCCGAGTCGGCATCGCTGCCGACGAAGAATGATATAGACCGGGAGGCGGAGACGCCGTTCGCGTCGGTCACGCGGATGGTGACGGTCTCGAGGCCGCTCTGGTCGGGTTGGTATTCGAGCTTCTCGCCGGTCTCCTCGAACTCGCCGTCGCCGTCGACGTCCCACTCGACGGACTCAAGCGTGACCCCGTCGGCGGTGTCGGCGGCCTCGGAGAGAACCACGGGCTCGCCGGCGACGGGGTCGTCGGTCTCCAGAGTCGCATCGGCCGCGGGCGGGACCGCGGCGTCGGCGGCGTCCTCGGCGATGTAGAGCGTCACCTGGGTGGTGTCCCGAACGCCCTCGGAGTCTTCGACGGTGACAGCCGCCGTGGCGGTCTCGCCGGCGTCGTCGCTCGAACTGGACCACGTGGCGGTCGACCCGGATGCGGTGGAATCATCGGGGAGTTCCCACGAATACGAGGAAATCGAGGCGTCGCCGTAGGCCTCGGAGTCGGTGGCGTCGAAGGTAACAGAGTCACCGGCGACCGGCGAGGTGTTGTCGGCGTCGGCGACGGCGGTCGGTGGGTAGTGGATATCGGACTCCCTGCTCCACGGTTCGACCTCCGTAGCGGTCCTGTTTTGGATATCGGTCTGGCTGAAGATGTCTTCCGGAGCCCGTATGTCGAACACAGCCGGACGGTCCGACGTCTCTCTCGCGGCGTCGAGACGGCCGATTCGACGCTCCGCTCCGTCGTCCCGGATTGCATATATCCGGTAGCTCTCCGAGTCGTTCAGCCAGAGTGTCCCGAGGTTCTCCGACCCGAGCGCGGTCCTCGACCGATTCTCTCCCGTGTCGATATTCTTTGCCTTGATGTTGACGCGCTCGCTCGGCCAGTTACCGCCTGTCCGATCGTCGATTTTTACCCGCTGTTGAACCGACGTATTCGGTGCGAGGACCAGCGAGTACAGCCCGGTCACTTGAGCGACCGGGAGCGCAAGGTCTCGGTACTGGTTTTTACTCCCGTCGTCGCTTCGGAACGCGACGATGTAGTCCTCTCCGTACTCCGCTTTGTCGAAACTAATCGAGCTCCCCGAGCCTGTCGCGACCGGAGATTGATCCGTTTCGTCGAGGAAGTATCGAGGCTCGTTGTTTATTGTCTCGTTATTGACTTTATACAGCTCAATACGGACATCTCGGTCGGTTATCTCTGTCCCATCAGCTCCTTTGACCGTATACGAGCCTTTCTCCCGACGGAGCGTAAAGTCGACCGTCTCTCCTCCAGAGGGGATGTCCACGGTTTTCGTTTTCGTCTCTTTTATTGTAGCCGTCGCTTCGACATCGTACTCGCCGGGGTCGACCGACAGCTCGACGCTCCCCGAACTGTCCGTTGTCCCCGAGTCCGCCGTTATGCCTGTCGAGGAGTTAATCGCCTTAACGCTCGCTCCTTGGACGGGGTTGCCGTTGGCGTCAGTGACGGTCCCCTGAATGGAAGATGACGAGCTTTTAATTTCGTAATCGTCCCACCAGCCTTTGTCGTCTGACCGAAGTGCCACGTCGTCGTAGCCGCCTGATATACTACTTGTGAATGACACTTGTTCGCCCCCGCTGGAGTTTGGGGATGACCACGACACCGTCGCCGTGTCATTTCTCGGGTCGATATTGGTGACTTCAACGTCGACCCACTCGTTCAGTTCGACGTCGGAAGCGAGTGTCGTACTCCCGACTCGAAGCTTGGTTTCCCCGCTCGAATGGCCGTGCGTGATTTTCGGGTCGAGGAACACCGACCTGTCTCTCCGCAACCGCATCCGCACCGCGTCGGTCCCGTCGCCGTCGCGGTCAGCGCCAGCGAGTTTCAGTGACGCCGATACTGGCCCTGTTTGCGGAACGTCATACGGCTGTTCCTGCGGGCGGATGTATGCAGACGCGTCAGTCGTGGAGCTGTCTTTCGCTAAGACACTTTGGGAGCCATCGGCGGCTGTTTCGGTCGTAACCTCATACCTCCCGTCGCCCTCCTCAACTATCTCCCAGTCGTCCGGCACTCCGGAGTCGGCCGCTTCATCTTCAAAACTGTCAGCATAGCTCTTGGTTTCGGATTCTTTCAGGCTGCCGATGAGAGCCTCCTCGTAATATACAGTCCCGGCATTCCCATTGCCGTTGTTGGCTCTGAACTTGATGCCGCCACTACCGAGGCTGTCGTCCGTGATCTGCGCCCAAGCGATATACTCACCAGTATTCGTATTGAGAACTTTGGCTGTGTGGGTCCCGTCACTCGACCACTCGATTTCAACTCGATACCACACATCCGTCTCAAACGGGACATTCGAGGTCGCGTCGAAATCTGAGGGGCCTTTGAGTTGAATTTGACCTCTGTCCCCTCGTATAGTAAATACGTACGAATCGGAGCTACTGACGCCGTAGTGGTGATACATGATGTCACCCGGTGAGGTGTACCGGGTGTAGAAGCTATATGTGTCGCCAGGGGCCGGGTAGTGAGATAACCCCGACGAGGATTCGAGCGCCGTGATACCGCCATTGTGCGAGAGTTCAAGAGCAGACCCACTTTTTGCGGTGTTCGACTGGACTGTCGCGGAGCCGGTGTCGTCTGAATACTCCGACAGATCGCCGTCATCGAAATTATCAATCGTTTGGTTATTGGCCGCAACGACACCACTATCAGCGATGGGTGCGACACCAGTTGCGACCATTGGCACCCCTACGAGGACGACGAGCGCGACCGCCCTCGCTGTCTGCATATCCGGCCGGTAGCGAGCGGCCCTCTGGCCCCGCTTGAGCCCGGCGGCTCCCACCCGCGAAGTCGGCGCGACGATGTCGACGAGGCCGTCGAGCTGAGCGCGGGCGAGAAGCAGCCCGACGCCAGCGGCCAGCAGCACCGCTGCGATGGCGACCTCGGCTTGAGCGGCCCATAGGCCGGCGCCGGCGATACCGGCAACCGCCGCCAGCGTTAGTACCCAGTTGAGCGCGCGCTGGGTCATACGGCCACCTCCGCGGCCGGCGGCGATTCGAGACGACGCGATATGCGGGGCTGGGGTAGGTTCTTCACGCTAGACCACGTTGAGGTAGGTATGGTAGCGACGACCGATCGAGCAGAGGACGCCGAGGGTGTCGAGTTCATCCACGAAGAGGACGGCTCGATTACGGCCGTCGATCTGGAGACGAACGTGGCGTCGTTTGGCGAGACGAAGGCCAAGGCGCTGGCGATGCTCGCGGAGGCACTTGCGCTCCACCACGACGAGGCCGGTGAGCCCATCGAGGACGAGACCGCCGTCCTTGAGGACCTCGGGATCGACCCTGACGAAATCTCAGACGAGCCGGAACCACTACCCGACTTCATGCGGTAAGTGTGCCGACAACCGATTTTTCTGGTCGTGACATCGTGAAGGTCCTCCGAAGTTACGGCTACGAGTTCGTCGGACGGACCGGCAGCCACGTCCGGATGCGGGACGTGACTGATGACGGTGAGGTGCGAAACGTATCCATACCGATGAAGCGCCGTATCCCCGAGGGGACACTCCGATCCATTGCCGACCAATGTGGGGCCGACGACTTTCGAGCGTGGTGTCAGTGGATTGACCGCAATCGGTAGCCACAGCGTCATCTCCCTGTTCTCGGAGGGTTGCGTGAGAGGTCGATTATGCTTGGCCCCCCCTGTGTACCTATCCCAATACGCGCGTGCGTATTCGGCGAGAGCGCGGCGAGCGGGCGGCGGCGCCCGGCCGGATTCGAGCGTCGAAGCGTGGTCGTTCGTCGGTTCGAGCGGCGAAGTCTGAGTTTGAACTGTCATTGTGAAGTTTCTAAATCGGCCGAATCTGGACTTTCCAGCCGTGGCCAGCCGGCATATCGGCCCAGCGGAACTGCTGGAACCGGGATTCGTTGAAGAGCAGTGCCTTCCCAGGTCCCCAGTCGGACGTGATGTCGCTGTGCATGGGGACCGACTGGAACCCGACGATACCACTGGCGGACGTCGGGTTCGCCGCGGTCGGCATGGCGACTCGCCAGCGCATCTTCCGGCGAACCATCGCGTGAACGTCGGCCTCGCTGTGGCCGAAGCCCAGCACCGAGAGATGGTGCTTCCGGGCGTCGACCCAGGTATCCTTCTTCAATTCGACCTTCTGGCGGGTCCCGTAGTCATCCTTCCGCGCGTTCTGTGGACAGAGGTCTCCGATCTCGTCGCAGACCCAGGTGGTCCAGTCGTGTGGGCCGCCGTCAACGCGATCCAGGAACCAGCCGAACCACCAGTGCTTCGTGGGGTCCTCGCTGTCGAACAGCGTCTCCCGTGCGCCTGGCGGCTCGACCTGCCGGGCGGACCGCTCGAGGGCCCGCTGGCACCCGCTGAGCGTCGGGTCCGGGTAGACGATGTTGATGCCGGGCTCTATCGACGTATTGAGGTCGCGGGGCGTCCGGTACCGACGAACCTCGCGGACCACGGCCTCGAGGTCGTCGACGTCGATCGAGACGGGGGACTTCCGGGGGTCCTTCGGCTTGAGCGCGGCCTCGACGTCGCTGTCCGGGAGCCAGATGGTCGACCACGGCGCCAGCGGGAGCCACTCGCTTCGGCTGGGCGAGCCGCGCCAGACCACCTTCTCGTCGTTCAGTTCGACGAGTCGGACGGCGAGGTAGTTCGCCAGCGTCGACTTGCCCGCACCCGGTGACCCGACGGCGAACAGGTCGGTGCCGCCGGCGACGCGGCCCTCGTCGGGGTCCCGCGAGTGGACGAGGACATTCGGCATGAGACCCCAGTCAAACGCATCGGCGTCGAACTCGGGGATGCCGAAGTGGCGGCGCATCGCCTCGGTGTCGGAGTGTCGTCGGGAGTCGCCGGTCGCTTCGCTGCTGGCCTCGTGAGGGCCGCGGAAGTCATTGAGAGCGTCCTGTGCATCGGTCCGTTGCTGTTTCTTCGTGCTCATGCCATTGGGATCTCCTTGTCGAGCGGCGCGGCGTCGGGAACCTCGCTGGCGCCGACGGCGACGCGCCGGATGGCGAGGCAACTGACGGGGATGAGCCAGCGCCCGGCCAGCAGCTCGCGGCCGCGAGCGTGGGCGATTCGGTCGCCGGTCAACAGCTCGCGGAAGCTCGATTCGACGGTCATGCTGTCGAGAATGGACAGCAGGCCGTCGGTCGCCACGTCCAGCTGGTCGACCCAGTCGTGGAGGTACTCACCGCTTCCGCCGGGGTCCTCGTCGAGTCGACCGTCGAGGAGGTCTTCGAGGACCTGGCGCTGTCGTGCGACGGTCTCGTCGACGCTGGGCCGCATCGCGGTCGCGCGCTGTCTCGAGGGATCGTGCCCGGAGGTCTCGGCCTCGTCGCCGTCGTCGTCGACGTACTCCGTCGCGCTCACCTGAAGCACGCGAACCGCGCGGTGGTGGGCGGGCTCAATGAGCCTCGTCGCCATCGCCTCACGGAGCCGTTCGGCGGCCGTCTCGTCGACAGTACGCTCCCGAGCGGCGGGCGTGAGGAGCGCGGAGATCGACGCGACCTCGCCCTCGTCGGTGACCGTCGACAGCTCCCGGCCGAGTTTGACCAGCAGGTCGATATCGACTTGGCCGAGCGTTGCTCGGCAGAGGTCGTGCATCCACCATATCAGTGCCTTGCGACTCCGGAAGCCGTCGAGCATTTCCTCGCGGACCTCGCGGACGTCGCCGGCCAGCACGTCGAGCGCGGGCCGGTGCCATTCGGTTCGCTCGGTCCGCTCGGCTCCCCGAGGCGTCTGTGGGGAGTTCATTTCGACGCTCCCTCCTCATCCGCGTCGTGTGCCCTCTGCCGGCGTGCGAGGGCGTTAGCAGACGCATTCGCGTACGAGAGCACGGTCGCGGCCGCTGAAGCGAGAGCGACCACGAAGTCTCCGGCGACCAGTGCGTCGACGGTGACCAGTGCTGCGAACGCGCCGACGATCAGGAGGACGACATCGTCGAGTCGGAGCCACTTCCACCAGGCCCTGAGCTCTTCCGCCCCGTTCTTCAACTCAATCATCGGCGGCCTCCCCGTCTTTCAGCGAGATTCCGGTCTCGTCGCCATTGCCGCCGTCGGAGCTGTCACCCGACTCTCCGTCGACATCGAGCCCCTCGACGACGGACCGCTCGAGCGGGTCGCCGTCGGTCCCGCCACGGAGCAGTGCCTCGAGAAGCGTGCTGTCCTGCTTTGCCAGCGCCTCCTCGACGTCGCGCTCGGACTGACTCCGCAGCTCGATGTTCTGCTGGCGGGCCTCGTCGAGCGTCTCCGCGTCGGCGACGTCGCTCGACATGACCATCGCGGTAATCATGGCCGACCGGAGGTGGCCCGGAGCGGGCTGGAATGTCGCCGCCCCGGGGACCGGCTCGGCGAGCCATACCGCGGTCCCGGCCGCACCGGCACCAGCGGCGAACAGCGGACCGAGCCAGCCGTAGATCGCGACCGACCCGGCGGCGAGCGCGGCGCCGATGGCCAGCGTCTTGAACCGACCGTCCCAGGTCGAGAGGTCGGGTGCCGTCAGCTCCCAGCCTTCCGGCCGGTAGGAGATGGCACTCGAGGGGTCGCGCTCCCAGTCATCGAGGCGGCCGTCCTGGTCGTCGAGCTCCTCGAGGTCGTCGATGTCGGCGGTCGGCTCGTCCTCGAGGTCCGGTTTGTGGTCGTCGGGAGCGACGAAGACGAGCTGGTCGTGCTGGCTCCCTTCGAGTTCGACGGCTGTCTTCATGACGTCCGCGTTGCGGACCTTCGCGGCCGATCCGAACACGCGGGCGAGGAACTTCATCGGCCCCGAGCGGACGATGGCGGTCGAGCCGTCGGGCATATCGACGACCAGCTCGTCGTCGGCCGCCGAGACTATTGCGTCTCGCGCCTCCTTGCCGCCGGCGGAGACGACGGGCTCGACGTCGGGCTTGATGAACAGCACGTCCTGACTCCCATCCTCCCACGATTCCAGCAGGACGATCCCGGCGACCGCGACGAGCAGGATGGCGAGCGTCGTCGGGAGGTACACGAGCAGGTCGGCCGTCGACTCGACGGGCCCGAAGAGGTACCCGACGAACCCCGAGATGGCGATGAGCCCGGCCCACTGACCGAGTCCCCACTGCGGCCCGGCGCCGGCCCGCTGGATGGCTTTCCGGGCCAGGGCTCCGATAATAAGCAACCCGACCAGAGTCGGCACGAAGACGTCCGTCGCCAGGCGCCACAGGTAATCACCCTCCGTCGAGATAGCGGCGGCCTGGGAGGTTGCGACCGGCTCGTGGTGGAACGTCCAGCGGAGCGTCTCGGGCGCGCTCTCGGCATAGATGAGCACGTTCCGGTCTTCCTCGAGGCGGGGAAGCGGAATCTCCGCAGTCGACCAGCCGGCGGAGAGCGAGACGTCGACCGTCCGCTCTTCGAGACCGGTGATGACCTCTCTTGTCGTCACTCCCGAGTCCGTCTCGACGGTCCGCTCCTCGACCTTGTACGAGACGACCCGGAGCGTTAGATCACCCCCGCTGCCCGTGTTGATGGTGCGGAGGTAGACGCTGTTCCGAGAGACCGCGCCGCCCTCGCCGACGAACTGCCGCTCGTCATCCTGGGGGTCCCCGACGTTCGCCCACAGCGCCTTCGCGGGCCAGTGAATCAGCCAGACCATCCGGTCGCCAGCCTGCCGAACGCTTGGTGGCGCGTCGGACGGATGCTGACCATCCTGGCGAAGCTCCGCGAGCGTGTAGGAGCCGTTCGGCGATGTCGTCGTCGACGATTCGCTGGAGTCGTCGGTGTCGGACCCACCGCCAGAGCCAGCAGCGGCGCCGGAGCCGTTCTCGGTCGCCGTCGAGCTCGGGGTTGATGTCTGGGCGGGTGTCGACGTCGCGGTCGGCGTGGCCGTCGACTCGGCTGTCGTCGTCGGGGTCGCGGTGGTCGACCCGGCCTGGACGGTGATCGTCCGGACGAGCGAGTCGTTTTTGCCGTTCTGCTCGGCGGCGTAGAGGTCGATCTCCTTGCTCCCGGGCTCCTCGTAGGTCCAGCCGGCCGTGAGACCGGAAGCGTCCGTCCGGTTATCGCCGTCGAAGTCCCACCGATAGGTGTCTGCGTTCTCCGACCGCGAGGCGTTGACGAGGACCCGCTCGCTCGTGTTCGGCGAGTAGTCCGAGGCAGTGAATCGAGCGACTACCCGACCGTCATCGGTCGGTGTCGCGGTGGGCGTAGGCGTCGACGTCGGCGTAGCCGTCCGGGTCGCTGTCGGCATCGGGGTCGACGTCGCGGTCTGTGTCGGTGTCGGCGTCGACGTCGGCGTGGGGGTCGACGTCGGCGTGGGGGTCGACGTCGGCGTGGAGGTCGGCGTCGACGTGGGGGTCGGCGACGGTGTCGATGTCGGAGTGGGGGTCGGAGTAGCCGTCGGCGTCGGACTGGGGGTTGGCGTGGGCGTCGGCGTGGACGTCTGGTTGTCCTGAGCGACGGCGCTCGGCGTCCCGACCAGCGCCGGGGTAACCAGACCGGCGAGCAGGATGACCGCGACGGCGAGGACGGAGCGGCCCCTCATCTCCGGAAGGCGATAGCGATGCCGGCGATGATGAGCGCGAAGGCGACGAACTGAGCGGGTGACAGGTCGGGAACTATCCAGCCGCCGGGGAGCGACCCCCCGTAGCCGAGATAGCCGAGCGCGACAGTAGCCAGATACGCGGCTTCGCCGGCGAACATCGCCAGCACGTCTCCGAACAGCTCGAGGCCGCTCATGAGCGTCATCGCCACTGCGGCCGCGGTACCAAGGATGGCGACGAACATCCCGATGCCGGCGTTGGCGACCTCCTCGGCGGTTCCCTGGACGCGGCGGTTCGTCTGGTTCGTCGCGGTCCCGCCACTCCCGGCTTGGGATCGCTCGTCGACGAAGACGTAGCCGATGTAGCCGAGTACGGCGACGACCGGCACCCACCATAGCGAAGTCGCTGCCGAGATGGCGCCGGAGGGGTCCGAGAGGACCACATACCCGATAGCGCACATCGAGAGGAGCGAGATCAGCGGCCACAGTGTGGACTCCTCGCCGGAGTCGGCTTCGGAGGCCTGCCAGATTGAAACGCCTAAGCCAAGCAGTCCAACCGCGACTAAAACCGAATCGCTGGTGAATCCGGTGAGAGATGTCCAGACACCGCCGACGACGCCTGTTATCGTGCTGAACCCGTCGCTGAGGGGTCCAAACCCGGTCGGCCAGCCCATGAACGTCCCGACAACGGCCACGATCGCGAGCCCAACCAGCCCGATCAACAGCCAGCTGAACGCTGACCGGCCGCCGCCGAACGTCTCACCCAGAGATGATGAACTCACTGTACCACCCCCGGAAGCGGGGGGGTGACAGTCAGCCGCGCGATACATCGTCCGATACGGTCATGTCGTGTCATGAATTGTTCTCCGTGAGTCGGTCGTGCAGCGAGAACAGCAGATGAGTCAGATACAGCACGGCGACCGCCAGGAACGCGCGCTGTGCGAGTTCCGGGTCGATAAAGTCGAGCTGGGCGCCGAGCTGGCCTTGTGCCAGCGCCGTGATGCTGAACAGCAGGTCCGAGACGCCCAGCAGCATATCGCCGCCGGTCAGAAGCAGGTCCGCCGACAGCGCGAGCACCGACGCGACGGCAGCAGCGGCCTGCCGCAGCGGGCCGACCCCGATCTCCTCGAGGACGCTCACCGGAACCACCGTCCGAGGATGGGGATGGCCGACAGCGGGAGGTAGGTCTCCGCGAAGCCGAGGATGACGTTCAGGATGCCGATTATCAGCAGCGCCGGGACGAGCCAGCCGACCAGCGCGACGAGCGGCCCGGCGAGGCCGGCGCTGGCGGCGGCCGACTCGATGACCGACTGAAATCCCCGAGCCCACTCGAGGAGCGCCCACAGCGGCGACGTGGCGCCGCCGAGGACGTCCCAGGTGACTCGGAGCGGGTAGACGAACAGCCAGTATATCACGTCGGCGAACGTCCCGATGACGGCCTCCCAGAATGCGAGAATGGCGCTGACCATGACCAGCACCACGTACCGAAAGAGGCCGCCGGCCTTCGTGATGTCCTGCCACCAGTCCGGCGTGTTCAGCAGGACGAGCGAACCACCCGAATCGTCGCCGTCGGTCGACATCTACCCGAACACCTCCAAGCGGTCGAAGGCTGTCGACAGCAGCCAGAACCAGGCGACGACGAGGCCAACGCCGATAGCAAACTCGAGCGGGCCACCGACGACGGGAACCTGCTGGCGGACGGCCTGGAATCCGGACGAGATGCCCGGTATCGGGATGGTGAACAGCGTGACGAGCGCCTCCCGGATGAACGCGAGCGTGCCCGCAATCAGCCGGGCCGGGCCCTGGAACAGCTCGAAGAAGAAGCTGGCCACGCCGGAGGCCCACGCCAGAATGAACCCCGAGATGGCGGTCCCGGCGAGCCTTGCCCAAGCGACGATGCCGCCCCTGCCGACGTAGCGTTCGGCGTCCTCGAAGCGCTCATTGCCCACCCTAATCACCTCGCCACGGGAGCACGCGGTCGACGAACGGTATCGAGACGTCGGCGGCGTCCCACAGCCAGAACGCCGCGATGATCGAGGCGACGCCGACGGCGAACGTCAGCGGCCCGAAGAACGACCACGCGCCGGTAGTCAGCGAGCGAGCGGTCTCGCCAGCAGTCGCCTGGAGGATGGTGATGGGGTTCGTGATGAGCGAGACGAGGAAGTCCCGCGCGGCGCCGAAGACGTCGAGCAGCCGGCCGAGCCCATCGAAGAACGCTGAGATGACGGCGATGATGCCGCCGGCGATGACAAGGATGATGCCGCTGATGGAGTCCTGAGCGGCCTGGGCGGGGCTCTTGCCCTCGGCGCTGTCGAGCCAGTCGTCGCTTCCCGACATGGTCAGCTCCCGCCGATGATGCCGAGTCGGCGGAGCCCCAGCGCCGAGACCAGCCCGGTTGCGATCATTCCCGGCAGACTGGTCACGAAGTCGAGAACGCCGCCGTTCCCGCCGCCCCCGGCAGGCCCACCGCCAGCGCCGCCGGAGCCCTCGGTGGTCATCTCTTGGCGCTCGCTCTCGTCGACGAGGACGTCGTAGTGGACGGCCTCGACGTCCGACGCCGACGGCGCCCCGGAGAGTTCGACGGTGTCGCCGATCTTGCCGTCGAATCGCGAGGTCCGGCCGGTCCAGCTCGTCGAACTGTCGTCGCCGGTGTCCTCGAGGGTCTGAGCCTCGCTCTCGGTGGCGACCTCGACGGTGAGGTATCGACTCGAGGGATGCGACTGGTCGACGACGAAGTCATCGAGGGACCACGACAGGTCGAAAGCGGTCGGAAGGTCGATGTTCTGGACGGCCTGGAAGCGGAGATCGCGGTCGTAGCGGCCGGCCTCCTCGAACTGGAAGTCGACCCACGACGACGGAGCTTCGCTGACTCGGAACTGGATGTCGTACTGGACCGAGTAGAGGGTCGCCCCGTCGAAGGCGTCATCGAGCCCGCCGAGGTCCTGAACGGAGTACGCGCCCTGGGGCTCGTAGACGCTCTGGGTGACGTAGTCGCCGTCGCTGTTCTCGTACTCCTCGGTCCCGAGTTTAAGACGCTCGGCCCGTTCGACATCCATCCAGAAGAACGTCACGTCGGCGTTCCCCTCAGACACCTGGATCTCGAGCTCGTCGATGTCGTTGAGAGTGTCGGGGTTGACGTCGCCGATCTGCTGCTGGTAGACGAACGCCGAGCCCGTCGAATCCGCGACGATGTCGCGGTCGTCCAGCGTCATGGCATCGTCGATGGAGACGGTGACGGTGTTGCCATCGGAATCGCGGGAAATGATGTCGACGACGGCGGCGGACTCGAGAGTGGTGACGTCGACACCGAGCTGGATGACGCGCTGATCGATGGAGTCGGCGACAGTGACGTGCTGCGAATCGAGGGTAGCGATGGCCGTGTCGCCGGAGCCCTGACTCGATGTCGACACCTGGAGACCGGGGACGCCGCCGGCGCTCTCGGAATCGGCCACCGAGATGGTGCCGACCGTGTTCGCTTCGTCCGTCGACCAGTGCGTCGAGTCGAGTGCGGAGACAGCCGTGTCCTCGCTGCCGTCACCGGACTCGTCGTACGTCTCGTCGCGGGGGAATGCGCCGAAGGTGTCGGCCTCGAAGCCGCCAGCGCCGGCGTCGAACTGGACGGGGTTGTAGGCAGCACTATCGTCATCGTCGGCGGCAAGCATCCCGCCGTAGTCGGCGAGGTCGTCGGTTTCGCCGGCGTCGTTGATGAACTCGAGCATCCCCATATCGGGACCGACTTCGTCGACGGCGACGCTCCCCCGGGTGCGGGGGTCGGGCGTCATGTCGGTTTCGTAGTTGAGGGTGGTCTCCTGGGCGGCGACCGGGCCGGCAGCGGCGGTCACGGCGGCGGCGCCGGCGGCGATCATGAAGCCCCGGCGGTCCGTCGCGCTGTCGAGACCGCGGTCGACGCCGGCGAACAGCTCGGCGCTGTCGAGCCAGGTGAACGCGGCGGGGTCGAGCGCGGCGAGCGCGCGGTCGTAATCGGGTGTTCGGTCGGTCGGTGCGAGCGGGTCGTCGTTGCTGTCGCTACTGATTGCCATATGGAACTCTTCGAATCCGTTATCGCTGGAATCGGCGTGGTCAGAGAACGATGCGGTCGAACGGAGCGCGGCGACATACGCTTGAAAAGTGGGTGAAACGGCGAGACCGATGGGGTCCCAATTACCGCTCACGCGTCGGCCCTCCGGGCAGGGAGTGTACCTGGCATGGTACGAGTATGAAAACTCGGCGAAGCCGACGTGTAAGCGGGGTATCTGTGGGAATTGTCACATATGCCACGTATGCGGGGATTGATGTACCGTGGTAAAAACTGACGAGTATGCGGATTCGCAAGGTGCGGGAACTCGGGTCATCGGACCAGCCCTCCGCTGGAATTACCCTCCCGAAGGGAGACCTCCGCGAGGATGGCGTCATCGATGACCGAGGGTGCCTCGAGGAACAGTACGCGAAAATTGAGAAGACTGGCGACGGCGAGTATCGTGTTCGGCTGATTGACTTCTAAAGCCGATATTTTTTCGCGCGTCCTGAGGGGGCGCTTCAGGTACGCTTTTTGACGACCCTCCTAACGGTATCTGACAACCTGTTTTATCGAGGTCCCACATACTTCGTCAGACTAAATTCTGAGACGTCGAGCCGTCACGAGGCTGGTTTCGCCCGGCGCGACGTGTGCGGGAGAGGCCGGCGCGTTCTGCGCCGGCCGATATTGGGTCTCCCCCTTAGGGGCAACCCCCTAAGCCTCCCTGGCAACTCCGGTTGGCAGCGGAGCGCGCGAGACGGCCGGTTTCGCGAAGCGTCGCGGCGGCTGAGAGGCCTCGAGGACGAGGCAAATCACGCCAGTTTCGGCGCCAGTTCGCCACGCCGCCCGCCGTTTACTGCTCGGCGGAAGTGGAACCCAGCAAAAAATCGGCTTCGAGACGCGAGATACCAGCAGAATTATATAACACAGCGGAGACGAAGGGTAAAATCGGGAGTACCGTAGCTATCGAGCCCCCGACACAGGGGCGAGAGCCGCGCCTCAGCCGACCCAGGAGTACGGGTCGGTCCGGACGCGGACGTGGTCGGCGTCGATATGGTCGCGATCGAGCGCGGCGGCGAGCTGGCCGGGCTCGAGAGCGAGCTCGTCGAAGTACCGCCAGGTCGTCGAGTTGGTCGACGAGTCCTCGGCGTCGCCGTCCTCCTGGTCGGCGTCGTCGCTGCTCTCCCGGTCGGCGTCGTCGGCGTCGCTCTCGTCCCGGAGCTGCTCGCGACGGTCGCGACGGTCCTCGGCGCGGCTCATGGCGGCCTCGATGGTATCCTCCGGGTAGCACTCCCGCATGATCTCCTCGGCGCTCCGGAGCACCTGAATCGAGGGGAACACGACCAGGACCGGGTTACCGACGCGATCGACGACGCCGCTCTCCTGGAGGCGGCGGACGTGGTAGCGGATGCAACTCCGAGACAGACCAACGCGCTCCTCGAGGACGTCGTATGTCGCACCGCGCTCCTCGGCGACGACCCGGAGGATGTCGTAGACGCTTTTCGTCGCGCGCGACGTCGCCTCGCGGTATATCTGCGTCTCGAGGCTCTTGTAGCGGGCGCGGAGCTGGTTGACACGACCGACCGGGTGTGACCATGACCACTCCGGCAGCCCCGGCCCGTCCTGGAAGTCGTCGGCGACGAGGTCCGAGCGGTCGACTTCGGCCCACTCAAACAGGTGCGAGTTGACCATCGTTCGGAGGACGCGCATCACCTGGTCCCACTCGTCGACGTGTGGGAGTCGGCCGTCGTCGACGCCGTCGAACGACGCCTCAATTTTCGGATAGTGCCCCGGCTCGCTCCGCGGGATGTCGGTCCAGTTGGCCGCCTGGTAGATTTTCAGCTCGACGTCGAACTCGGTCTCGGGGAATCCCAGGAGGTCCCACCGATCGGATGAGACATCGGCCTCAAGATACCCTTCTTTGATGCGGCGCTGGTTGGCCTCGATCTCGGAGGAGCCACCGTACTCGATGAGACCCTTGCTCCGATCGAGAATCTCGACGACGCGACGCTTCGCGTCGACGTCGAAACGGTGGTGCGCCTCGGCCTTCTGGACGCGACGGGAGCGGTCGACGCGAGCGGCTTCGAGGGCGGCGCCGTCGACGTCGAGCAGCTCCTCGAGCGTCTCGGTCATGCGACGCTCAAGCTCCTCGCTGGAGTCGGCCCATGTCGACTGGAGGACGACGCGCGAACCCTCGCCGTACGGGAACTCGAACTCCGAGCCGTCCTTGTAGACGAGGTCGGTATCCTGCGGCTCGACCTGAAGCGACAACGCCAGCGGGGGCTTGTGCCGCTCGCCGTCGTCGTCGAGCTCGCGAAGCTTTAAGTGATACTTGTACCACGCAGAGTAATCGTCTCCTTCGCCAGTTCCGGCCACCCAGCGAGACGAGCGGAGCGTAACGACCCAATCGCGACCGTTGCAGGCCGGCGGGAGCCACTCGAAGGAGTCGTCGAGTTCGGCGATGATCGCGCCCTCGTCATTGCGGTCCCCGACCTCGTCGTACCAGAGCTGCCGGCACCGCTGGTAGATACCGGGCTCGAGTGAGCCGTCGAGGTCGTCGAACACGGCCATCACGGCGGCGCCGTGGGCGGCCGGCCGCGGGCCGCATCGCGTCTCGAGGTCGCACTCCGGGAGCGGCGACGTCTCGGCGGCAGCATCAAGATCGATGCTCACCGCTCGTCACCTCCCTCGGAGTGGTTGGTCCCCGTGTGTACTGAGCGGTTGATGTTCTCCAGCAGACGGGTACACACCTGATTTCCGTGGAAGTAAGCGACGACCGTCTTGCCGTCATCTCGCTTATTCGCTTTCTCACTCGGAGGGAGAACCTGCCTTCCGTCGAAGTCTTCGCCACACTCGGGACAGCGGTCAACCCCGTCCTCGACGGAACCACCATCGGGGAGAATCTCGCGGAGACGCTGGTCGCAGTCGGGACAGCGCCTCGTCGTTCCAAGATCCTCGCCGGAGCGGTGACATTCGGGGCAGATCCAGTCGATCTCGGCGTCGGCTATCTCGATGACGCGCTCGCCGATGTCCATCCGGTCGCCCTGCGAGGGGAGGATCCGCTTCTCCTCGACGACTTCGACCGTCGTCGTGTGGCCGGCCTCCTCGTGCTCTTTCCGGAGCTTTTCGGCGAGGTCCCACATGCGCGGCTCGTCGCCGATCGCCTCGTCGCAGTCGTCGCACGTCCAACCGATAACCAGACGTTCAGTACCGTCTGAAGACCGACGGCTCATGAGGACCCTCTCCGAAAGAACAGCCGGCATAGCCGCTGTTTGATTGGGACGTCGACGTGGTACTCGACCGCGTACTCCCACGCCTCGACATCGATGAAGACCTCGGCGATCGTCTCGCCGACGTGGTCTTGGAAGGCGACGCGCTGCTTGACCTCGCGAAAGGCCTCTACCTCGAGGTCCCCGACGCCGCGGCGTTTGAGTTCGTTCAGCTCCGAGGGGTTCGTCTCTATCTTCCCGAGGTCGGGCTCGTCGATGTCGCGAACACAGAGTTTGACATACCAGACGGCGGGGTGATTGGGGTCGCGAGGAATCATTGACCGACCTCCCCCAGTTTCGCGAGCGTCTCGTCGTCGATGACGTCCTCGAGCTCGTCGAGAATGTTCCACCAAGTGACGCGACAGCAGACGTGGCAAACGTGTTGGAATGACCCGGGCGAGCCGCGAATCTTGCTCGCGAACTTCGCCCGGACCCGCTTGCAGCTACAGCAGCGGGCGTCGACCGGCGTACCATTCCGGCCAGCCTCGGGCGCCTCGAGTTCGGCGGCGAGGTTGCGGTCGGCGGTCCTACTCATCGCGATCGACCTCCTGGTCGACGACGTCGTGGTCGACCTCGACCCATCCACGCTTTCGGTCGACGTGGTCGACCCATCCGTCGAGGCCGACGTGGGCGGGCGGACCGTAGGCTCGGTCCAGCTCGAGGCGACGGTCGACGGTTATCACGCGGTCGTCCTCGTCGGGACCACGGCCGGTCTCGCAGAAGTGGGCAAGCCCGCGATGGTCGATGCCGAAGCGGCGATACAGAACCTCGCGGTCAAGATACGGCGGGACGGTGTCGAGCTGAAGCCACCGATCGGTCGCGGCCAGGTCGTCGACATTGAGCTCGCAAAGCGTCTCTTCGTCGCCGCGAGTGTCGGCCCACAGCGCCAGGTGGAAGGGACAAAGCTCGCGTCCGGCCGAGGCGATCTCGACGGGGTTCGGAACGCGAGCGACAGCCTGCGTCTCGCAGGGGCTCGGGTGCTCGCAGTCGCGACCGTCGTCGACGGGTCCGAACTGGCGAACGAGCGACATTATCGGGTCCCCCCGAATCCGACTTTTTTGCCTAAGCTTCTAAGAAGAACGTTGGATGGAGATGCGGCTCTCTGGCCAGTAATCTGGCAGTTAGATAACAGGAAGTGGGACCGCCGAGACTCGAACTCGGGTCCAACGCACCCCATGCGCAGAGGATACCACTACCCCACGGTCCCGTGCGTTCGTAAGAACGTCGGATACGGGTTTAATCTCTTCGTTTCCCCACCGGATCAGACGAGCACGCGCTCAAGTTCGACGACCAGCCCCGTCTCGGCGTCGGGGTCGCCGGCGAGGTGGCCGAGACACACCGCCGCGCCGTCGGGGGTGTAGCAGGCGACCAGGGCACCGGCGTCGGCGCCGCCGAGGTCGGCATCGACGACGCCCGGGGCGTACAGTTGTGCGCCGTTTGCGACCTCGCGGGCGGCCGAGCGGGCGACCGTCAGGCTCGGCAGGTCGGCGAGCGCCCGTTCGGCGGGCTGGACGACCCGCCGGAGGAGGTCGGCGTCGCCGTCCTCCCAGAAGGCGACGCCGTCTGCGAGGTCGTGCATCGTGACGAGCGCCGCGTCGCCGAAGTCGCCGGTCCGCCGGCGCCGGAGGTCGCCCATGTGGGCGCCGGTCCCCAGCGCCAGCCCGAGGTCGTGACACAGCTTCCGGACGTAGGTGCCGCTCTCGCAGTCGATTCCGAGCAGCACCCGCCGGCCGTCGACCTCCAGCGCCTCCAGTCGGAAGACGGTCCGCCGGCGGAGCCGACGGGCGACGGCGGACTTCCGCGGCGGCTTCTGGTGGAGCGGGCCCTCGAACTCCGATAGCGTCGACTCCAGGTCCGTCGGCGGCGGCGCGTGTAGCTCCAAGACGGCGACGTACCCCTTGCGGCTGTCGTCGAACACCTGGGCGGCGCGGGTCGCGTCGCCGGTGAGGACGGGCAGACAGCCGGTAACCTTCGGGTCGAGGGTTCCGGCGTGGGCGGCCCGGTCGACGCCGGCGACGTCGCGGACCCAGCCGGCGACCTGGTGGGCCGACGGCCCGGGCGGCTTGTCGAGGTTGATGACGCCGAACTCCAGTAGGTCGGCCGGGTCGCGCTCCGAGGGGGCCCCGCGTGCTCGCACGGTCAGAAGTCGTAGTCGACGCCCTCGACCGGGACGCGGCCCTCGTCGCCGGCGGGATCGTACCCTTCGACGGTGGTCCGGATGACCGCGAGCACCGCCTCCGGCGACAGCCGGGCGGTGTTCAGAGCCAGGTCGTAGATGGTCAGCTCCTCGATGTCGATGCCGTAGTACTCCCGGTAGCGGCGGGCCTCGCTCTCGCTGCGCTGTTCGGTCTCCGAGCGGGCTACCTCGACGGACTTGTCCTCGCGGTCGGCGATGCGCTCGGCCCGGACCGACGGCGGCGCGTCGAGCCACACCCGGAAGTCGGCGTGTTCGCCGGCCATCCAGCCGGCCAGCCGGGACTCCAGCACCACCCCGTCCCGCGTGGCGGCGATCTCCCGGAGCCGCCGGTCGAGGTCGCGGTCGATTTCGTCGTCTTCCTCGGCGCGGCGGTTCAGCTCCAGCGGCGTCAGTCCCCGCTCGTCGGCCAGCTCGCGGAAGATGTCGCCGCCGCTGACGTGGTCGTACCCCAGCGTCTCCGCGAGAGCGGCCGCGGCCGTGCTCTTGCCGCTGCCGGCGGGCCCGGAGATGGTCACCAACATATCGCTACTCCGCCGGTGCGGCTAAAAGAGGTTGTCCTTCGGTCGGGTCAGCCATCAGCCGGGCGTCGTCTGGATGTTCAGCGACTTCCGGATGACCTGGGTGAACGCCATCGAGCACAGGAAGTACCAGACGATCCACATCTGAATCGGGCCGACGAGGCCGTCGTTCCAGCCGACATCACTTCCGGCGATGGGAACGACTATCCCTCCGATCTGCTCGGCCCCGTAGGCGGCGTTCCCGCTTCGGAACCCGATGGCCCAGTACATCCACAGGAACACGGGAATGGTCAGCACCATGATCCACACCATCGGGCGGAACTGCTCTTTGAACATCCCGAGGTTGTCCGTCATCGCCTCCATCTGCTCCTCCTGGATGCGCTCCAGGGCCTCGTCGTCGCCGCGCTCCTCGGCGTCCTTGCGGCGCTGTTGGATCTCCTTCATCCGCTCCTGGTAGGCGCCCATCACCTCCATGTCCATGAGGTTGGCCTGCAGGAGCGTCGAGTACAGGCCGGTGAACAGCGCCAGCACCATCACGACCGCGAAGAACGGCAGCAGGTCCATGAGCGGGCCGAACGCGATGTCGAGGGTGCCCGCGAGCGGGTCCCGCACCTCGCTGAACGTGTAGCCGGCGAACAGCGACACCGACACGACCGCAGCCATCTTGTCCCACTTCGTCCACGAGGAATCCTTGTCGGGCGCGTCGGGGAACTCGAGGTCGTCGTCGGCCAGCGCCGACTGCACGCCGTCGGGGTCGTCGACGTCGAACCCCTCGCCGTCGGAGTCGACGAGGACGCCCGTCTCGATGAGCCGTCCCCACTGTCCGCTCGTCAGCTCGTCGGAGACGTCGCCCCACGAGACGGTCCCCTCGTCGGCCCGCTCGAGGACGTACTCCAGGGCCGACTCCATCTCGGCGTCCTCCGAGACGAGCTCCTGTACCTTCGAGGCTGTACGTGGCATTGCACACCGGTAGTGGCCGCGGGTAAATCAGGTTTTACCTTCCGGACGGCGGCCGGCAGCAAGTATCTGAAACGGGCATTTCACGTTACGGGCTGTTTTACCGGGGCCCGAACGACACGGAGAAGTGTACCGACGCCGTCTGCTGGCCGCCGTCGCGGCCGCCGCCGGACTGTCCGGGTGCAACACCGGCACCCCCGACGGGGGACCGACCGCAACGGAAATGGACGCGCCGACACCGGCGTCGACGCGTACGGCGACCCCCGATCCGGCGGACGCGCCGACCGCCGACGGGCTGGACGGCTATAGCTTCGACATCGTCGACGGGACGGATCTGAACGATCCGAGAGTCGAGCAGATCGACGTGACGTTCGACCCGGCCTCGAACGCGGTCGTCGTCTCCAGCGTCATCGTCGTCGGCTCCAGCAGCTGTTCGCGCGCCGGCCTCGAATCGATACTGTACGGTCGGGGGACCCTGCAGGTGGCGCTCGCGTCCGAGACGAAGGGCAGGGCGGCAGTGCCCCGGGAGTCGCCCGTCGCCCGCACCGGTGACATCTACGCCGAACTGTGCCGCATCAGGGCGACCTTCGACGGTGGTCTCCCCGAGCGGGTCGTCGTACGGGAGGGCGGCCGTACTGAGGAAGTAGAGCGGTAAGCGGTGACGCCGCGGCGACCGACTCAGGTCGCCGCCTCGATTTCCGCGTGCAGCGCCTTCCAGACCTCTCCGGGCGTTCCGTGGCCGTCGATCCGGACCAATTCGCCCTCGTCGTCGTAGTGGTCGACGACCGGCTGGGTATTCTCGTCGAAGACGTCCAGCCGCTCGCGGACCGTCTTCTCGTCGTCGTCGTCCCGCTGTATCAGCTCGTCACCGCAGCCGTCGCAGACGCCGTTTTCCTCGGGTGGATTGAACTCGACGTGGTAGTTGGCGCCGCAGCCGTCACAGATTCGCCGCCCGGTCAGCCGGTCGATCAGCTCCTCGCGGTCGACCTCCAGTAGCGCGACCAAATCCAGGTCGGTGATGTCGTCGAGGTACTCCGCCTGCGAGAGGTTCCGCGGGTAACCGTCCAGCGCGAACCTCGCCCGCCTCCATGTACTCTCGTGGGGTCCCGTGGTCGGTCTCCATGTCCTTGTTCGCCCGGAGGGCGTCGCCCGTCGTGACGTGGTCGACGCCGTACGCCTCGACGACGTTGCTGGACTGCGTTCCCTTGCCGGCCCCTGGCGGGCCGAGCAACAGGACCTTCGGCTGGCTCATACCGGCGGTTCCCGCGCCCGCCTGAAATGGGTTTCCGTCCGCGACCCGACGCCGCCTTCTTTGTCCGGGCGACGGAACGTCGACCATGGGCGAGACCCCGGCGTCGCGCCGCCGGACGCTCGTATCGGCCGTCGTGGAGGCCAGGGGCGCCGACGAAGCCGTCACCTTCCTCGCCGGCGACGACGCCGTCGTCTACGAGGACCGGACGCTCCGGCTCGAGGTCGACGGCGACGAGCGACGGCGGCTCGAGGCGCTGCTCGAGGAGTACCACGTTTTCAAGATCGAGGAGCCGGCGACCCGGAAGGCCGAGGAGGGGGTGGTCCACCTCTCAGCGGTGACCGACCCGAAACACGCCGCCGATTTCGTCGAATCGGTGTTCCGGGAGGCCTACGGCGCCGACGAGGGGTACGAACTGCGGGTCGAGCGCCGGGACTGATACTGCCGGTCGTACGTCAAAATACCTAGGCGTTCGACGGTAGCCGTTCGACGCAAGCCGTTTCACGGCACCGAGGTTCGAGACAGTTGCAGCCGACGGTGACATCACGGGAGCGATAGCTTTTCGAGATGACACGGAGAAACACGGGGTAGATGTACATCGTCATCGTCGGGATCGGGGACATCGGGACGCCCCTCACCGAAATCGCGACGAAGGGCGGCGACGAGGTGGTCGTCGTCGAGCGCGACGAGGGCCGCGCCAAGGAGGCGGCGACCCGGTTCGATTGTCTGGTACTGAACGCCGACGCGACGGTCAGAGAGACGCTGGTGGACGCCGGCGTCGATCGCGCCGACGCCGTCATCTCGACGACCGACGAGGACGCGACGAACGTGATGATCTGTCTGCTCGCACAGGAGTTCGACGTCGCGCGGGTGGTCTCGGTCGTCCACGCTCCGGAGCACATGGGCGTCTTCCAGCAGATCGGCGTCCACACGATGCAGAACCCCCAGCGGCTCATCGCCGAGTACCTCTACCGGTCCGTCGAGCGACCGTCGGTCGTCGACTTCATGCACGTCGGCGAGGAGGCGGAGGTGTTCGAGGTGGTGGTCGACGCCGGCGCCCCGATAGCCGACCGAACCATCGCCGAGGTGGCCGAGAGGGGACTGCTCGACGACGACAATCTGGTCGTCGCCGTCGAGCGCGAGGGGACCGAGGGCCCGGTCACCCCGCGGGGCGAAACCACCATCCACGCCGGCGATCCGGAGCGCCGACCTGGCGACCATCGCCCGGGACGTCGGCTCGCTGCTGTTGATCGAGGCGCTCGTCATGACGGTGAGTCTCGGCGTCGCCGTCGCCTTCCGGGAGTGGTACGCCGCGCTTGCCTTCCTCGTCTCCGGCGGCGTCACCGCGGGCGTCGGCGGCGCCGCCAGACTGCGGTTCCTCGATGCGCCCAACCCGCTGACGAAACACGGGATGGTCATCGCCGCCGGCGGCTGGTTCGTCACCGCCCTCTTCGGCTCGCTGCCGTTCTTTCTGACGGCGCACTTCACGCCGCCGTCGGTCGCGGCGGCCACCGCGGCGGCGGCGGGCTTCGAGTCCTCCAGTCTCCGGTACTTCCGGCACCCCCTGCACGCGCTGTTCGAGTCGATGAGCGGGTGGACCGGCAGCGGCCTCACCATGGCCGTCCACGAGCCGACCCTCCCGCGGACCATCCAGTGGTGGCGGTCGGTCATCCAGTGGGTCGGCGGCGTCGGCGTCATCGTCCTCACCGTCGCGATTCTCGCCCGCCCCGGCAGCGGCAGTTACACACTCTACGAGAGCGAGGCCCGCGAGCGGCGCATCCACCCCAGCATCGTCTCGACGGTCCGGACCGTCTGGCGCATCTTCCTCCTGTACAGCGTCCTCGCGGTCGTCGCGATGTTCGTCGCGATACGGCTCAGCGCCTACGGAAGCGACCTCTCGCTGTTCGAGGCGTCCTGGCAGGCGCTCAACCACGCGATGACCGGGCTGGCGACCGGCGGGTTCAGCGTCACCGACAACTCCATCGGGACCTACAATTCCCTGATCGTCGAGGGCGTCCTGCTGCCGGTGATGACGCTGGGCGCCATCGCCTTCCCCGTCCACTTCGCCGTTCTCTCGGACCGCGAGTTGGGCGAGTTGGGCAGCGACCTCCAGACCCGCTGGCTGTTCGTCCTGCTCGCGGGCGGGGTCGTCTTCCTCTCGGCGCAGAACCTACTGTTCGTCGCCGGGACCGGATCGCTCGGTCGGACCGTCGATCTCCCCGGATTCCTCGGCTCGTATCTGTCGACCGCACAGGTCGACGCGGTCCGGGACGCCACCTTCCAGTTCGTCAGCGCGCTCACCTGCACGGGCTTTCAGTCCTCGCCCATCGGCGACTGGAGCGAGGGCGGCAAACTCGTCATCTCGGGGGCGATGGTCGTCGGCGGCGCCGCCGGGTCGACCGTCGGCGGCATCAAGATAATCCGCGCCTACGTCATCGCCAAGGGTATCCGCTGGCAGTTCTCCCGGGTGTTCCTCCCCGATACGGCCGTCCCGACCGCTCAGGTCGACGGCCGGACGCTCTCGGGAACGGAGATGAGCCGCGAGTTCGGCGAGGCCGCCATCGTCGGCGTGCTGTGGCTGTCGTTGCTCGCGGCCTCGAGTCTCGTCCTCGTCAACGTCGCCGGCCCGGAGTTCACGTACGCCGACGCGCTCTTCGAGGTGGCCAGTGCCCAGGGCAATGTCGGCCTCTCGACCGGCATCGCCGGGCCGTCGATGCACCCGCTGGCCGAGGCGATGTTCATCCTGAACATGTGGATCGGCCGCTTGGAGATCATTCCCGTGCTCGTGTTCGGGCGGGCGCTGCTGTTCGGCCTCCGGCCTTAGTTGCGGGTCGTCCGACGAGCAGCGTCACGACGGGGGCGATGGAGGCGCCAACCTCGCCAGCCCCATGATGACGACTCGCACACCCACAGGTGTCGGGCCCGTGGTAGGTGGGTCGCTACAGGTCGGGAAGCCGGGTCACCGGTAGCCGAGCGCCGCCAGCCGCTCCTCGTCGGCCTCGGCGCCGTAGACGCGGCCGACCGGCAGCGGTTCCGGCGGCT
>PXRZ01000005.1:3199-13292 GCA_003022945.1 Halobacteriales archaeon QS_8_69_73 | reverse complement strand
CGCAGGGTGGCCTCGTAGGCCGCCCACACCCGGTCGGTCGACAGCTCGCCGCGACGGAGCATCGTCCACGGGTTCGCCGGGTTGCCGTGGGCGCCGGTCCGGGCCATCCCCTCGTCGCCCGCGACGGGGTCGGCGACGAAGGGGTGGTGCGGCTGCATGTAGTGGACCACCAGCCGGTCCGGCGAGCGGCGCCGGGCCGTTGCGACGGCGCGGTCGGTGATGGCTCCCGGCGGCACCGTCCCCAACTCGTCGTTCCAGGCGTACTTCCAGACCTCGTCGAGGACGGCGAAGGCGTCGGCGTCGAGATACCTGTCGGTCCAGGTGTTGCCGGTCACCATCGCCGTCCGCGCCGTCTCCGGGTGGCCGGGGAAGGTGTTCTCGAGCCACTCCGAGGAGGAGCTGCCGACCGACCGCATCCGGCCGACCTCCCCGAGCGGGTCGCCGTCGGCGGCGACCGACGACAGCAGGTCCGCCCGACAGGCGTCCAGCACGACGAGGACGTCCCACTCGCGGTCGAGGACGTTGGTCCCGTAGTCGAGCCGTCGGCCGACCGCCTGCAGCGCCCGGAGGTAGGCGGTCCCGAGACGGCCCATGCCTGGTTCCGTCACGTCTCCCGTTGCGGCCCGGGCGATAAAAACGGCGTCGGCGCGGACCGCCGGGACCTCGGTAGAACGATACACAGCGGCGTCATACATATACTGGCGACGGCCCACCTTTACTCCATGACGACGGCCGAACGAGAGACGTTCTCGCTCCGGACGGAATCGCTCGGCGTGCTCCACTGGGTCGGCATCCTCGCAGCGACGATCAGCGCCGCGGTCCACCTCCGGCTCGGTGCACGGCTCGCCCCGGCGCCGCTGGGAATCAGCTTCCTTCTGGCCGGACTGGGGTTCATCGGCGCGATCGGCCTCGTCCTGATCGGCTGGCGCCGCCGACTCGTCTACGCCGCCGGCATCCCGTTCACGCTCGTCCAGGTCGGCATCTGGTACTACCTCACGTTCGCGAACACGCCGGCACGGTTCCCGGCGGACGTCGGGACCATCAGCGCCGTCGACAAGGCCGCACAGCTCCTGCTCGTGGTCGTGTTGATCGCGCTCCTCCGGTAGTCGTACATTTAGGTGCATTCGACCCGAACCGCCGGACGGAACGACTATATGAAGCGCTCGACTACCGACGGGTGTGTGGCCGAGGGGCCGAGATGAGCCGGTGGCGACACGCGGTGCCGACGGCGCTCCGGATCGGCGGCCCGGCGGCCGGCACTCTCATCCTCACGGCCGCGCTCGTCGGACTCCGACCGTCGGTCGGTGTCAGACTCCTCGCCGACGGCGTTTCCGCGCCGGTGGCCGTCGCCGGCGTCTGCTGGGCGGGACAGCTCTGGTATCTCGGTCGGCTGCTCGACGCCGAGCGCCGTTGGCTCCCCGGGCCGGCGGACGTGGTGACGCTGCTGCGTGGAGCGCTGTACGCGGTCGTGGCCGGCTTCGTCGTCGTCCGTCCGGCGCCGCCGCTGTCGTGGGTGCCGGCGCTGCTGTACGGCACCGCGACGCTTCTCGACTGCGTCGACGGGACAATCGCCAGGACGGTCGGCACCGAAACGGACGTCGGCGGCCGGCTGGATGTCGCACTCGATGCCGTCGGGACCGTGGTCGCGCCGCTGGTGGCGGTGGCGTGGGGCCAACTCCCGGTCTGGTATCTCTCGCTGTCGGCCGCGAGATACATCTACGTGGGCGGGCTCGTCTGGCGCCGCCGCCGACGGCCGCTGTTCGAGACGCCCGACGACGACTTCAGCCGGTATCTCGGCGCCGCACAGATGGTCTTCATCACCGCGGCGCTCGTCCCGGCGACGCCGGCCGTCCTCGTCGAGGTGGTCGCGCCGCCGCTGCTCGTCGCGTCACTCGTCAGCTTCGCTCGCGACTTTCTCGCCGTCACCGGCCGTGAGACGGTCCTTCCCGGACGCCGTCGGCCCTGACCGTCGCCGAGGCGGTCCGGTTCGCGGCGCCGACGACGGGTCGACGCGACGGTCGCCGCCCGTGGCACGGAGCGCAGCCGGGTAACAGCTTGACCCGCCCGCCCACCGTGCTGACATGCCCGATGCACCGGAAGACCCCTCGTCAAGTGTGCGGCCGGCAGGCGCGCCTCAGAGTCCGTCACAGGCCACGCCGACGTGGACACGACGACCCCGCTTGAGACCGACCGCTACCGCCGGATGTGCTTCGAGCCCGGCGAGCGCGACGGCTCGTCCTGCCGGTCGTCGCGGTGGCGACCCGGCTGCGCCGCGACGGACTCCGCTTGCCGGCCCGGTGAACCGCCCAGCCGGACGTTCGGCGTCGACCGAGAAGCTAGCCCTAAATAGACGCGTCTCCGAGACGTCCCCATGGTGCAGTCCAGCGCGACGGATTACTTCCGGGACCTCTACGAACTCGGGGCGGACCCGTCGCTGTCGCTGGAGGAGAAGATAGCGAGGGCGATAACCGTCGGCCGGGACCGTCTCGACGTCTCCAGCGGTCTGCTGTCGCACGTCGACGACGGCGACTACGAGATCATCGACTCGACGGTCCCGAGCGGCGACTACGTCGCCGGCTCGGTTCACGACCTCGACGAGCAGTGGTGCCGCCACGTCGTCGGCGACCGGCGGGTTCTGGCGGTCGTCGACGCCGACGACTCGCCGCTCCGGAACGACCGCGCCCGGGAGGCCACGGACGTTCGGTGTTACGTCGGCGCGCCGGTGCTGGTCGACGGCGAAACCTACGGAACGCTGTGTTTCTTCGACGAGACGCCCCGGGAGACCGACTTCACCGACGACGAACGGCGGTTCGTGCGGCTGCTGACGCGGTGGATCGGTTACGAGCTGGAGCGGGAACGCCACCACCGGGCGCTGGATAGACGGAACGAGCGACTGGACGAGTTCGCGGGCGTCCTCGCACACGACCTCCGTACCCCACTGACGTCCGTCCGCGGCTACACCGAACTCGTCCTGGAGTCCGACGCCATCTCGGAATCGGACGCCGAGGACCTCCGGCAGGTGCTCGACGCCACCGACCGGATGGAGACGCTCATCTCCGAGACGCTCGCGCTCGCTCGCAACGACGCCGACGTCGGCGAGCGGACGCCGGTAGGGCTGGGCGCCGTCGCCCGCGACGCCTGGGCGACCGTCGACCCCGAGACCGCGACGCTCGTCGTCGGGTCCGACCGAGAACTGCTCGCGGATGACTCCCAGCTCCGGCAACTATTCGAAAACCTCTTTCGGAACGTCGACGAGCACTGCGGCCCGGAGACGACGGTGACGGTCCGGGGGACCGACGACGGGTTCGTCGTCGCCGACGACGGCCCCGGCCTGCCGGCCGACGTCGCCGACTCGACCTTCGACGGCGACTACGACTCCTCCCGGCTCGGGCTCTTCATCGTCGAACGGGTCGTCTCCGGCCACGGCTGGCAGGGCGAGGTCACCGTCGACGACGGCACGCGCTTCACGTTCTCCGGCGTCGGCACCGTCGCCGACCCGCTCCGGTCGTAGCGGGGCCGTCGGACTCGGCTCTTTCCGCCCCGCCTCGGATCGTGGGACACTCACGCGGTACGACGGCGTTGCGGCTTCGAGCCGGCAGCGGACGAATAGGAGTCGCCGATCCCTGACGGGACGGAGAGACCTTCGGAGCCACTAGCCGAACATCTCCCGCATCATCGGGTGCATCTCCATCAGCTGCTCCTCGGCGATCTCCTCGTAGAGCTTGTATGTGATGGAAACGGTCAGCAGCAGGCCGGTGCCGGTGACCTGGCCGATGGTGCCGAGCATGTTCGCCGCCACGGCCAGCAGGCCGACCAGCGCGCCGCCGATGACCGTCACCTGCGGGATGTACCGCTCCAGGACCTTCTCGGTGACGCCCGGCGACTGCCGGAAGCCGGGAATCTGCATTCCGGAGTTCTGGATCTGCTTTGCGGTCGCCCGCGGGCCCATGCCCGTCGTTTCGACCCAGAAGATGGCGAAGATGCCGCCGCCGACGATCATGAACGTCAGGTCGACGCCGACCCGGAGCATGATCTGCCACGGTGCCGCCGCAGTTTCACCGAGCCACCACATCCAGTCCTCCGGCGAGTAGATCGGCGCCAGGTAGTAGAACAGCCCGCCGGTCGGGCTGGCGAAGCCGCCGCTGCTGCCGGTGGTGTACTGCCCGAGCCACGGCAGCCGCTGGCCGAACAGCACGATCGCCGTCTCTTCCTGCGGCGCCCGCGAGTAGAGGATGCGGCCGACGAACTGGATGTTGGCCTGTAGCGCCCGCACGAGAATCATCGGCAGGACGCTGGCGTAGATGAGCTTCACCGGGAACCGGCCGCGGGCGCCTTTCACGCGGGCGTGGCTCAGCGGGATCTCGACGCGGACCGACTCCGCGTAAACGACCACCACGAAGATGAGCACCGTCGTGATGAGCCCCAGCAGCCGGCCGGGCCCGAGGAACAGGTCAGACAGCCCCGACAGCGTCAGCGGCGAGGCCAGTTCCGTTCCGCCGGTGATAATGTCGTACCACTGCGGGAAGAAGCCGACGTACCCCTCCTGGCCGATGCCGCTCCAGGTGAAGAACCCGCCGATGAGTCGCTGGCTCACCCCGGCGATGATGAACAGCCCGATACCGGAGCCGACCCCCCACTTGGAGATGATCTCGTCCATGTAGAGGATCATCATCCCGCCGACGAAGATCTGTAGGAACATCAGCCACTGTAGCGCGGTCGTGCTGATGCCCAGGGAGGCGGCGACCTGCTGGCTGGGTGCGAGGAATCCGGCGAACACCATCGGAGCCGCCGTCAGCGCCGTCATCACGATGACGAGCGTCTTCTGGAGACCCTGATATAGCGCCTGGTCGCGGGGGTTCTCCTCGGTGTTCAGCCCGAGGAGGTCCGCGCCGCCGAGCAGCTGCAGCACGATGGACGCCGTGACGATCGGCCCGATGCCGACCTGCAGCAGCGACCCCCGGGCGCCGCCCAGAATGGAGCGGAACTGCCCGAAGATGTTCTGTGCCCCGCCCTGCGGGAGCCCGTAGATGGGCACGTTCGTCAGGAAGAAATACAGCACCAGCACGCCGGCCGTCCAGCCCAGCTTGCGCTTGAACGGGACGTGACCCGTCGGGCGCTGGACGGCGGGCAGGCGCGTGAGTACCGGTTCGGCGGCCTCCTTCCAGCTCATTTACGCTTCCTCGTTGGCCTCGTCCGTTGTATCTCTGTCGGCTTCGGCCTCGGCCTCGGCGGCCAGCTCTTTCCCTCGCTCGGAGAGCACGGCCGCGCCGCCGGCGGCTTCGAGCGTCTCGGCGGCGTCCGCCGAGAAGTCGTCGGCGACGACCTCCAGCTCGTTGTGGACGCGGCCGCCGTCGAGCACCTTCACGACGTCGACCTCGAAGCCGTCCTCGACGACGTCGCGGGCGTCGACCCGGTAGCCGTCGTCGGTCTCCTCGGCGACGCCCTCCGCGGCCAGCACGACCGCGTCCTCGTCGAGCGTCCGGAGATTGATCGTTTCGACGTCCCGCTTGACCTTCTGCGGGCGGTCGAAGCCGGACTTGCCGAGCGGTTCGTAGTTGTGGAACTCGTGTTTGTCGCGGCCGGCACGCCCGCGCCCGCCCCGGTGGCCGGCGCCGCGGCGGTTCTTGTGGGAGCCGCCGCCGTGCGTGCGGGAGCCGCGCTGTCGTCGTTTTTTCGAAGTCATCAGCGCATCACCTCCAGCAGTGTGTCGATCTCCTCGGTCGAGTGGGGGCCGAGCTGGCCGCCGTCGACCGTCGGGTTCTTCAGCCCGTCGTGGCCGCCCCGCGGCGGGTGGAGCCGCAGCGTCGGCGACAGTCCCTGCTCCTGCAGCGTCGTCTCCTCGGCGAGCAGCGCCGCCGCGAGCGCCGACACGCCGCCGTGGTCGGTGTGCTCGGCGACCCACTCGTCGTCGATGTCGCCGGCGCCCTCGGCGGGCTCCGCGCGGCGCTCCAGTAGCAGCGCGACGATGTCCTCGGACGGCTCGCCGTGGGCGACGTAGTCGTTGACCTTCGTGACCATGCCGCGGTAGGCGTCGGTGTCCGGGACGAGGGTGGCGTGGTTGACGCGGCCGAGGTTCAACATTCCGAGGGTGTCCGCGATGCCGCCCTCCTGGTTGACCTCGCCGCGGACCTGGACGACGGCGATCACTCGACCACCTCGCGCTTCTCGAGGGTGCGCTCGGGCACCCGGGACTCGGCGGTCGCCGTCAGGGCGTTGAACGTCGCCTTCGCGAAGTTGACCGTGGTCCGGGTGGTGCCCGACGAGCGCGTCCAGATGTCCTCGATGCCGGCCAGCTCCAGCACGTGCCGGACGGTCTCGCCGCCGGCCAGCCCCAGTCCGCGCGGGGCGGGCTGGAGCTCGACCTCGACGGAGCCGGCCTTGCCGGTCGTCCGCAGCGAGACGGTGTGGGGCCGGCCGCAGCCGCACTCCCAGGAGCCACAGCCCCGGGAGACGTCGACGATGTTCAGCTTCGCGATGTCGATCGCCTTCTGGATCGCGCCGCCGACCTGGTCGTCGCGGCCCTGCGCGTAGCCGACGAAGCCGTCGCGGTTGCCGACGACGATGACACACCGGAACTTCACCCGGCGGCCGGAGTCGGTCATCCGCTGGACCATGTTGATGTCCAGCACCTCGTCTTCCAGCCCCGGCAGGAGCTGGTCGACGATCTCCGGTTCCTTCAGCGGTAGCCCCGTCCGCAGGGCGTCCCGCATCGACGTTATTTCGCCCTCTGCGACGCGTCGTCCGAGCCGCGTTCGCGGCTCCCATCCGTTGCTCATAGTTCGTCCTCCAGGCGCTCTCGCACCTCGTCGAAGTGGGCCGGCAGCTCCGTCGCGTCGAAGTCGCCGCCGTAGAGGCCCTCGTCGAGGTCCTCGGCGTACGCCGCGATGTGGGAGCCGCGGGTCCGCTCCGGGTCGGCGAACACCGACTCGTTGTGCGGAATCTCCAGCCCTGCGTCGATCGCACCTTCCTGTACCGCGAACACCTTGTTGCCGGGCGTCGCCGTGTTGAGCCCGATGTCGAGCACCGCCTCCTCGAGGCCGGCGTCGACGGCCCGCACGCCGGCCAGCAGTCCGGTCAGGTAGGCCGCGGGCAGGTTGCCCGTCGGCGCCTCCCAGCCGAACGCCTCGAGATCGCCCGAGGTCGCGCTCACGACGGTCTCGTCGCCCTGCGGACCCGTGACGATCAGCTGCGCCCTGGTGTGGGTGTTGCTCTTGCGAGCGACCAGACGGGGTTTGCCGGATTTCAGCAGGCGCAACCTCTGGTGGTAGTCCGTTCGGGCCTCGCGGCGACGCCGCATCGGCACCTTGTATCGTGGTCCTGTCGCCATCATTGATCACCGTAGTTGTCGTCGATGTACCGCCGCAGATCCGCGAGGCTGTCGAACTCGCCGCCGCTGGCCTGGTCGTACAGCTCCCGGTACTGCGAGCGGGTGATGTCGCCGCCGTCGCGCAGCTCGCGCAGCTCCTCGCGCTGGGCGCGGATGCGGCTCTGCCAGTCGCTTTTCTCGTCCTGTCGCCCGCCGGCCGTCCCCTTCCGGGAGCCGTGTCCCTTCCGGTGGCCGTAGGCGCGCTTCTCGTCGCGCTCGCGGGCCCGACCGCGGGAGTTGCCCTCGGTCGTCTCCGCCTCGATGACCCCCTCGTCGATCAGCTCCCGCACGTCGTCGCGGGTGATCGCGTCGGCGATCTCGCCCTGTTCGTCGGGGTCGAGCCGGACGCGGTTCTCGCCGACGCCGAGGATGTCCGCCGCCAGTCGCTTCTGTGCCTTCAGGTCGGTCATTCTTCGGCCTCCACCTCTACTTCCACTTCGACGTACGTCGGATTGAGTACGCGAATCTCCTCCTCCTCGGCGACCTCCTCGATGCGCTCGCGCTTGCGAGCGCCGACGGTCGAGCCGATCCGGACGGCCTCCCGGTCGCCGTCGACGCCGTCGAGGTCGTCGACGTTCTCGACGCGGACCTCCTCGAAGCCGCTGGGGTGCTTGCCGCGTACCGCCGCCGGCGTCCGGAAGCCGGCCTCGACCGTCGGGCCCTTGCCCTTCACGCCGCGGCGCTGCTTCGACAGCTGACCGCGCGGGCTACGCCACGACTCCGGCGTCCGCTTTTTGACGTGGTAGTCCTGCCGGTTGAACTGCGGCTTGCCCTCGCTCCGCCGCCGGTCGAGCAGGCGCTCTTTCTCGTCGGTCAGCTCGGGCGTCTTCTCGACGAGCCCGCGGGGCTGCAGCTCGGTCTCGACGTCCTCGTCGACGTCGGCCTCGGGCTCCGGCTCCTCTTCTTCGACCTCGGCGTCGGTCTCCTCGGCGACCTCCAGGTCACCGACGTCGGCCTTGATGCGGGCCGCCAGGGCGTTGCCGATGCCCTCGGCGTCCGCCAGCGCCGACTGGTCGGCGCCGCGAACGTCGTCGACCGAGTCGAAGCCGGCCTCGCGCAGCGACTCCGCCTTCGTCTCGCCGACGCCGGCGATCTCCACCAGCTCGGTGGGGGCGTCGTCGTCCTCGTCCCCGGTGTCGTCTTCGTCGTCCGTGTCGGCGTCCGTCTCCGCGCCGGCGTCTTCGTCTTCAGTGCTGTCGGCTTCGGAGTCGTCCTCTTCGGCCTCGACATCGACCTCGGCGTCGGTCTCCTCGGAGACCTCGAGGTCGCCGACCTCGGCCTGGATGCGAGCCGCCAGCGCGTCGCTGATGCCGTCGGCCGCCGCGAGGTCGTCCTGGTCGGCCGCCTCGAGGTCCGCGACGGACTCGAAGCCGGCCTCCCGGAGCGACTCGGCCTTCGCCTCGCCGATGCCGCTGATGTCGGTCAGTTCTTCGTGCTCGTCTTCGTTCGTCATCAGACCTCACCTCGCTCGGGCGTCCCCGTGATGTACACGCCGTCCTGGAAGACGCGCGTGTCCTTGTCGGGGACGCGGGTCAGTTGTTCGATGTCGGCCGCCGTCTGGCCGACGTCCTCGATGCTCGGGCCGCGGACCGTCAGCGCCTCGCCGTCGACCGAGACCTCCGTGTCGCCGCGGACCGGCGTCCGTCGGGGAGCCGTCTCCCCGAGGAAGTTCTCGATGACGATCTCGTCGCCCTCCACGGACACCTGCATCGGGAAGTGGGAGTAGAAGACCTCCATCTCGTACTCCCAGCCCTCGGTCACGCCGTGGATCATGTTGGTGACGTGGCTGCGGAAGGTGCCGACCGTCGCGCGGGTTTCGGCGTCGTCGGATCGGGTCTCGACGACGATAGCCTCGACGGTTTCACCGTCTTCTCGTTCCGGCTCCGCCGGAACGCTCTCCACGTCGACCGCGATGTCGGGGTACCAGAGCCGTCGCGTGACGCTCCCGTTCGGCCCCTCGACGGTCAACTCGAGGTGGTCGATCGTCGCCGTGACCTCGTCCGGTATGTCGATTTCTTCGCGCATTGTCAGTAGACGTATGCGATCACCTGGCCACCGACGCCCGCATCGCGGGCGTCGTAGTGGCTCATGATGCCGTGGCTGGTCGTGACGACGAGCGTCCCGTAGTCGCGGGCGGGGAGGAACCGCTTTTCCCACTTCTCGAACTCGTCGGCGCCCGCCGAGTAGCGGGGCTTGACCGTGCCACATTCGTTGATCGCTCCTTTCAGTTCGACCTCGAACCTGCCGGCTTTGCCGTTCTCGACGAACTGGAATCCGTCGATGTACCCGCGGTCGTAGAGGACCTCGAGCACCGAGCCGATCTCGTTCGAGGCGGGCTGTATCGTCTGGTCGAGATGGCCGACGCTCTCGGCGTTGTCGAGTCCCGACAGCGCGCTGGCCAGTGGATCGTTGTCCGTCATCGTTAGCTGTACTTCCTGAATCCCATGCCACGGGCGACCTCGCGGAAACACTGCCGGCAGAGCCAGATGTCGTACTTGCCGACGAGTCCCTGCTCGCGCCCGCAGCGCTGACACGCTTCCAGCCCGCCGGTCCGCTTGGCGGCCCGTTCGCCCGTCTCCTGTTCCGTCATTCTTCACCCTCCACGTCGACGTCGACGTCGAAGTTCGATTCGAGGAACGCGACCGCGTCCTCGGCGTTCAGCCGGTGCCGGGCGGGGATCGACCGGGACATCTTGTCCCGCTTGCTCACCCGGTAGCCCGGCCGGAC
>PXRZ01000005.1:0-3121 GCA_003022945.1 Halobacteriales archaeon QS_8_69_73 | reverse complement strand
CTCGGCGTCGTCGCCGCGAAGGGTGACCTTCGCGCCGATGGGGTCGCCCTGCCGGACCTCGAAGTCCTGGATGGTGCGCTCGGCGACCGTCCGGACCGGCTGCTGGCCCGTGACCTCGCCGAGTATCTCCTCGGCCTGCGCCAGCGGCTCGCCGCCGCGGCCGATGCCCATGTGGACGACGACCTTCTCGATGTCCGGCTCCCGCATCTCGTGGAACTCGCCGGCATCGGACTCCGACTCCGAGCTCATGCGCCGTCACCTCCCTCGGCGTCGCCCTCGACGAAGTTCTCGTCGATGACGACGACGTACTCCTCGACGGTCTCGAAGTCGTCGTCGCCCTCGAAGTCCTCGATGCGAACGTTGTTGTCCGACGAGCCGGGCGTCACCTGGATCTCCTCGATGCGACCGATGCGGCCGGCGTGGGCGCCCCGAACCGCCGTCACCAGCGCACCCTCCTCGTAGGTGAAGTGCGCGACGACTTCCTCGCTGTCGTTGGAGACGACGATGGAGTCGTTGCTGCTGTAGCTCGTGTCGTCCTCGACGAGCAGCGTTCGGCCGTCGTGCAGCGTCAGCTGTGTGTCGCCGCCGGGGATCTGTCGTTTGTCGACGATCTTCCCGAGCTTCGAGCCCGCGGCGTCGGCGTCGACCGGCGTCAGCGAGAGCCGACCGCCCTCGTCCGGGAAGACGCGGTAGTACTCCTCCCGCTCCCGGAACGCCAGGATATCGAACATCCCGATGGGGCGGCGCTCGTCGGCGGCCGGCGTGCCGTTGACCAACACGCTGTCCTGATCAAGGGCGTACCGTGCTTCCTTCTTCGAGTCGGCGTAGCCCAGCACGTCCCGCAGGACGATCAGTAGCGGCACGCCGTCCTCGCCGTGCGGGCCCGCGCCCGCCTTCGTCGTGTACGTCTCCTCCTTCCGTTCGATCGGCCACGAGTTCGGAACCGAGAGTCGCTTCTGGTGGTTGCTCATTCGTCGTCCTCCTGGAGCCGCGTCTCGCGGCGGTCGTCCTCGAGGTCCAGCTCCGTCACCTGGACGTTGCTGGCGTCGAGCGCCCGCGGCACCTCCTCGCCGTCGGCCGTCTCGATCGTGACGTCCTCGATTTCGATCTCCGTCGCCCGGAGGTCGACGTCGACGACCTCGGCGGTCTCGCCGGCGAAGTCGCCGCGCTGGATCTCGACGGTGTCGCCGACGTTGACCCGGACCGACCGCCGGCCGTACTCCTCGCGGAGTTCCGAGGCCAGCGGCGCCCGGACCTGCTTCTGTTTTTCGTGCAGCGGGGCGCGCTCCTGTCGGTTGCGCTGTTCGTGTGGTTGTCGTGTCATACTATCATCGTTGCCGCGCTCGCGATGGTGCCGAACCGCTCGGCGACCTCGCGGGCGATGGGGCCTTTCAGTTCGGTGCCGCGGGGATCTTCGTTCTCGTCGACGATGACGGCCGCGTTGTCCTCGAACTTCAGCCGCGTGCCGTCCGGTCGACGGATGGGCTTCCGCTGGCGGATGACGACCGCCTCCAGCACCTGCCGGCGCATCTCGGGGGTCCCCTTGGTGACCGAGACGGTCACCTTGTCGCCGAGTCCCGCCTTCGGGTGGCGGTTCTTCGTCCCGGAGTACCCTGCGACGGAGACGACCTTCAGCTCCCGGGCACCCGTGTTGTCGGCACAGGTGACCAGCGACCCCTTCTCGAGGCCCTGCGTGACGTCGGCGTTGAGCGCCTCCATCAGGCGTCGCCTCCGTTCTCGTCGACCGAGACGACCACGTGGTGTTTCGTCTTCGACAGCGGTCGTGTCTCCGCTATCTTCACGTCGTCGCCGACCGAGAGCGGCTCCAGTACCTCCGGCGTGTGCGCCGGAATCCGCGACCGCCGCTTCATCTGGCGGTCGTACTTGGGTACCTTCACGTCGTACTCTCGCTCGACGACGACCGTACGGTCCATGTCGGTTGAGACGATTTCCCCCTCGATGACCTGTCCACGGACGGACAGCTCACCGTAGAAGGGACACGTCTCGTAGTCGTAGTCCTCCGGGTTGTCGGGCTCCGGAGGCCGTGGTACGTCGAGTCCTATTGCCATAGTGAATCTCCTTTTGTTTCGGTGCGTCGGGCCGGTCGAGCGACCAGCCGGTCGCCATCGACGACGACGCGCGTGGCGCCGCGCGTCTCGCCGTCGAGACGGAACCGGAACGTCGCCGCCGTCTTCGGCACCTGTTTGACCCCCTTCCCTTCGCCCGTCGCCACGAGCAGCGTGTTGGTCGTCTCGTCGACGACACGCCCGGCTATCCCGACCAGGTCGGGGTTGGGCGATTCGGCGACCTCGACGTCGAGGCCGGCCAGTTCGTGGCGGACGAGCGACTCGGGGGTCATTCGTCGAGATCGCCCTCCTCGCGTCTGATCGTCTTCACGCGGGCGATGGTGCGCTTCAGCTCGCCGATCCGTCCCGGGTTCTCCGGGGCGCCGCCGGCCGCCAGCACCGCCTTCTCGTTGAGCAGCTCGGTCTCCAGCTGTTCCAGCTCCGCTTCCCGCTCGGCGGGCGTCATGTCGCGGATCTCCTGGACACGCAGGATGGCCATCTCACTCGGCCTCCCCGTCGGTCTCGGCTTCCATCTCCTCGACGAGCTCCGCGGCTTCCGCCTCGATGTCCTCGTCGAGGTCCTCCGCCGGCTCGCCGGTCGCGTCGGCCGCGTCGTCCGTGTCGTCCGTGTCGTCTGCGTCGATCTCGTCGCCGTTGGCGTCGACGAGTTCTTCCTCGAGCTCCTCGTCGATGACCTCCTCGTCGGGCGGCTCGGCGTTGGTGTCGACGATCTCCTCGGGGTCGGCGCCGACCGACTCGGTGTCGGCCTCCTCGGGCTTTTCGAGCAGCTCCTCGACGTCGCCCTCCGGTTCCTCGACGAACTCGGCGACCTCGACGTCCTCGTACACCTCGAAGTCGTCGGGCAGCTCCGCGTTCGGCGGGATGATCTTCACGCGGACGCCGATGGTGCCGAGCTTCATCACGGCGGTACCGACGCCGCTGTCGACGATCTCCTCGGCGGGCTCGCCGTTGTGCTTGACGTAGCCGCGGTTGAACTTCTCGACGCGCGAGCGGGCGCCCGTGACCTTCCCGCTGAGGACGATCTCGGCGCCCAG
>PXRZ01000004.1:11740-22102 GCA_003022945.1 Halobacteriales archaeon QS_8_69_73 | reverse complement strand
GCCGACGTCGAGACCCGTCATGCCGTTGTACTGCAGGACGTACTCCTCGATGCCCTCGGCGAAGGCGTTGAACTTGCAGATGTCGAAGCTGTCGGAGACGGCGTGGAGGTCCTGGAAGGTGGCGGTGAGTTCGCCCTTGCCGCGCCACTCGACGGGGTCGACCTTCTCGGGGATGCCGAGAATCTCGGCGGCGGGCGTGTAGCCGCGCAGGTGGCAGGCCCCGCGGTTCGAGGTGGCGTAGGCGATGGCCATGCCCTTCATGCAGCGCGGGTCGTAGGCGGGGATGGTCTGGCCCTTGACGGCCAGGGAGTTGTCGCCGGCGTCGAACGTCTCCGCGAGGTGGTCGGCGCCCTCCGCGAGGTGGTCGGCCAACTCGGTCTCCCGGCGGGCGACCCGCGTGAGCATCTCGACCATCTCCTCGCTGTCGCCCCAGTCGATACCAGCGGGGGACTCCGTCCCCCGGGCAGACGGGCTCCGCCCGTCGACCCCACCGAGGTCGTCGAACTTGCCCTCCTCGGTCATCTCCATGGCCATCGCCAGCATGTTGCCGGCCTCGATGGTATCCATGCCGTGGTCGTTGCAGCGATGCAGCATCAGGGCGATCTCGTCGCGGTCGGTGTGGCCGGCGTTGGGGCCGAGCGCCCACGCCGACTCGTACTCGTAGGACTCCGTCTGAACGTTCATGTCCTCGCCCTTGTGGGCCAGGTCGACCTCGACTTCCTTCTTGCAGGCGACCGGACAGGAGTGACAGGTCGGTTCCTCGACGAGGATGTTCTCCCGGACGTTCTCGCCGGAGACCTTCTCGGCGTCGAAGCCGTCGTCGCTAAAGCCGTCCTCGCGGGCGTCGGCCGTCGAGGTGTACTTCGCGTTGCGGGCCGGCAGTCCCGACATCTCCTCGGTGGCGTTCATCAGGACGTTCGTCCCGTACAGCGAGAGACCGCCCTCGTTCGGCGCGGTGACCTCCGACTCCTGGATGACCTCCATTGCCTGCTGGTGGCCCTCCCGGAACGTCTCGGAGTCGGCCGGCCGCTGCATGTCGGTGCTTGCCTTGACGACGACGGCCTTGAGGTTCTTCGTCCCCATCACGCAACCGGTGCCGCCGCGGCCGGAGGCCCGGTCGTCCTCGTTCATGATGCAGGCGTACCTGATCTCGTTCTCGCCGGCCTCGCCGATGCCCATCACCGAGAGGTCCCTGCCGTACTCGCCGTCGTGGGCCTCCTCGATGGCGTCGCGCGTCTCGTGGAAGCCCATGCCCCACAGGTCGGAGGCGTCACGCAGTTCGACCTCGCCGTCCTCGACGTAGGCGTAGACGGGGCCGTCGGCCTCGCCCTCGAACAGCAGGCCGTCGAAGCCTGCCCACTTCAGCCGGGCGCCGGACCAGCCGCCGTGGTGGGAGTCGGTGACGGTCCCGGTCAGCGGCGATTTCGTGCAGACGGCGATGCGGCCGCTCATCGTCACCTGTGTGCCCGTCAGCGGCCCGTTGGTGAACGCCAGTAGGTTCTCCGGGCCCATCGGGTCGACGTCCGGGCCCTGGTCGAAGACGTACTTGACGCCGAGGCCGCGGGCGCCGATGTACTTCTCGGCGTCGTCCTGGTCGATGCTCTCGTAGTTGACGCTCCCGTCGGAGAGGTCGACGCGAGCGACGTGGTCGTGGAATCCGCCCAAGTCGGTCATGATAATCCGTATAGGTTGCTAGTTGGCCTGCATCATGGTAACCTTTGCTACAGGGGGGTAACTGCTGAAGGTTACGCGCAGGCGTCGTGGACACGTTCGCACGAAGCGAATCGCCGATCGCGGCCGAAATCCTTTCGACCAGCGAGCAGCCACCGGCTCCCGTGTCACGCGCTCGGTCGGACGCCGCGTCGACAGCCCGATGGGTTACCATCGCGGCGTGCGCGACGGTCATCGTCGCGTCGGTCGTCAGGCCGCCCGCGGCCCTCGACGCCGACATCGCTGGCGTGGGCCTCGACAAGTGGGCCCACGTGGCGGGCACAGCGGTCTTAGCCGTCGCCGTCGCCGCCGCCCGACGGGTCGAGGGCCGCGACCTCCTCGTCATCGCGGCCGCCGTCGTCGCGCTCGGGGCCGCGATCGAGGGTATTCAGGTCCCGCTGGCCCACCGGACGGCCTCGCTCGCCGACGCCGCCGCCAACGGCGTCGGGGCGGTCCTCGGCGTCGCCGGCTGGCGGCTCGCGGCGACCAACGAGAGGTGATAGATGCCGGACATCGACCACGCGGCGGAGCTACCTCGAGGCGCCCGTAGTACGAACCACCACCGGGCGCGCGACGCCGAACTCGCCCGATGGGGACCGCACGACGGCACCGGAACACGACGAGGATGGCACAGGCCCGCTGGGGGTCGAAGAGCGGGAGACGCCGAGCGACGTCGTGCCGCTAGCGCGCGTCCGGCCCGAGATTGCCGATGGCTAAACGGCCGCGGTGGACGACGGAGCCGACCGGTGCGGTCCTGGGGGGGGCCCAAAAGCGACACGGCTATGCGGGGCGACCGCCTAACGGCGACGATGAGTCAGCCGACGCCCGACGGCTACGAGGAGGGGCGGGGAATGGATGCCCACAACGAGGTGATGCGGGAGGTCCGGAGTCGCAACGACCGGAGCTACGACCCGATGGAGCCGACCCGGGTGTGGCTCGACGAGGACAACACCCCAGACGGCGTCCGTGACTCCCTGACGATCATCCTCAACACCGGCGGCTGCCGGTGGGCCCGGGCCGGCGGCTGTACGATGTGCGGCTACGTCGCCGAGAGCGTCGACAGCGGCAGCGTCGGCCACGAGAAGCTGATGACGCAGCTGGAGACCTGTCTCGACCACGAGCGAGAGAACGCCGACGAGCCGGCCGGCCTGGTGAAGATCTACACCTCGGGGTCGTTTCTCGACGAGCGGGAGATACCGCCGGAGACCCGCGAGGCCGTCGCGGAGACGTTCGCCGACCGCGACCGGCTGGTCGTCGAGTCGCTGCCGGACTTCGTCGACCGCGAGAAGCTGCGCGAGTTCACCGACCGCGGCCTCGCGACCGACGTCGCCATCGGCCTGGAGACGGCCACCGACCGCGTCCGCCACGACTGCGTGAACAAGTACTTCGACTTCGCCGACTTCGAGGCCGCCGCCGGCGTGAAGGCGTACCTGCTCATGAAGCCGCCGTTCCTGGCGGAACCCGAGGCCGTCGCCGACATGAAACGGTCGATCCGGCGGTGTGCGGCCGTCGAGGGCTGTCACACCGTCTCGATGAACCCCTGCAACGTCCAGCGCCACACGATGGTCGAGGAGCTGTACCACGACGGCGGCTACCGACCGCCGTGGCTGTGGTCGGTCTGCGAGGTGCTGGAGACGACGGCCGACGCCGACGCCATCGTCGTCTCCGACCCCGTTGGCCACGGCTCCGACCGCGGCCCGCACAACTGCGGCGACTGCGACGACCGCGTCCAGACGGCCATCAAGGACTTCGACCTCCGGCAGGACCCCTCGGTGTTCGAGGAGGTCGCCTGCGACTGCGAGGCCACCTGGGAGCACGTCATGCGCGAGGAGACGGCGTACAACCAGCCGCTTGTGCAATGACGCTCCCGAGAACGGAGCGAGGGCTACTCGAACTCGAAGGCCCGGAGCACGCCCTGGCCGTCGGTCGGCCCGATGTCGGGCAGCGCCGCGCGCTCGGGATGCGGCATCAGCACCGCGACGGTGTCCGTCTCGCCGAGGACGCCGGCGACGTTGTCCGTCGAGCCGTTGGGGTTGGCCGCCGCCGTCGTCTCGCCGCCGGCGTCGCAGTAGCGGAACAGCACGCGGTCCTCCGCGCGGAGCCGCCGGAGCCGGTCGTCGTCGATCTCGAAGCGGCCCTCGCCGTGGGCGATGGGCAGTTCGATGATCTCGCCGTCGTCGTAGGCGGCCGTCCAGGGGGTGTCGGCGTTCTCGACCCGCAGGTGGACGTGCTCGCACCGGAAGCGGGCGCTGCGATTGGTGGTGAAGGCGCCGGGCGTCAGCCCGCCCTCGCAGCCGATCTGGGCGCCGTTGCAGACGCCGAGGGTCGGCGTCCCGTCGGCGGCGGCCGCCCGGACCTCCTCCATCACCGGCGAGCGGGCCGCCATCGCGCCGGCCCGGAGGTAGTCGCCGTAGGAGAACCCGCCGGGGACGACGACGCCGGTCGTGTCCTCGGGCAGTCCCGCCTCGTGCCAGACGATCTCGGCGTCGACGCCGAGGTGTTCGAGCGCACGCCGTGCGTCACGGTCGCAGTTCGACCCGCCGAAGCGGACGACGGCGACGGTCACAGCAGCCACCTCCGTCGAGTGTGGCTGCCGGGCGTCGGCGTCATCGTGATGGCGACGGTCATGACAGGTACCCCCACCGGGTGGTGACGCCGGGCGTTAGCGGCGTCGTGATGGCGACGGTCATCTACGCCTCGGCGACCTCGACGTCGTAGTCGTGGATGGTCGGATTTGCCAACAGGCGCTCGGCCATCTCAGTCGCGCGGGTCTCCGCGGCGGCGGCGTCGTCGGCCTCGAGGTCGAGCTCGAAGCGATCCGCCGACCGGAGGTCCTCGATCTCGAAGCCCAGCCGCTCGAGCGCCCGTCGCGTGGTCTCGGCCTCGGGGTCGAGGACGCCCCGCTTGAGCCGGACCGTGACGGTCGCGGTGTAGGCGGTCATGTCCGCGAGAGTGGGGCCGCGAGGCAAAACGGTTGTGTCTCGGTCGTCGCCGTCGCAACCGTCGCGGTCGTCGTCGCCGTCGCAGCCGTCGCGCGCGGAGCGCCGCGCTTTTGTCCGCCGGTCGCAGACGGAGAAGCATGCACGACGCCCCCATCCGGAGGGACCGCCCGTGAGCCGCAATTACACCGAGATAACCGTCGTCGGCGACGACGACACGGGGCTCATCGCGCGGGTGACGACGCTGTTGTTCGAGCGGGACATCAACATCGAGGACCTCGACCAGGCGGTCCGAGACGGCATCTTTCGGATGACGATACACGTCGACACCGACGAGATGAGCTGCTCGGAGGCCGACCTCCGGGCGGCCCTACGGGAACTGGGCGAGGAACTCGGCCAGGATGTCCAGGTGCGGTTCCCGGCCGACCGCGAGACACAGACCATCGCGGTGCTCGTGACGAAGGAGTCGCACTGTCTCGAGGCACTGTTGGAGGCATGGGCCGACGGCGAGTTGGGCGCCGACATCGAAGTCGTCGTCGGCAACCACGACGACCTCCGGCCGCTGGCCGAGCAGTACGGCCTGGACTTCCACGACGTCGGCGACGAGAAGGGCACGCCCGACGAGGCGCGACTGTTGGAGCTGCTGGCGGAGTACGACACGGATCTCATCGTGTTGGCCCGGTACATGCGCATCCTGAGCCCGGAGGTGGTGTTCCGCTACGAGGACCGCATCATCAACGTCCACCCGTCGCTGCTGCCGTCGTTCCCCGGCGCGGAGGCCTACCGACAGGCCCGCGAGGAAGGCGTCCGCGTCGCCGGCGTCACCGCCCACTACGTGACGACCGACCTCGACCAGGGGCCGATCATCGCCCAGCGGGCGTTCGACGCGCCGCCGGGCGCCGACGTCGATCGATTGCGGCGCCGCGGCCAGCCGCTGGAGGCCGAGGCGCTGCTGGAGGCCGTTCGGCTCCACCTCGACGACGCCGTCTCCGTCTACCGCGGCCGGACGGAGCTGCGCAGCGAGGTCGACGCCGACGAATACCGCCTCGGGCTACCGGCCGACCTCGACGAGCGGCTACCGGATCGCCCCGTCGACGGCCTCGGGGAGGCCGTCTCCGGCGAGGACTGATACTGGCTGTCGTAGCTGTCTCCCGTGGTCACCACCCCCTGCTTCCGGCGTCCATATTTAAAAAAGTTCGACGGCCACCGAAACACAGTCGACACCTTTTTGTGTTTTAGGCTCGCCTAAACCGATGGCGTGGGAGCGGAGCACGTCACCCAGATACGAGCGCTCCGCCGTCCCACGCCGCGGACGACCCCGGAACCGTGGGCATCACCGCCGGGGCGCGGGAACCCCCCGTCGACTCCGCGTCTGTCCCCCCGTTTTCCGCCCCCGCCCTTCCGGGCGGGGGCGCGTCACAATCCCTATTCGAGCACTATCTCGAGGCCACCGGGTCGGGGTCAGCCCGGTTGAATCCTCCCCGAGGAAGAGCGCCCCGGCCACGGAGAGGCCGGTACTCGGGCTCGCCGCCTCGTACTGCCGGCCGTACGTACCTGAATCGGTCCGGGGCATTCGACAGCAACCGTTCGATGGACGTCGTGTTGCGGCACCGGGGTTCGAGAGGGCGGGCCGGCAGTATCAGAAGAGCCCCGGGAAGAACACGTAACAGAACAGCATCGTCAGCGCGCCGACGGCGGTGCTGTAGTACAGGAGGACGATGAAGTTCAGCCGCATCACGCGGCCGACCCGTCCTGCCGCCTCGAACTGGAAGCCGCTGAAGGTGATGTTCGAGACGGTGTTCGACCCGGCCATCGCCGCGCCGAGCGCCCCGATGAGCGCCGCGACCGCCGGATACGCCGGGCCGAGGGCGTCCGCCGTCGCACGTGCGAGCACGACGATCATCCCGTTCAGTTCGACGCCCGGCGGGTTGCCGGACTGGAGCATCACCTGCACCATCGCGATGACGAATATCAGTGCGATGACCGGCGAAACCAGCTTCCGGCCGGTCTCGGAGAGCGCGTTGCCGACCGCTTCGCCGGACATACCGAAGACCGGGACCGCCACGAGGGCGCTGACGATCAGCCAGAATCCCGGCACGCTCACCCAGGCGATCGAGCCGCTGATGTCGGTGCCGAGAATCGTCTCCCAGGCCAGGACGATGCCGACGGTGACGTCACCGATCTGCACGCCGAGTTCGGCGTTCGAGATGGCGCTGCTGACCGGGTCAACTGCCCGCGTGACGACGAGTAGTACCACGAGGAGGACGTACGGCGACCACGCCTTCATTCGTCCGTGTCGCCGGGCTCGATGGAGCCGACCCAGTGGTCGGGCCACTCCTCGCGGGGCGGGAAGTCCCACTCCGAGTCCGGCAGCAGGTAACCCGCCCGGAGCACGGCGACGGTGACGGCGCCGCCGACCATCGAGCCGATGAGCGACGGAAATTCGGCGGTGAGGAACCACGCCGAAACCCAGTACGGGACGGCGAACGTGACGCCGGCAAACAGACACAGCGGGGCCACCTCGTAGGCGTCGCTCAGGTCACTATCCTCGCCGCCGAAGAAGTGGACGGCCATCAGCACGGCGATGAACGGCATCACGAAGCCGACCAGCGCGTGATACGTGGCTGCCCAGGCCGCGACCTGGTCGGCGAACTCGAGAACGGTGAATCCGCCCTCGTTGATCTCCGCTCCGAACACCTGCAGCGGGCTCCGGATGCCGATGATTATCGGCGTCCCGACGGCACCGTACGTGACCGCGATGATGTGCCCGATGATGGCGACGACCACCGACGCCAGAGCCGGGAAGCCGAGCGCGAGCAACAGCGGCGCGACGACGGCCGCCGGCGTTCCGAACCCGGCGGCACCCTCGATGAACGTCGCCAGGAAGAACGCGAGCAGTACGATCTGGACCCGGCGGTCGTCGGAGACCGCCGCGAACCCCCTGTTGATGCGGTCGAACGCCCCCGCCTCCTGGAGTACGTACAGGACGAACAGGGCACCGAAGACGATCCAGAGCATCGCCCGGGTCGCCGGCCAGAGGAGCCCGACGAGCAACACGCCCGCCACGAGCAGCGGCAGGGACGCCAGGAGGAGTTCGGGGCCGCTCACCATCGGTCGTCGCTCCGGAAGCCGTCGGGACGGGACCCGGCTCTCCGCTCGCCCTCGCGGCCTCGCAGCCGCGAGTCGATGCTTCCTGTCGTCGCTGCCGACTCGAGCGTCGTTCGCACGGTCAGTGCTCTCGTCTCCGCCCCGTGGTCGTCAATGGTAGACACACCAGCCGCGTGGCCGCTACTAACAGTAAAAATTATTGGAAACACCCGGGGCCGAGATACGGAATCAGCCATCCCGTCCGACCCGTCTGTGGGCACTCGCCCATCAGGCCGGGGCTCGTCGTCTCCACGATGTCCCTTTTTACGTCCGCTCGGTGACGCTCCGGCGGACGACGCCGCCGCTCGTCGTCTCCAGGCTGTCGACGGTCGTTACTTTCAGCCGGGAATCAGGCGCCGGCGCCGCCACGATCGGTCCCCTCGTCGTCGGCGTCGGAATCGGTGTCGGCGTCGGCGTCGCGGATTCGGCCGAACGCCCACATGAACGCGGCCGGAACCGTCAGGATCAGGAGGATGATCAGGACCGCGATCGCCATCGCCGGGTCGGAGATGGTCTGTAGCGGCAACATACTCGAGTTTTCGCCGTCGACGGTGAAAAACGCTCGGGGTTGGCCGCTACAGGTCGCGGACGGCCTCGACGGCCTCGTCCAGCGCCGGCGCGTCGAACAGCTCCCGGCCGATGTAGGCGTTGGCCCCCGCCGAGTACATGTCTCGGACGGCGTCGACGACGGGCGCCGGCAACGGCTCCGGTTCCGCCTCGCAGAGCCGCCGCCAGTCGGCGACGTTCCGCTCCTCGGCGGCGGCTTTCGCCGTCTCGACCGCCTCGACCCACTCCGCTTGGGTCCGGCGGTGGTACTGCCGGACGACCTCCTTCGAGAGCTGCTGGCCCCCGCGGGAGAAGCGGTTCTCGTCGAACGTCCCGACGACGTCCGCGACCCGCACCTCGCCGTCGACGTACAGACACTCGATCTTGCCGTCTTCGTGTTTCAGGCCGGCTTCGGCGGCCGTTTCGGTCACGAGGTCGTTGACCTCGCGGGCGACCGCCGCCAGCTCGTCGATGTCGGCCCGGCCGGCGATGCGGTCGGCCCCGTCGCGGTCGAGGTACCGGTCGGACTCCTCGAACTTCGTCGAGAACTCCACGACCGGTTCCGGGAGGTCGACGGGGTCGTCGGGCCACGTCTCGTGGGCGAGGCCGAACGCCTCGGGGTCGGCCCGCCGCCGCAGCGACGACCCCACCGGGACGGTATTCCGGAAGACGATCTCCAGCGGGATCAGGTAGTTCTCGCCGGCGGCGGCGTGAAAGGCGTCGTAGTCGTACTCGCGGCCCTCGTGGGGGAGGTCGGGCACGCGGGTCAGCTCGATGGCCATCTCGCGGGGCGGCGAGCCGGCCGCCGGCAGCGAGACCACCGCGCCGCCGTCGACGACGCCCCGGTAGTGCGTCGGGACGCCGGCCGCCTCCAGCCGCTCGAAGTTGGCCGCCCCCATCGCGCACAGCGACGCCCCCTTGTTCGGAACGGCGTCCGGCATCGTCCCCCAGTCGAACACCGAGTAGTCGTCGGTGAAGACGAACGCCCCGCGCCCCAGCCCGTCGGCCGTCGCGGGCTCCTCGACGCGGAACCCCTTGACACTGGTCATCGCCCGAAGCGAGTCGGGCGACCGGCAAAGGCGTTTTCATCGCCCGCACCCGCCGGCGTCGAGGTCCGACGGCGACGGACGCCAGACCCGATCCGGGCGACGGCCGCTCAGCCGCCGGTGCCGGCGCCGGTGTTAGTGCCGGGGTCGGGGTCGGAATCGTACTCCGACGGCGGCTCGCTGTCCGGGCCGAGCTCCAGCGTCGAGACGTCGTCCGGCAGCGCCGACAGCGCCGTCTCCGGCCACCCCCAGTGGGCGACCGTGAACGCGACGTCCGGGTTGGCGGCCGCCAGCCGGCCGACCCCCTCGGCGGCCGCCTCGTAAGCCGCCGGGGCGAGCCGTTCCGGTAGCTCCGCCGTCAGCGGATAGCTGTCCGACAGCACCGCCGGGAACGGCCCGAACGGCGGCCGGAGCCGCCAGGTCTCGTCGAAGCGGTCGTTGTCGCCGCCCTCCGACAGCAGCACCCGCTCGCCGTCGACGGTCAGCCGGTCAAGCCGGTCGTGGTGCCGCCGGACCTCCGGCCGACGGGCGGTGTCGGCCGAGAGCCCGAAGAACGCCCCCTTCGAGACGGGGTCGGCCGCCGCCAGGTCGGCGTTCAGCAGCGCCCGGTAGCCGTCGACCATCGCCGGATGGCCGCGGGCGCGGCGCTCGACCAGCTCCAGCAGGTTCCCTTGCCGGAGCGCCTGCTTGACCGTCCGCAACTCCCGGTAGCTGACGTGGAGGTTGTGCTCGGCCAGCCGCCGCTCCCGCTCGTCGTCGGGCAGCACCCGCAGCGAGCCGGCGGTGTGGTCGGCACAGACCGGACAGGCACACGGCAGGTAGTCCAGGTCCTCGAGGCCGTCGGTGCCGGCGACGGTGAGATAGCGGTCGTCACGGGCGTACAGCGCGTAGGCCGCCGAGTCGAAGAGGTCGCAGCCGGCCGCGACCGCCAGCGCGAAGATCATCGGGTGGCCGGCGCCGAACAGGTGGACCGG
>PXRZ01000004.1:0-11583 GCA_003022945.1 Halobacteriales archaeon QS_8_69_73 | reverse complement strand
TCCGAGCCGATCGCCCGCTGGAACCGCAGGATCTCCTCGTTCGTCACGGAAATCTCGCCGTACTCCGACAGCTGGAACGACCCCGAGTCGGTCATGATGGCTCCCGAGAACTCAAGCAGCTCGTGTAGGCCCTCCTCGAGTGCCCGCTCGCGGTAGTCGTCGCTCCCGTAGAGAACGTAGCCGTTCGTGATGAGGATCTCGGCGCCGAACGTCGCCTCCAGGGCGGCCGGCTCGACCGTCGGGATGTGCGGGTTGATGACCGGCAGAAGCGCCGGCGTCTCGACGGTGACGCCGGCCCGCGGGACCTCGAGTTCGCCGATGCGGCCGGCGGCGTCGGCGTCCCGCAGCTCGAAGATGTCGCGCATCACCGGCCGTTCCGCGCCGACGGCGGTAAGGGTTGCGTCACGGGGAACGATCGTACCGCCGGCGATTCGCGGCGAAAAGGTATACTCCGTCGGCCGCCGACCGACGGTATGGACGCGACGGACCGACGGGCGCTGCTCCGGCGGGACGCGGTGGGGCTCCGGCCGGAGGCGGTCGGCGTCGACCGCCGGCCGGTCGTGCTCGTCCACGGCTTCGCCGACACCGGCGAGACACCGTGGTGGCGGCGGCTCAAGGGTTACCTCCGGGCCGACGGCTACGGCGAGGCGGACATCCATACCGTCAGCCTCGGCGACCGGGTCGGGCAGGCCCGCGGCTCTCCCCGCGAGTACGCCACCGACGTCGCGGCGACCCTCGAGTCCGTCTTCGACGCCCGCGGCCGGCCGGTCGACGTCGTCGCCCACTCGATGGGCGGGCTCGCCGCGCGGTGGGCGCTGGAGGAGCTGTCGGCGGCGCCGCAGGCTCGCGGGCTCGTGACCCTCGGGACGCCGCACCAGGGCACCCGGGCCGCCCGGCTGGCCGCGCGGACCCCGGGCGGCCGCGACATGGTCCCCGGCAGCGAGTTCCTCGGGACGCTCAACGACGACCCGACGCCGGCCGGCGTCGGGTACACCGCCGTCCGGAGTCGCTTCGACCCACTCGTCGTCGGGCCGCGCCGCGCCCGGCTCCCCGACGACGTCCGCCGCGACGACGACGAGAACCGGACGGTCGACGGCCGGGGGCACCTCCGGCTCGTCTTCGACGAGGCGGTCTACCGCGCCTACCGGGACCGGCTGCTGTCGACGACGACAGGCTGAAGACCGCCACGACCCCAGCGCCGACATGGAGTGGCGACTCTTCGCGAACCTCGCCGAGGCGGCGGAGTCGAGACGTGTGGCCGTCGACGCCGCCCCGGGCGACACGTTCGGCGACGCCTTCGAGCAGCTGCTAGCGGCCCATCCCGAACTCGAAGCCGAGGTGCTCGACGACGAGGGCGAGATCCGCGACCACATCCGCGTGCTCCGCAACGAGCACGACCCCTTCGTTCAGGACGACGGCTTCGACACCGCTCTCGAGGAGGGTGACGAGCTGGCGCTGTTCCCGCCCGTCAGCGGCGGCGGCCGGTAGCGGCGGGACCCGCGGGCCGGAGCGTCGGGCCATCGCGTCGCCGGGCGCGACCCCGGCGTCTCGGGACGGCGTCACCGGGGCTCTGCTCCGATCCCGAAGCGCTGCCGTCGCCGTCGGTCTCCCGGTGCGGCGGCCACCACCGGACCGGAGGACATCTACCCTGCCTGGAGCCGCCCGGTACCACACGGCATGCAGCCCTCCACGCGGTCGGTGGCGGCCAGCCTGCTCCTCTGTGGACTCCTCCTGACGGCAGGCTGTAGCGGGTCGGGAGCGGACGACAGCCAGACGCGCCCGAACGTCGCCGACCAGGGCGGTACCGGCCACGCGGTCGTCGTCGAGATCGGCGCGCTCGCGGACGACCCGGACCCCGTCTGCTCGGCGGGCCGGACCGTCGACGCCGAGTCCGGCGTCGAACTCCCGCCCTTCGAGGAGGCCGGCGAGTACGAGGTGACGGTCGCCGTCGGTAGGGAGTCGACCACGCTGACCTACGCCTTCGAACCGGGCGACGCCAAACCACCATCGGCACCGACGACGACGGCGCTGTCACGGTCGGCTCGTAGGCCCGCAGCCGGTCACCGGCCGCCGTAGCCGGTCAGGTCTCGCTCCAGGACGAAGTCCGGGTCGTCGGCGAACGGCACCCGGGCGTAGGCGGCGTCGGAGACGTGCCGCGGCGTCTCCGGGACCAGCACTCGCGCCCGGTCGGCGCCGGCGGCGGCGGCGTCGGCGGCGACGGCCGCCGCCAGCTCCGACAGCGCCTCGTGGTCGTCCCAGGCGGCGACGCCGTACTCGGCCCACGTCTCAGCGACGCCGTCGTCGGTCTCCCGCTCGAAGGTCCGCGTCCGGTAGCTCATCGCCCGCCGGCGGTCGCCGTCGTGGAGGGCCAGCGCCGACTCCGCCGCCCCGAGCCGGCGCTCGTCGATCTCGGCCAGCGCCCACGACTCCTCGAGGTCCAGCCCCAGCCCCCGGAGGTGGCGGTCGGCGTCGCTGCCGTGGAAGGTGCTCCAGGCGACGGCCGGGTCACGACTGACCGCGAGCCCGGGGTCGGAGTCGGCGTCCGGATCGGGCTCCGGTTCGAGCCAGCGGAACTCGGTGACGGGCTCGAAGCCGACCGCCCGGGACTGCCCCAGGCCGGCGGCGTTCCAGGAGAAGACCATGTTCCGGCAGACGGTCGCCCCCCGATCGGCCGCCCACTCGAAGGCGGCGTGGCTCAGGTCGGGACTGACCGAGACGCCGCGGAACTCCGGGGCGACGCGCATCCCCTGGGCCCACGCCTCGCGGTCCGACAGCAGCACCACCTGGAGGAGTCCGACCGGCCGGCCGTCGACGACCGCCACGAGGGTGCGCTGATCGGGACCGTCCGTTTCGACCCACTCCTCGAACACGTCGGGGATGTAGTCGCCGCCCAGCTCCGGGAAGGTGTCTTCGGTGAAGGCGGCGACCGTCTCGCGGTCCCCGGGGCGGGCCTGCCGGACTGCGACGTCGACCGTCACGTCCACGGTACCGACCGCTCCTGAAGTTCGCCGGCGACCGACCGACGCATCGTCGCCGCGGGGTCGTCGGCGTTGGCCAGCGCCCACATCAGCTTCACGTACGCCGTTCCGGGCAGCGTGTCGCCGGCCTCGACGACGCCGGCCGACAGCAGGTCCCGGCCGGTGTCGTACACTCGGTCGCAGACGCGGCCCTCCAGACACTGACTCGTCATCGCAACCGTCGTGCCGTCGTCGACCAGTCCCTCGATGCGGTCGACCCAGGCGGTGTCGACGTGGCCGAGGCCGGTTCCCTCGAGGACGAGCCCCTCGGCGCCGGCGACGGCTTCCAGCGCCGACGGCCCGGCGCCGGGGACGAACTTCAGCAGCTCGACGTCCCGCTCGAGGTCGGCCTCGAGGGCGGGATCGCCCTCGCCGCGGGCGGCGACCGGCCGCCGGAAGGAAACGTCGCCGCCGGCCCACGCGACCTCGCCGACCGGCTCGGCGCCGACCGTTTCGAAGGCGTCCCGCCGGGAGGTGTGGTTCTTCCGAACCCGGGTGCCGCGGTGCAGTGCACAGCGGTCGTCGGACTCGCCGGCGTGCATGCAGACGAGTATCTCCGAGTGGTCGGCAGTGGCGGCCTCGACGGCGCAGACGGCGTTCATCACGTTGTCCGAGGAGGGTCGGTCGGCCGACCGCTGGCTGCCGGTGAAGACGACCGGCACTGGCGTCTCCAGGGTGAACGACAGCGCCGATGCCGTGTACTGCATCGTGTCGGTGCCGTGCATGACGACGACGCCGTCGGCGCCGCGATCGATCTCCTCGCGGACCGCCGCCGCGAGGTCGACCCACACGTCGGGCGTCATGTTCTCCGAAAGGATGTTGGCGACGACGCGGCCACGGTAGTTCGCCCGGCCCGCCAGTTCCGGCACCGCACGCAGGACGTCCTCGGCGTCGAACTGGGCGGTGACGGCGCCGGTCCGGTAGTCGACCGTCGAGGCGATGGTCCCGCCCGTCGAGATGAGCGCGACGGTCGGCAACTCGTCGTCGAAGGTTATTTTCGAGGTGCCGTCGGCGTCACCCGGCTCGCCCACGTCGTAAGTGTTGGCCTCGAGCACGTCTACGTCGGCGTCGGCGCGGTCGACCCCGATGTTGTAGCCGCCATCCAGCTTGACGACGAGGTGGTCGTCGGTCGTCGACGGCATCAGCACGCCCTCGTAGCTGGCGGCGTCACGGTCGACGCGGACGCGGTCCCCTGGATTCATGTCCGCTCGTACCGGCCGCTCGATTGTAAACCCACTCGTCCCGGGAAAAGACCGATACCGCTGGCGGCACTACGCCGGGTATGAGTAGCGACCGGACCCGAACCCGCGAGGCGGGAACCGACGACGTCACCGAGTTCGACGTCGACCTGTCAAGCGAGGAGACGGGCGGCGCGGAGCGGCCGGACGACCCCGGGTCCGGACTCCGCGAGCGCGTCGGCGGCCGGGCGAAGCGGCTCTTCTCCCCGCGGGCCTTCCTCGTCGCGCTGCTGCTGTCGGTCATCGGGCTGGTCGTCACGAGCACGCTCATCCCGCTGCTGCCGGGAACGGGGCTTCCCGGTGTCTTCCTCGCGACGTTCCTGTTCGGGCTGGCCGCCGAGCGGCGCCACTACCTCGAGACGGTCGTCGCCGGCGGCGCCACGGTCGGCGCGAGCGCCCTGCTCGACTTCGCCGTGGTGGCCGCCCTCGGCGGCATCGGCGTCCCGCTTGCGGCGGTCGCCGGCGGCGTCGGCGCCGTCGTCGGCGCCGTCGGCCACTACTTCGGCCGGGACCTCCGAGACGGGCTGACGCGGGAGATCTGACCGACGCCGGCCACACGCATCCGGTACGACGCCGTCGGGCGGCCGACTCCCCCGGACGCGGCCGACACCGAACCGTCCGGCCGGCGGCTGTCGGACCGCGGCGGCGACCGCGCCCTCGTCGACCGCGAGGTGCTGCTCGACGCGGCGGTCGACGCGATCCCCGCTGCGATACTGCTGTCGTTTGTCGTCCCGTTCCTCGCCGTCGGCTCCTACCCGACCGACCAACCGGTAACCGTCGTGTAGGTGTCGCCGATCGCCGTTCCGCCGCCGCTGCTCGTGGTGCTGACGTACGACGTGGTGCGGGCGGTGACGGACGCCGAACGGGGCGACGACCGACCTTCCTCAGGCGGTCAACCGCCACTCGTCGCCGTCGGACTCGACGACGCCGTGGGCGGCCAGCCCCTCGAGGGCGTCGGCGACGACGTCCGGTGGGGCCTCGACCCGGCGGCCGAGCTCCTCGGGCGTCGCCGCCCCGGTCGCCAGCCCCCGGAGCAGCTCGCCGTAGAAGCGGCCGTCGACGCCCTCGAAGTGGGCGCTGATGTCGTCGAGCGTCTCGGTCAGCCGGCCCTGGACCCACCGCTGGGCCATCGACAGCTCGTTTTCCAGCCGCTCGAGCCGCCGGAGGTCCGACGCCAGCGACGAGAGTTCCTTCCTCTTATCCGCGCGGCCGCCGGCCCGCTCGACATCGATCGAGACGTACCGGCAGGCGGTGATGTCCAGGTTCCGCGACGCCGAGTAAGCACTCTTGGTGCCGAAGTCGTACGGCGAGACGTTGACCTCCAGCCGGAGGTTCCGCGCGATCGAGAAGTACTTCCGGCGGCCGTCGTCGACGCGGGACTCGACGAGCCCCGCGTCGTCGAGCCTCTGGAGGTGGTCGATGACCGCCTTCGGGCTGACGCCCAGGTAGTCGCTGATCTCGGTGACGTAACAGGGCTTGTTGGCGAGAAGCCGGAGGATCCGCCGCCGGTTCTCGTTGCCGAGCAGGTCGAGGAACGCCGCCGAATCCATCGAACTGGACTTCACGCCGCGAACGAAAAAGGGTGACGCGAACCGGTCGGCTCAACGCGCCCGCTCGTCGTTGCCGTCGTCGCTGCCGTTGCTCTTGCCGCTTCCGCCGTCGTCGCCGCCCGCTTCGCCGTCGTCGCCCGCTTCGCCGTCGCCGGGTCCGCGTCCATTGTCGGCGGCGTCATTTCTGTTGTCACTCCCCTCACCCGCGTTTCCCGCGCCGTTACCGTTGCTGCCCCCGCCCGCGTTATTCCCGTCGTCGGAGCGGTTGTCGTTTCCCGACCCGCTCGCGGAACGGTCGTCGTTCGTCTTGTTCCGGTCGTCGGGGGCGGTCCCGTTACCCGGCGGGGCGTCGGAAGCCGACCCGTTGGCCGTCGGCGTCTCGCCGTCCCGGCCGGTCGAGTTCGAGTCGTTCGTCTTGGCGCCCGCACCTGAGACGTTGTCCGGGGGCCCGGCGTCGGCCGGCGCGCCGATGCCGCCGGCGACCTCGGGGGCCGCGCTGCGCCGGATGTCGGCGACGTCGTCCCGTATCGCCGCGATGCCGGGGACGTCGATGCCCGCGGCCTCGGTGGCACGTTCCGTCTGCCCGATCGACGCCTCCAGTTCGGCGGCGCCGACGGCGACCTCGGCCGCGATGGCCCGTCGCTCGACGGCCTCGCCGTCGTCGAATTCCTGTTGGCGCGCCTCGAGGCGGCGCTCCCGCGCCTCGAGCGTCTCGCGTCGCTGCTCGGCGAGCCGGCGGCGCTCCTCCGGGTCGTTGGTCCGGGTCCACGCCGCGACGAACACGCCGTCGTCGACCTCGCTGGCCGCCTCGGCGCTGCTGGCCTGCATGAACGACGACACCGACGCGCCGAGGCTGGCGTTCTCGCCGGCCTCGTCGGCCTGCGTCGTCGACCCCGTCGCGCCGCCGGCCGCGGCGACTCCTAGCAGCAGGATCGCCGCGACGACTCCGACCACGACAGCGGTTCGCGTCATCACTCGGCCGTGCGCCTTCCGTGGATAAAAACCCGCTTTCCGTTCTCACCGTTCATCCTGCCGACTCAAAGCCGCAGCGAAGCGCAGAGAGTTCATCGAGCGACGAGAACGCCCCAGCGCCGCTCGCGGTGCAGCGGGGCCGCCGGCGCCGCCAGCGGGCTGTTTACGCGTCGAGAAAAATATCCCGGGCAAGCCTTATCCGTGCGAACGGATGACACACGAGCGACAGTATGTTCAAGCAATTCTCGAGCGGCTACTACCTGGGACGACTCTACGTCGAACCACACGAGAGCGAGCGTGCAGTGATGCAGCGGGCCGACCACGAACGCGTCAGCGAGCAGCTGTACGACGACGCCGACGGCCCGGAGCCGCTCGTGATGAAGGTCGGCTCGACGCACCTCCCGGTCCACGGCGCCGAGGGCGTCCCCGGGCGGACGCTCGCACTACCGGCGTCCGTTCTGCCGGCCGCGGGCGTCGAGAACCCGCCGGCGCTCAGCGAGGTGCTACTGGCGAAGGCCGACCGGGCCGCCCAGCTGCTCGACCTCGGGTCGGTCGACCCCGCGGGATTTTAGACGGTCGCCGCCGTCGTTCGGCCGATGCTCGACGACCTCCTCGGGCGGACCGAGCTGAAAGAGTACATCGCGGAACTGGAAGCCGAACGGGAGAGCCTCCGTGCGCAGCTGGACGCCGAACAGGAGCGCCGCTCGGAGGCCGCCCGCAAACGACAGGGCGCGGAGGAGCGGGTCAACCGCCTCGAGGACCGCATCGCCGACCTCGAAGGCCGGGTCGAGTCGACCGACGAGGCCGTCGACCTCGCCTTCCGCCGCCGCGAGACCGCACGCGGGCCGCGGCTGGCGGCCGTGCTCTCGCGGCTGGAGTCACTCCGCGGCGACCCCGAGAGCGTCCTGACGGCCTACGTCGACGAGGAGGTGCCCGAGACGGTCGGCGACCTTCTGGGCGACCGGGTCGCGCTGGTCTCGCGGGCGGCGCCGTGTCTGGTCTGTGCCGACGACGCCGGCCTGCTGGCGGCGGCGCTGCGGCCGCCCGTCGCTCCCGAGCCGTTCGTGTCCTGGAGCGACCGCCCCGAGTTCGACCGGGCGTGGCTGGAGCCGACGGGCCGGTACGCGCTGGCGCTCGTCCGGTCGGACGTCTTCGCCGTCGGCGTCTACGAGGGCGACGACCGCGTCGCCTTCGAGGGGTTCACCAGCGACGTCAAAAGCGACCACTCGAAGGGCGGCTTCTCGCAGGCGCGGTTCGAGCGGCTCCGCGACGAGCAGATCGCCGCCCACGTCGACCGCTGTGCCGAGGCCCTCGACGGCGTCGACGCCGACCGGCTGTACGTCACCGGCGACCGCCGGCTGGCCGGCGAGTTCGAGGCCGACGCCGACGCGACGGCCGCCGTCGACGCCACCGGCGACCCCGAGTCGGCGCTGGCCGACGCCTTCGACGACTTCTGGGCCGTCCAGCTGTATGGGCTCTGAGCGGCGGCCGACCTGACCGTTTATGAACCCGGCCCCTCTGGCGAGCGTATGCGCGTCGCCGTTCTCGCCCACGAACGGTTCCCCGAACGTGCCAAGACCGCCGTCGGTATCCTCCGGTACGCCGACCACGACGTCGTCGCCGTCCTCGACCGCGCGTCGGCCGGCACGACCGTCGCCGACCACCTCTCCGATTTCGACGCCGAAACACCGGTCGTCGAGGGCGTCGCCGACGCCCCCGCTTTCGACACCCTGATAATCGGCATCGCGCCCATCGGCGGCGGCTTCGACGACTCCTGGCGCCCCGACGTCCGGGCCGCCATCGAGCGCGGCGCCGACGTCGTCGCCGGCCTCCACTACTTTCTGAACGACGACGATGAGTTCGCCCGGCTGGCCGACGACCACGGTGTCGAGCTGCGCGACGTCCGGAAGCCGCCCGATGACCTCACGGTCGCCGAGGGCGTCGCCCGCGAGCTGGGCTGCGAGGTGGTGCTGACGGTCGGTACCGACTGCTCGACGGGCAAGATGACGACGACGCTGGAGATGGTCGAGGCCGCCCGCGAGCGGGGGCTGGACGCCGGGTTCGTCCCGACCGGCCAGACCGGCATCATGATCGCCGGCTCGGGGATCCCCGTCGACCGCACGGTGAGCGACTTCACCGCCAGCGCCGTCGAGCGGATGCTGCGGGAGCGCGCCGACGACCACGACTACCTCCTCGTCGAGGGCCAGGGCAGCATCGTCCACCCGGCCTACTCGACGGTCACCTGCGGGATCCTCCACGGCGCGATGCCGGACCAGCTGGTGCTGTGTCACGAGGCCGGCCGCGAGACGGTCCACGGCTATGAGTCGTTCCGGCTGCCGGACCTCGAACGGATCGCGGAGCTGTACGTCGACCTCGCCGAGGGGGTCGCGCCGACTGAGCTGCTCGGCTGCGCGCTGAACACCGCGGCGCTGGACGAGGCGGCCGCCGAGGCCGCCCTCGACGACTGCGCCGAGACGCTGGGGGTGCCGGCCGTCGACCCGGTCCGGAACGGCGCGGGGCCGCTGGCCGAGCGGCTATGAACTGCCGCGCCGAGCGGGTCGAGCTGCCGCTTTCGGTCCCGTTCACGATCGCCCGCGGGACGACGACCGTCACGGAGAACGTCGTCGTCACGGTCGAGCACGGCGGCGAGACGGGCCACGGGGCGGCGGCGCCGGCGGCCCGCTACGGCGAGACGGCCGACACCGTCGAGGCCGTCCTGCCGGCGCTGTTCGAGGCCGTCGAAGCCGTCGGCGACGTCCACGCCCGCCGGGCGATCACCGACCGGATGCGGGGCGTCGTCCGCGGCAACCCCGCGGCGCGGGCGGCCGTCGACGTGGCGCTGTGGGACCTGGCCGGGAAGCTGCTCAACGAGCCCGTCTTCCGGCTGCTCGGGCTGTCGGCGACGCCCGACCGCCGGCCAGCGACATCATACACCGTCGGCATCGCCGAGACGGCGACGATGAAGCGCCGCGCCCGGGAGGCGGCCGCGGCCGGCTACCCGGTCCTGAAGCTGAAGCTCGGGACCGACCGAGACCGCCGCATCGTCGAGGCGGTCCGGGCCGTCGCGCCCGACGTCCGGCTCCGCGTGGACGCGAACGAGGCCTGGACGCCGAAGCAGGCCGTCCGGCGGTGTGAGTTCCTGGCCGACCACGACGTCGAGTTCGTCGAACAGCCCGTCCCTGCCGAGAATCGCGAGGGACTGCGGTACGTCCACGAGCGGTCGCCGCTGCCGATCGCGGCCGACGAGTCCTGCCGGACGGCCGACGACGTCGCCGCCGTCGCCGACCGCTGCGACATCGCGAACCTGAAACTGATGAAGACCGGCGGTATCACGCCGGCCGTCGAGGCGATTCACGCCGCCCGCGCCCACGGTCTCGAGGTGATGTGCGGCTGCATGCTGGAGACGAACGCCGCCATCGCCGGCGCAGCGCAGCTGCTGCCGCTGCTCGACTACGCCGACCTCGACGGGTCGCTGCTGCTGGAGACCGACCCCTACGCCGGCGTCCCGGTTCGGGAGGGCCGGTTCGAGCTGGGCGACGTGGAGGCCGGAACGGGCGCGGCGCCGCGGTGAGCGGGCGGCGAGCCGGCGGGATGTTTTCTCCATCAGGCTGGGAAAATTTTTTCATCCCCGTCGCGGCACGTTTTCATAGCCTCGAGAGGGGTCCACCACCATGGACGACCACACGTTCACCGACTGCGAACTGAGCCGGCGCGAGTTCGTCCGGCTGTCGGCGGCGACCGGCGGCGCGCTCGCGCTGCCGGGGGCCGCGTCGGCGGCGATCGACTCGCCGAAGTTCGATGCGGAGTATCGGTACGTACTGAACCACACGCCCGGGGAGTATGCGGTCTCGACGCTGGTGACGTTCGCCGAAGCCGCCGGCTTCGAGGCCCTTTCGGCGCTGGGCGGGGAGTCGTTCCGCACTACGACGACGCCTCGGCCGGCGGCGTACACGACGCTGACGGCGGCCGACGCGCGGGCGGCCGCGGAGATTCCGACCGCCGAGAGCTTCACCTTCTCGCCCGGTGCCAACCCGTTCTGGCGGCTCGACTACTACCCGACGGGCGTCTTCCCGGAGGCCACCCGCAGCACCGGCTACATCGACTACGAGGAAAATCGCAGGGGGCTCCGGCACCTCGAGTCCGAATACCCCGATCGCCTGCGGACGTACACGAGCGGCCGCTCGAAGGGCCACTTCAACTACGCCTCCAACCGGGACGATTCCTTTCCCATCCTGTTCGCCGAGTTGGCGGCGAACGTCCGCGACCGGGCAGCGTTCGCGGGGAAGGAGAAGCTGGTGTTCACCGTTTCACTGCACGGCGACGAGCGGGCCGGTGTCGAGGCCGGCTCGCGGTTCATCGAGAATGTCCTCCGCGGGCAGGAGCCGGACGTCGAGTCGCTGCTGGAGGAGTTCGCCTTCGTGTTCGTCTACGCCAACCCCGACGGCTGGAGGACCCGCCAGCCGCAGTACGAGAGCTACGGCGTCCCGGGGGCGACGCTGTTCGAGCGCGGCCAGGGCGCCGGCGAGGACACCAACCGCCAGTACGCCAACGCCGGCTGGATCTTCGAGGGGTTCTACCCCGCCGAGCCGAACGGCCGGGACCTCGCGGCCGACGATCCTGACGGCATCGACCGCGACGTGCCGCCGGACATCCGCAAGACGGTGCCGGACGCACTGTGGATCGTCGAGACGCTCCGGGAGTACGACGACGTCGGCTACTTCGCGGACCTCCACGGCCAGAGCGTCGGCGCCGACACGTTCGTCTACGGGCTGACCTGCCAGGACCAGTTCGACCAGGGCCGGTTCC
>PXRZ01000003.1:23507-94170 GCA_003022945.1 Halobacteriales archaeon QS_8_69_73 | reverse complement strand
GCGGTACCGGGAGTACGTCGCCGACGACGACGCCGCCCGCCACGTCGGCGGCGACGCGATGGCCGACGCGCTCCGGAAGATATCTTCGGCCGGCAAGCGGACCGACGCCGAACTCGACGACAACGTCTCGGCGCTGTGCATCTTCGGCGGCGAGCGATCAGCCCTGGAGCGGCTGTTCGCGACCCACCCGCCCATCGAGAAGCGCGTCGAGGCCGTCCGCAACGTCGAGCGGGAGTACTACTGAGCGCCGCGGTCGCCGCGGCGAGAGCCGTCCGGCGCCCGGCGCCCGACGCGTCGACTGCCGCCCGACGACCGCTATTCGGCGTCTGCGACGGCCGTGCCGGCGGCGTGACCGGTGATGTCCGTCGCCGAGACCAGTCCGACGGCCTCCTCGTTCTCGACGACCGGGACGTGGCTGATGTCGTGGTCGATCATCAGCCGCGCCACCTCCTCGACGGACGCCGCCGGCGACGTCGTGACGACCCCGTCGGTCATGTGATCGCCGACGGTGCTGTCGACGTCACCGTCCGCGACGACGCCGACGAAGTCCGTCGACGTGAGGATGCCGATCGGCCGGCAGTCGTCGTCGATGACGACGATGGAGTTGATCGCCTGTGCGCGCATCGCCGCCGCCACCTCGGCGATCTCCGCGGACGGTTCGACGGTCAGCACGGGCTCGGTCATCAGCGCGCCCGCCTCGGCTGCCTCCATGTATCGCCGTACCGACGGCGAGCTTAAAACGTTCCCGAGATGACGTACGATAATCAATATCAGTCCGTCGCCGCCGCCTCGGTCCCGCTTTCGCCTTCGAGGTCTCCGCGGCCGTAGATGTCGTCGATCTCCGCGCGGTAGGCCGCCCGGATGTTGCGGCGCTTTTTCTTCATCGACGGCGTCAGCAGGTCGTTGTCGGCGGTCCACTCCTCGGCGACCAGCCGAAACTCCTTGATCTCCTCGTGGCCGCCGAGCCGCTCGTTGACCCGGTCGACCTCCTCGCCGACCCACTCGCGGACGCGGTCGTCCTCGACGGCCCGCTCGGGGTCGTCGGGCAGGTCGACGTCCGCCTCGTCGGCCCACTCGCGCATCCGCTCGAGGTTCGGCGAGACGACCGCGCCGACGAACTTCTCGTCGTCGCCGGTCATCATGACCTGGTCGACCCGGGCGGAGGTGGCGAACTCGTCCTCGATGGGCTCCGGCGCGACGTTCTTACCCGTGTCCAGCACCAGCAGGTTCTTCCGGCGGTCGACGAAGCTGAGGTAGCCGTCCTCGTCGCGGGCGACGATGTCGCCCGTCCGGAAGTATCTCCAGGACGTGCCGTCCTCCGACTCCCCGCTTGCCTCGCCCGCGGGGACGTCTTCGGTGAACGCCGCCTCCGTCTCGTCCGGCTTGTTCCAGTACGCCGAGAAGACGTTGGGCCCCTTCGCCAGCAGCTCCCCGACCTCGCCGTCGGCCGAGTGCTTGGTCTCCTCGCCGACGACGTGGGGGTCCAGCGCGAGGTCGACCTCGCAAAGCGGCGCCCCCATCGTGCCGACGCGGATGTCCTCCGGGGGGTTCAGCGTCAGCGCCGGTGCCGTCTCCGTCAGGCCGTACCCCTCGAGGATGGTCAGCCCCATCGCGCGGTACAGCTTCGCCAGCTCCTCGGACAGCGATCCACCGCCGGAGACGAACAGCTCGATATTGCCGCCGAGCTCCTCCCGGACCGTCGAGAAAACGAGCTTGTCGGCGATCTTCAGTTTCGTCTCCAGGACAACACCGGGGTCGTCGGCGTCGTCGTACGCCCCTGCGGTGTCGACGGCCCACTCGAAGATGCGTTTCGTCACCGGCGACTCGGAGGCGGATTCGCGCATCTGGTTGTAGATGCGCTCGTAGACCCGCGGCACCGAGGCGGCGGCGTCCGGCTGGACCTGCTTGAGGTCGTCGCCGACCGTGTCGGGGCTCTCGGCGTAGGCGACGGTCACCCCGATGCCAAGCTCGTGGAAGTGATTGATTCGCTCGAAGGCGTGCGCCAGCGGCAGGAAGGCAAGTGCCGTCATCCCCGCTTCCATGATCGGAACATCATCGCCCTTGTCCGGCCGCGGGCCGATGCGCTTCCGCAACTGGTTGAACGAGGTCCGCCAGTTCCTGTGGGTCAACTCGACGCCCTTCGGGTCGCCCGTCGTCCCCGAGGTGTAGACGAGCGAACAGAGGTCCGTCCACTCGCGGTCGTCCAGCCACGAGTCGAATGCCTCGGCGTCGAAGGCCTCGGCGCCGAGTTCGTGGACCGCTGCCAGCGTGTGGACGTCGCCGCGATCGTCGTACCCCTCGAGTTCGTCGATGACGGCGACGAACTCCAACTCGAGGTCGTCCTCGACGGACAGCACCGTCTCCAGCAGCGCCTCGTTCTCGACGATGACGCCGGTCGCGTCGTTGTCGTCGAGCAGGTACCGGACCTGCGGGGCCGACGACTCCGTGTAGACGGTCGTGACGACGCCCTCGGCCGACTGGACGGCGTAGTCGGCGTGGACCCACTCCACCCGGGTGTCGGCGTAGATGCCGACCCGGTCGTCGGGCCCGACGCCGAGCTCCCGGAAGCCGGCCGCCAGGTGCCGCACGATCTCGCCGGCCTTCTCGTAGGTAACGGCGCCGTACTCGCCGGCCGGCGGCTCCGGGACGACGTCCGGCGCCAGCGACCGGTCGTAGACGCCGCCCTTGTACAGCTGTGCGTCCCGCGAGGCGTTCCGCTCGACGGAGTCGAAGAACAGTTCGGGGATGGTCGTCTCGCCGATCACCTCGTCGGTGTACTCCCGCTCCGCCTCTCGCCAGTCCATACGTGGCATACGTTCGCACACACGTATTAAATCACTCGGCGTCCACGCGGAACGTGCCGGAGCCGGGCACATCCGCGGCACCGTCGTTGCGAGGCCGTTCGGCCGGCCGGACAGGGGTTCAATCTCGTTTCTCGGCACGGTCGGGCTCTCGGCCGCCGTCGCGGTCGGGGTCGGATGGTGCCAGTCGTCCGTCGTCGGCCGGCTGGCGCGGCAATCGAGCGTCGACGGCCGGGTAGGGTGGGCGGCGTCCTCGCGACTACGGTCCGGGCGTTCCTGCCGCTGCTGGCCGGAGCCGAGACCGACGGGACGGTGCGAGTGCTCGGCGACGGCGCCGTCCGGGTGCGAGTGGGTGACCCCCGCGTCGTCTCGAACGCCGAGGGGCCGTCGACCGTCGCTCCCGACGAGGAGCTCCGGCCGGTCGCGTCGTTTCTCCGGCGCCGCGACGACCTCCCGGACTCGGACGATCGCGCACACACGCTCCGCTTCTCGGAAACGTATCTCGCCACCGACGACCCGGTGACCGTCGCCGGGGCGTCGCGCCGGCGCGGAGCCGGGGACGGCTGTCGTCGACGGCGAGGGCGGGGAAGTCGTCCTGGCGCGCGGCAACGCCGACGGAACCGAACGGTAGCCGTACCGACGGGTCTACTGCCCCGGCGCCGCCGGGCTCGCGATGGTTCTCGGCGGACGGATTCCGAGGTTCGTACTGTCCGGGGGACACTGCCGCCCCGACCCGCGCGTCGTCCCGCCGATGGGTCACCGGACGTCGACGCCACAGTCGCGAAACAGCCCGAGGTAGTCGCCGGCGACGGCGGCGTGGTCGTAGTCGCGGAGCGGCTCCGCGAGGGCGCGGTGGGGCTCCGTCCACGCCGACTCGATGGCCTCGTCCAGCGCCTCGGACTCGGTGACGCGGACGCCGCGGTCGTGGCCGTCGAGCAGCTCGTGGGCCGGCGAGTCGGCCTGGTACTCGACGACGCCGACGCAGCCGGCCGCCAGCGCCCACAGCAGCTCTACGGGGAACTGCTCGCGGGTGGCCGTCTGGACGAAGACGTCGGCCGCCCGGTAGGTCGCCACCCTCGTCTCGCGGTCGACGTCGCCAACGAACCGGACCCGGTCGGCGATGCCCAGTTCGGCGGCCTGGGCCTCGTAGTCGCCCCGCTCGGGACCGTCGCCCACCACGGTCGCCGTCCAGTCGTCCCGGCCGCGCAGCTCCGCCAGCGCCAACAGGAGACTCTCGAGGTTCGCGTCGGCGTCCAACCGGCGGGCGTACACCGCCTCCGGGCCGTCCCGGTCGCGCTCTCGTGGTGGCGTCGCCTCCACCGACGGGTAGTCGACGCCCTGCGGGACGACCGCGGTCTCCGCGTCGGGCACGCCGAGTTCGCGGACCCGGGTCCGGTGCAGCTCCGAGGGGGCGACGATCCGGGTCGCCGCGCGAGCGGCGGCCGTCCACCGGCGCGGGTCGCCCGCCGGTTCGTCGCCGAACCAGTCGCAGATCACCGGGGCGCGGGCGACGGCGCCGCCGGCGGCCGCCGCGACGACCGTCTCCGGCGGCGACGGCGAGGCGACGACCGCGTCCGGGCGATCGCGGGCCAGCAGCCACGGCACGCGGGCCAGAAACGACGGCGTCGCCGGCGCGACCGTCGCCGCCTCGTAGACGACCCCGTTCCGGCTGATCCGCCGGTTGCGGTCGTCCCACCAGCCGGCGCAGTAGACGGTGACGTCGTGGTCGCGGTCGGCGAACTCGGTCGCGAACCGCCGCAGCCGGGCGGCACCCTCCCGGTCGGCGTGCGGCGGCGGCCTCTCGACGACGACCGCGATTCGCATGGGCGCCGGGACGACCCGACGGTGGAAAAACGCCCCGACTGCGGCGGAACGTTGAGGATCCCGCCGGCGCAACCGCCGGGTATGCTGACGGCGGACGAGCTGGCAGGGGTGGTCGAGCTGTTCGGTGCGCTCCGCCGGCCGGAACTCGAGGAGGCGCTGTCGGAGCTGGCCTACCGCCGCGGCGAGGAGCCGCCGGAGGGGCTCGTCGAGCCGGCCCTCGAGGGGTTCGCCCTCGTGGCCGTCGACGCCGACGACGGCCGGCTGCTGGTCCCGGGGCCGGCGGCGTTCCCGACGGTCCCCGACGGCGCCGAGGACCTTCCGCACATCCTCGACGTCGAGCCGCGGTCGGTCGACCGCGAGCGGGTCGGCCGCGCCGCCGAGCGGCGACTCCGCTCGGAGGCGGCCCGCGCCGTCGCCGACGGCAATACCGACCACGCGGCCGACCTGCTGGACGTCAGCTACGACATCGAGTCGTGGGCCCCGGTCGAGCTGGCGACGTTCCGGGATCGGCTGGACGAAGCCCGCGCCAACTAAGACCGTCCGGCTCCAACGTCAGCCATGGACCTGCAGCGGGTGGCCGACCACGACCCGGTCGCCGCGACGGACGGGGCACGGGAGGCAGCCGTGCTCGCGCCGGTGGTCAACCGCCCCGACGGCGAGCACGTACTGTTCATCAAGCGTGCCGACCACCTCGGCGAACACCCCGGCCAGATGAGCTTCCCGGGCGGCGGCCGCGAACCAACGGACGCCGACCTCGCAGGCACCGCCACCCGCGAGGCCCGCGAGGAGGTCGGCCTCCCACCGGCGGCGGTCGATGTCGTCGGCCGGCTCGACGATATCCGTACCGTCACCGACTACGCCGTCCGGCCGTTCGTCGGCCGCGTCCCCGACCGACCGTACGAGCCGGCCGACACCGAGGTCGCCGAGACGGCCGTCCTGCCGCTGTCGGCGCTAACCGACCCCGACAACTACGACTCCGAGCGGCGCGACCACCCCCAGCACGGCGAGGTTCGGGTCCACTACTTCCGCGTCGACGGCTACACCGTCTGGGGGGCGACCGGCCGGATGTTGGTCCAGCTGCTGGAGCTGGCGACCGACTGGCGGATCCCCGCACAACCCGACCGTATAGTCGACGCCGACGCCGACTTTCCCGTCTGAGCCACACCCCGATATATAGCAATATATACCGCTCCGGTGGGGTCAGTTCCGGTATGAACCGATATATTGGCTAACGAAGGAAAATTATAATGCACTTTGTACGGTCTCGGTTATCTTCGATTATATGTCTGACAGGGAGCGATTCGGGGCATCGGTGCGGCGGTCGAGACGATCTGTACTGAGGACGTCGGGAGCCGCACTCGCGGCGGCCGGAATGGCCGGCTGCGTCGGCGGCGGGGGCGGAGGCGGCGGCTCGGTCGAGGCGGTCAACGACGAGCTGACGCTGTGGCACGCCATGGGGGGCGGTAACGGCGAGACGCTGAACGCCCTCGGTGATCAGTTCCAGGAGGAGACGGGAATCCCGATCAACATGGAGTATCAAGACAGCTACGAGAGCGTCCTGACGAACTTCCTCGGGGCACTCGAATCCGGCGATGTGCCGGACTTCGCCCAGATAGACAGCCTCTTCGCGAAGCAGGTGCTCGACACCGGCCGGGTCGAGCCGGTCGAGGAACTGCTGTCGGAGGAGTTCCCGGTCGACGACTTCCTGCCGAACGTCACCAGTTTCTTTACCGTCAATGACACCCTGCAGTCGTTACCGTTCAACAACTCCAACGCCATCATGTACTATAACCGGACGGCGTTCGAGGAGGCGGGACTGGACCCCGACAGCCCGCCGGAGACGCTCGCGGAGGTGCGGTCGGCCTCGGAGACGCTCGTCGAGTCGGGCGTCGTCGACACCGGCATCACCTGGCCCAACCACGTCTGGTTCGTCGAACACTGGTACTCCACGGCCGGCCAGCTCCTATTCGATGCCGAGAACGGCCACGGGGGCAACCCCTCGACGCTTCTGACCGACAACGAGACGGCCCGCGGACTGTACGAGTGGTGGCGTGGGATGGCCGACGGCGGCCTCTTCCTCAACCCCGGCATCGAGGCGTGGCAGGAGGCGACGTCGGCGTTCATGCAGCAGAAAGCGGCGATGCTTCTGACGTCAACGGCGTTCGTCGCCGGCGCCCGCTCCGGCGCCGAGAAGAACGGTTTCGAGGTCGACAACGCCTTCTACCCGACCGTCGGCGAGGACCGCGTCGGCCCGGTCATCGGTGGGGCCTCCTTTTTCGTCCCGTCGGGACTACCCGACGACCGTCGTGAGGACATCGGGGCGTTCCTCGAGTTTATGGCCTCGCCCGACGTCCAGAAGCAGTGGCACAAGGGCACCGGCTACTACCCCATCCGGCAGACGGCGGTCGACGAGCTGTCGTCGGAGGGATGGTTCGAGGAGAACCCGATGTTTCGGACGGCGCTGGACCAACTGCAGGCGTCGGCCGATGACCCGGCGACGAAACGGATGCTCGTCGAACCGGCCCGCCAGAGCCAGCAGTACGTCCAGAACACCTCCGTCGAGGTGTTCAACGGCGATACGAGCGTCGAAAACGGGCTTTCGAAGATGAAATCCAGAGTCGAGGGCGAACTCTCGTAGATGGCGACCCGAGAGGTCTTCGAGAGCCGCTGGCAGGCCGCCGCGTTACTGCTACCGACGGTGCTCGTCTCGGTGGTGTTCCTCTACGTCCCCGCCGTGCGGGCCTTCGAGTTGAGTCTCTTCGAGGTCGGCTTCGGCACCGGCGAAGTCGACTTCGTCGGTCTCGAGAACTACCGGGCGCTTTTGACCTCCTCGGAGTACCACCTGAGCGTCCTGTTGACGGTCCTGTTCGCCGTCGCGGTCGTCGTCGGCGTCATGTCGTTTTCGCTTCTGGTCAGCTTCCTGATTCACGAGGTCGAAGTCGGCAAGGGACTGTACCTGGTGTCGGCCATCTGGCCGTACGCGCTGCCGCCCGCCGTCGCCGGCTTCGTTTTCTTCTTCCTGCTCCACCCCGACCTCGGCGTGCTCACGCGGGCGATCGAGCCGCCGTACCCGGCACTGGGCCTCCTCGAGCGGCCGTTCGAGGCGCTCGGGGTCGACGTGGACGTCACCGGACCGCTCGAGGCGGTCGGGCCCGACGTCGACTGGTTCAGCAGCGGCCCGCAGGCGTTCGCCCTCGTCACGGTCGTCGCGATCTGGAAGCAGGTCGGCTACAACGTCATCTTCATGAGCGCCTCGATGAACAACATCCCCGGGTCGCTGACCGAGACGGCGCGGCTCGACGGCGTCGGCCGGCTGGAACGACTGCTCCGGATTTACGTCCCTATTATGTCGCCGACGCTGGCGTTTCTCGCGATCATGAACACCATCTACGCGTTCTTCGGTACCTTCGCGTTCATCGACGTGATGACCGACGGCGGCCCCGCCGGCGCGACCAACATTCTCATCTTCGACCTCTATCGGGACGCCCTCCAGAACTTCGAATTCGGGACGGCCTCGGCGAAGTCGGTCGTTTTGTTCCTGGTCGTCGGTGTGCTGATGTACGTGCAGTTCCGCGTGACCGAGGAGTACGCCTACTACGGAGGATGACCTGATATGACGCTACTCGAGACGATCGTCGACGCCCCGAACCGCGCCGCGGAGTACCTGCGAGGCGAGCGGACGGGCGACCGGTTCGCGCGGCTCCGCGAGGACGGCCTCGCGGTCCACGCGGCGCTCGCTTCGCTGGTGCTGCTGCTGCTGTTTCCCGTGCTGGTAGCGATCGTCGTCAGCACGAAGGAATCCGGCATCGTCACCGGCCTCGCAGACCTCGCTCCCGGCGGTAACGCCTACGACAACTACTACCGGGCGCTCGTCGAACTGGAGTTCTACCGGTACATGCTCAACTCGCTGGTGATGGCGAGCGTCATCGTCGTCGGGAAGCTGGCCGTCTCGCTGCTGGCGGTGCTGGCGGTCGTCTACTACCGTGTCCCGTACAAGGACTTCGTGTTCCTGTTCATCCTCTTCACGCTGCTGCTGCCGGTGCCGGTCCGGTTCGTCCCGCTGTACCGACTCGTGACGGGACTGGGCTGGAACAACACCGTTTTCGCCATCACGGTACCGTACCTCGCCAGCGCGACCACGGTGTTCGTGCTCCGGCAGCACTTCCTGTCCATCCCGCCGTCGCTGGTCGAGAACGCCAAGCTCGACGGCGTCGGCCCCCTGGAGTTCCTCTGGCGTGTCCTGATTCCCATGTCGAAGGGCATCCTCGTCGGCGTGTCGGTCATCATCTTCGTGTACGCCTGGAACCAGTACCTCTGGCCGCTGGTCATCGTCGGCGACGACCTGCAGGTCGCACAGGTCGGTCTCGGCCGGCTCCGGGGTCAGGCACAGGCCGGCGAGGTGGCGTGGGCGCTGACGATGACCGGCTCGGTGCTGACGCTGCTGCCGCCGCTGGTCCTGCTCGTCCTGTTCCGGAAGCCGCTGCTGGAGACCTTCAGCATCCAACGAAAGTAATGGCACGAATCACGCTCGAGAACGTTCGCAAGGAGTACGGCGACGTCGTCGCGGTCCGGGGAATCGATCTCGAGGTGCCGGACGGCAGCTTCGTCGTGGTCGTCGGCCCCAGCGGCTGCGGGAAGTCGACGACCCTGCGGCTCGTCGCCGGCCTGGAGTCGGTCACCGACGGCGACGTCCGCAAGGACGGCGAGAGCCTCGTCGGCGTCGAACCGAAGGACCGCGACGTCGCGATGGTGTTTCAGAACTACGCGCTGTACCCGCACATGACGGCCGAGCGGAACATGACGTTCGGCGCGGGGTCGGCGACGGACTTCGACGACGCGGAGATCGAACGACGGGTGGCCGACGCCGCCGAGCTGCTGGACATCGCGGACCTGCTCGACCGGAAGCCGGAGGCGCTGTCCGGCGGCGAGCGCCAGCGCGTCGCCTTGGGCCGGGCCATCATCCGCGACCCCGACGTGTTCCTGATGGACGAGCCGCTGTCGAACCTCGACGCGAAGCTCCGCATCCGGATGCGCGCCGAGCTGGCAAAGCTCCACGAGGAGCTGCGGACGACCACCGTCTACGTCACCCACGACCAGACGGAGGCGATGACGCTCGGCGACGAGGTGGTCGTGATGAACGACGGCCGGATCCAACAGGTCGACTCCCCGCAACGGCTGTACGACTACCCCGCCAACCGCTTCGTCGCGGAGTTCATCGGCGACCCGGCGATGAACGCCCTCGAGGTGGCCGTCGAGAGCGGGGCCGACGGCGCCCGCGCCGCCCATCCGGGCTTCCGGCTGCCGCTACCCGACGGCGACGGGCTGGACGCGGCGGTCGACTCCCGGGCCGTCCTCGGCGTCCGCCCGGAGGACCTCTCGCTGGCGGGCGCCGACACCGACGCCGACGCCGCGATCGAGGCGACCGTCACCGTCACCGAGCCGCTCGGTGACAGCCTCCTCCTGGAGTGCCGGGTCGGCGACGACCGCCTCAAGACCCAGGCCTCCCCGCGGAGCGACGTCCGGTCGGGCGATACGGTGGCGCTGACGCCCGACCCCGACCGGCTCCACCTCTTCGACGTCGAGGCCGGGACCGCCCTGTATCACTCCGCCGAGGGGGCGACGGCGCCGGACGACGGCCGGACGACGCGGTCGCCCCCGGCGACGTCCGAGGAGTAGCGGTACTGTTTAGTTAAGACTGAATACGGTGCGAACGGAGTGGATAAGACCTTGGAAGCCCCTGCGCTCTCGGCGGCTGCGACTCGCTGTCGTTCGAGAGAGCGAGCTCTCTCGTGATGACGAAAGACGGCTCGGAGAGCCGTCTTTCGAACCACGGTCCTCGGACTGCGTCCTGCGGTCTCCTCGCGCGGCGGCGCCGCGCGAGCGGCCCGAGGGAGCCGCAGGCTCCCTCGCTGCTTGCATCGTCTCGCTCGCCGAGAGCGCAGCCCCTTCCAGTCCCGCCCGGCGGTGGATTTCCGCCTAGCATCGCTTCACCAAACACGACCGGAGTAGCCGTCCCAAACGGTTTGTCGCTCGCCGACGATCGACGGACGTGACCCAGTCCGATTACTTCGACGGCTTCGACCACGAGTCGCACATGCGGCGGGCCCTCGGGCTCGCCCGGGAGGCGGCGGCGCGCGGCGACCGCCCCTTCGGGAGCGTCCTCGTCCGGGACGACGAGGTGGTCATGACCGAGTCCAACCGCGTCGTCACCGAAGACGACATCCGGCGGCACCCGGAGCTGCAGCTCGCCCACCGCGCCTGCCGAGAGCTGGACGACACCGAGCGCGCCGAGACGGTGATGTACACGAGCACGGAGCCGTGTCCGATGTGCGCCGGCGGGATGACGAGCGCGGCGTTCGGCCGCGTCGTCTACAGCGTCGGCGGCGACGAGATCGGCGAGTTCGTCGACGACGGGCCGGCGGTCCGCTCCGCGGCGGTGCTCGACGGCGTCACCGAGGTGGTCGGGCCGGTACTGCACGACGAGGGTCGGGCCGTCCACGAGGAGTACTGGGGGTCCTCAGGCTGAGTCGGTCCGGAAGCGGACGACCGGGACGTCAGCGACGTCGTCATAGTCGTCGTCGGCGCCGACCAGAAGCGTCACGTCGGTCCGTGCGGCCGTTGCGAGCGCGAAGGCGTCGCCGAGGGCAGGCGAGCGACGGTGTTTGAACCTGGCAGCGCGGCGCCATGTCTCGGCGGCGTCGACCCTGCGAATCCCGCTCTCGTCCAGTACCTCGATGACGGCGTCGGCCCTGTCCTCGCCGCCGATCGCACGGACCACATAGTGGACCTCGGCGAGCGTGACCGCGGAGACATAGCCGTCGGCGGGACCTTCGACGGCGTCGACGTATGTCTCAATGGTGTCGCTTCCCGGTTTATCGCAGAAGTAGGCGACGAGCGGCTCGGCGTCGAAGACGACGGCGTCGGGGATGTCAGTCGCTGTCGGTCTCCCGGTCGTCGGCGTACCGGCGGTGGAGGCCCTCGACGTGCTCCTCGTCGCGGCTCCGCTCGTCCCGCAGCATCTCGGTCGCCGACCGTCCCGCGTCGTCGGTCTCCTCCGCGAGTATTCCACGGAGGTCCGTCACCGACCGGATCGGGCGCACGACGATTTCGCCGTCCCTCGTGCGGACGAACTTCACGCGCCCCGGGGCATCGATGCCGAGTTCCTCCCGGAACTCCTGGGAATCGTGGCCTGTCCGCGGGGCGACACGGACACCACCTCCTCGGACTCCGTCTCGCTCATACTTTCTTCAATTATTACTTTATTCTACTCATAGCTAAGGGATTCGCCGGCCTGCTGGCCCTCAAGACCCGGTATCTGTCCGAGAGATGTCAATCCTGTTTCCGCGGATGTACATTCCGGCATCCTGTGGGTCCGTGCTCTCCAAGACTCCTGCGTTCGCCCGCGACACCGGGGATGTCAGTCCGCCCCCGGCGCCCGGCCGGCCTCGCAGAACCGCGCGAGATCGACGCCAGCGACCTCCTCGGCGGAGTCGTACGGCCGGTCGACGAGGATGTTGCCGGCGCGCTGTCTGCCGACGCCGGGTAGCATCCGCAGTTCGTCCATCGAGGCGTCGTTGACGTCCAGTGGGTACGGGACGCCGGAGACCGACCGGAAGCCGTAGTCGGTGACCGCGACGTCGATCGTCCGGCCGAGTTCCCGCTCGCCGGGAATCCCGACCAGTAGCGCGTAGGTGCCCAACTGCCGGCCGAAGGTCCTGCCGTCCTGGTGGTACTCAAGGTAGACGTCCGGCAGGACGGTCCCCGGCGGCGCGACCCGCCGCAGCATCGGCCGGTCGATCTCCTCGCGGACCTCCTGCTTGTAGCGCTTGAACAGCTGTTTGTGGTCCTCGGCGATCTCGGCGCCCGTCTCGGCCATGTCGGTGCCCTCGAAGGCCATCACCTGCCGGATGTTGATGCGCCGGACCATCAGCCCCTCCTCGTAGACGTCATGTAGGAACCGCTTGTTGAACTCGAAGGTCTCTCGACGCTCGCCCTCGAGACCGTGGACGAGGTTGATGCCGGGCAGGAGCTTCGGGAGTCGGTCGGCGTCGGGGTCGACGGACGGCCCTCGTACGCGGGGCTCCGTCCCGCTCCCCGAGGCGCTCTGCGCCTCGCGCTCCTCCCCCGGTCGCCAGCCGCCGGCCTCGTTGACGACGCGGACGGCCTCCAGACACTCCTCGGCGGTCACCAGCAGGTTGTTCTTCTCCTGGACGAGCGGGTCGGCCGACTCCAGGCCGAAGGCGGCGGTGTCGCCGGGGGTGTTGTGCTCGGCGATGACACGGATCGCCTCCCGGGACAGCTCGGGGTACTCCGTGATTGTCACGGGGTTCATGTTGTCGAGATGCAGCGTCCCGAGGTCGGGGACGACCTCGCGGATGCCGCCGTACAGTTCCCGGAGCGCTCCGGGGTTGGGCGCCTCGCCGTCACCGCCGTACGCGAGGATGTCGGCCTGTCGGCCGAGCCGGAAGTGCCGGACGCCGCGGTCGGCGAGGGCGTCCACCTCGCCGACGACCGAGCCCGGCGTCCGGAAGTCGGGGTCGCCGTACATTGGCTCGGTGCAGAACGAACACCGGTACGGACACCCCCGCGAGGTCTCCAGCTCGCAGATGAGGTAATCGGGGTGATCGGGATGCTGCTCGACGACGAAGGCACCCTTCCGCGCCCACCGGTCGAGTTCGTCGTTGTCGCGGTAGCGGTCCTCGAAGCCCTCCAGGCCGCCGTGGACGAGGTCGTAGACGGCGGCCTCGACGTCGGCCAGCGCCAGGAAGTCGTAGTCGAGGGTCTGCCGTTCGGTCTCGGTGGCGCCCTCGTTGGCGTCGCCGATGCCGAACCGGACCGGTCCGCCCATGACGCTCGTCCCCTCGGCGGTCCAGGCGAGTTCGCGCACCTCGTCGGGTTCGGCGGGCGTCCCGCCGACGTACTTGCCGGGGACGGTCATCCCGCCGACGTAGACGAACAGGTCGGCGTCGGCGACGTCCCGCTTCCGGTCGTGGTCCTCGCGGAGCTCGTCGATGGTGTGGTACGTCACCTGGCCGGGCGGGACGCCGGCGTCGACGGCGGCCCCGGCGGCGAATCGCGGGTACGTCGAGACGAACGGCGGCACGCCGAAGTGCGCCGGCTCGTCGACGTATCCGTCGACGATCGTGACGTCGATCTCCGCCGGATCCTTCATATCAGTATCGAGGACGCCGAGGCGTAAAACCGGCACGGATGGGGGTCAAACGTAGATACAGCCCTCGCGGGGGTCGAACGGCGTCGGCGGCTCAAACTCCCGGACGGCGGCCCGGGCGGCCGCGACCGCGGCGACGACGCTGTCGAGGGCGTCGCCGCCGTCGTCGGCGACCGCCCGCTCCCGGACCGGCTCCGCGACGGCGACGTCGAGGTCCGACGCCGTCTCCAGGGCGGTCAGTATCTCCGCCCGCGCGGCCGCCGCCTCGTCGGTGGGCTCCTTGTACCCCTCGTCGACGGTCTCCAGCCGGCGGAGCGTCCCAGCCGGGTACACCTCCAGGACGGTCCGCTCGCCGGCGGACTGCATCGGCGGCACCGAGACGGCGCCGTCGGCGACCAACGGCGCGAGCAGCTCCCGGAGCCCGTACAGCGTCTGGTAGTAGGTGATGAAGCTGTACGGGGAGTTGGCCCGGACGGCCCGGTCGGTCCGGCGCTTCAACTCGACGCCGTCGCCCTCGCACTCGCGGGCGCGGTCCTTCAGCGTCTCGCGCATCTCGCCGGCGTCGTCCCCGTTGAACTCCTCGCGGAACCACGCGACGGCGTCGATCCAGTCGTCGACGGCCGCCGGCAGCAGCGGGGCCGGCAGCCCGAAGGAGACGTCGAGGCCGGTCGTCCCCGGGCGGTTCCGGAGCGCGTCACTGAGCGCCGACAGCACCCGACCCCTCGCGGTCGCGCCGAACGCCTCGGCGGCGGGCCGACAGGCCGTCACATCCAGGCGGTCACCGTCCAGTCGCCCGTCGGCCAGCCAGATGTCCCGGCCGGGCGCGGCCCTACCGCCGGACATGCCAAAGACGCTTGAGGTCGTCTGCACCCGCGACGACTGCGACCTCGACATGTTCGAACTCCACTACCGCTACTCGATGCCTGACGGCACCGGCGCGGAGGCGTTCGACTGTCCGTACTGCGGCGAGGCCGACGGCCTGGAGGCGCTGGACGTATGATCCGCGAGGTCGGCGAGTCCATCGGCCGGGTCGTCCTCGACGGTATCGGTCGGGCTGCCGGCCGGGTCCAGGAGCGGCGCCCGCTCTCGACGGACCTGCTGGAAGGCGACGACGCCTATCTCGCGGTGTTCGACGCCCCGGGCGCCCGCGCCGGCGACGTCGACGTCCGGTTCGACGACGACACGGTCACCGTCAGGGTCGACCGGTTCCGCGAGCTCCACGAGGGGTACGACGTCCGCTTCCCGGGCCGGGGGCTCTCGCTGAGCGGATCAGCGACGCTGCCGGAGGGCACCGACGTCGACGCCGACGATGCCGAGGCGACGCTCACCGACGAGGGAACCCTCGAGGTGCTGATCCCCAAAGCCGACGTCGAGACGGGCGGCGAGGGCGACGCCGACGCGCCCGAGTCGGCCTGACCGGGCCACACGGGCGTCTTCTCGGTCGTCGGCCGTCAGCCGCCGGCCGGGCCGCGGACGGCCGTTCGAGTGGTCCAGCGAGTGGCTCGTATGTAACATGGGCCGCCGGAATCGACGATCCCCGGCGGCCGCCCGACCCGGCGACCCTGCGGGACCTGCTCCGGGCGACCGACGGCGGACTGGACCGGGAGTCGCTGCTGGAGCGACTCTTCGACTGGTCTTCGACCGATGCCGCCGGGCGCAGCCTCGAGTTCCTCGGATCTGCCGACATCCTCGACGGCCACGGTACCGAGTGGAGCCCGGTCGGTACGGCCGCGAGCACCTGGACATCCACGACGAGGGCGTACTGTACGAGGCGCTCGCCGCCGACGTAGCAGGCTTCGGGACAGTACTGGAGGGCTTCGCGGTCCGCCCGCTCACCGACGTCGAGGCGGCGGACCTCCTATCGACGACGGTCGAAGGCGACGTCACCCCGGCCCGGGGTTGGCCCGCGACTACCGAACGTGGCTCGAAACGCTCGGATACCTCGACCGCGAGGACGGCGTCAACGAACTGACGCCGAAGAGCCGACGACTCGTCGCCACGACCGAGGGGCTGACGGCCCCCGGGGTCGGCCACCGAGACGCCGTCGATTGCGGACCCCGTAGACGCGGCCCCGTCGAATGGGTCCCCGCTACCGGGAGTGACGCGTCCGACGGAGAGAGCGAGGACACCCCCGGACGGACCAGGAGGCCATCGAGCGGGAACTGCGGGCCCGGTGCGACGACACCTGCATGGTGTGTGGCGACCGGCGCCGGCGCGGTCCCGAGGCGGGACACTCGACGGTCCACTATCCCACGCCGACGGCGGCGCCACACGGCGGGCCGGTCGCCGAGAACGCCCTGTTCCTGTGTTCGAACCACCGTGCCGACTTCGAGCACGGAACCGTCACCGTCGACCCACGGACGCTGACCGTCAACCACACCTACGACTCGGAGATGTCCGGCCGGACGCTTCCGACCGTCGACGACCACGAGGTCGGCGCCCAGTACCTGGCGTACCACGACGACGTCGTCGCCGACCGATAGCGACTGCTGTACATCGCTTCGGTATCGACCGCACGACGGCATGCGGTCGTATCGGTACACAGTTGCAGTAATCACTACGATTCGACGGTTGGGCCCCCGGCATCCACCACCGGACCGGCTGCCGGTCGGGTCGCCCCGAAAGTGTTAGCGAAAGTCATATTTCGCTGCGCAATGATTCCGGAAACGTGCTAGTCCATCTCTATCAGTATGCCCACGTCGTACTTCGGGGAGGAACTGGACCTGGACGCGGACACCTGGGAAACCGTCGAGTACGACGACTCGCCGGTGCAGCGGCGGGAACTGGTCTTCGACGACGTGACAGCCGTCTCCCGGCCCGCCGACCCGGGGGCCGAGGACCCGTCGCTCCCCGGCGGCCCCGTCCAGGTCCGGAAAGAGGGGTCAGTCGAGGAGTTCGACAACACCCGCATCGTAGAGGCGGAGGACCCGGCGCCGGAGTGACGGACTACTTCCCATCGGCGGTCCGTCGCCGCCGCGCCACGCCGGCCCGTTCGAGCCACCGCCTCGAAGCGATGGTCGTTCACCCGTCCGGCCCGGCCGGTCCGACGAAACGCCGACGGAGCGGGTCGTTTCCGCCTACAGCTTGTCCGGACCGCCGCGCCAGCTCAGGAACATCTCTCGGGGGCTCAGCAGGGAGCTGTCCGACAGGTCCGAATCGTCCATCCGGGCGTAGTTGACCAGCGTGAACAGCAGCACGCCGCCGACCGTGTTCCCGAGGAGTATCGGGAGCCAGTACGTCGAAAAGACGACGACCGGACTCGCCCCGGTGACGAACAGATAGAAGAAGGCGTCGGCCGCGGCGGTGATGACGTGGTACAACTCGGCCGCAGCGATGGTGTAGAAGATGACGTACACCTGGAGGAGACGGGAGATGGTGTCCTGGGCGGCGTGGTCCAGCCAGACGATGCCGGCGACGAGCCACCCGGCGAAGACCGCCTTGGTGAACACGGTCAGCCAGCCGTGTTCGAGGCCCTTTTCAGTGAACTCCTGGCCCGCCTCCATCGCCTCCGGGGAGAGCACCTCGGTGACGGCGAGGGGATACGCCCCGAGCGCCGCGCCGACGAGGTTGCCGACGATGACGATCCCCCAGACGCGTATCAGCATCGGGTAGCTGGCGCGGCGTGCCAGGACCAGCGCCACCGGCGGCAGCGTGTTCTCGGTGTAGAGCTGGTATCACGATGGCGAAGCCGGCCGTCACACCGCTGAAAAACAGGGTCTTCTTGCCCGAGTCTATCTCTTCGGCCGCGCTGGCGATGACGCGTTCGAATATCTCGCCGGCCGAGAACATGTTCGGGACCGCTCGCCCGGACTTGGGGGCGCCGGACGCCGCACGTTCCTGAGAGCCGTCTCCGGTTTCGTCGTCGGTGTCGCTCATGTACACGTAACCCTTCCGAGCGTTCGCTCAGCGGTTTCTTAACGTTTCAGATAGAAACAACTTACGTGGGGGAATATCGCCGTGAACGCCGCAGGCGGGACCGGACGGACTCGCCGTCCGGAAGCCGGGCGCGCGCTCCGGACCGGCGCGGACACCTGCCGCGCGCGTCCGGGTCAATCCCCGGCCTCCCCAATCTCGACGAGCCGAGACGTTTCCCGCTCGGCCCGCTACTTCAACCCGTGGAGGCCGTGACCCGCCGGCTCGGATCGGGTCGATGGGGGTCGACCTCGAGCGACGACGCCGACCGGGACGGAACCGGGCGTCGACACGTCGACACGGGCCTCGTCGACCAGTTGGGGTTCATTGCGACGGTCGCCGTCGCGGCGCCGGCGGTGCTGCTCGCCGTCGTGTCGTTCGGTCGTCGGAAGTGATCGCGACCGGCGGTCACTCCGAGTCCGGCGACATCCCCTCGACGATCTCGAAGGACTCGTCGCCGTCGAACCGGGTCGGGTCGTAGGCGTCGACGCCGTCGCCGCCGAGCACCTGCCCGGCGAGCCGCTCGGCGACCGCCGGCGCCCGCATGAAGCCGTGGCCCTGGAAGCCGGTCGCGACGTAGATTCCGGGCGCCCGCTCGCCGACCAGGGGGTCGCCGTCCGGCGTCGCGGTGCAGAGCCCGGCCCAGGAGCGCCGCTCGCCGAGGGGCTCGCCGACGGCCGTTTCGAGGTACGTCGCGCAGTCGCCCTGGAACCAGCCGTCGGCCGACCGCTTCCAGTCGGTCGGGTCCTGTGGCTCCGGGACGGTCCCGTCGCCGACCAGCACCTGGCGGTCGGACGGGCGGGCGTAGTACCCCTCCGTCGCGTCGTACAGCGCGGGCAGGCGGTCGGACAGTGGGGTCGGCTCCGAGAGGTACGCCTGGACCCGGTAGGCCTCGACCGCCAGCGGGAGGTCGGCGCCGTCGAGCAGCCGGCCGGTGTGGGCGCCGGCGGCGACCACGACGGCGTCGTAGGCATCGCCGTCGACGCGGCCGTCGCCGTCGAGCCGGACCCGCGTGCCGGTCCGGACCTCGGCACCGGCCGAAACGGCGAACTGCGCGGTCTCGCGGGTGAACGCCGCGGTGTCGACGACGCCGGCGTTGCGGGCGATCGCCGCGACCGCGAGGTCGTCGGTCCGGAGCCCGGGCCAGCGCGCGCCGAGCTCCGAGGGGTCGACGATCGCTACCGCACGATCGTTGTCCTGCATCCGGGACACCGCCTCGCGGATCGCCCCGGCGCTCCGCTCGTCGCCCTCGCGGGCGAACCAGACGTATGGCAGGTCGGCTATCGCGTCGCGGTCGTGGAGAATCGAGATGGCCTCGGCGGCCATTTCGGCGTCGACAGGGTCCGCGAAGGCGTCGTAACAGATGCCGGCTGCGCCGCCGCTGGCGCCGCCGGCGATCTCGCCGGCCTCGAACAGCGTCACGTCGGCGTCCCGCCGGGCCAGCGACAGCGCCGTCAGCGTCCCGACGGCGCCGCCGCCGACGACGGCCACCTCCGCGTCGGCGTCCATGCCCGTGTCGGTGTCAGTGTCCGTGTTCGTGTCCGTGCCCGGTGTCTCCGCCTCCGGGTCGTTCGTGTCGGTCGTCATCTCGGGGTCGCGCGGGGATCGGCCCGGCCCGACGTGGCGCGTGCGGCGGCCCAGCCCCGGGGATGATAATGTGATCAGTCGCCAGGGTCAAATCTGTTGCGACGGTCGGCGTCGGTGAGTCGGCGGCGCCCGCCGCGGCGGAGAGGGTTTTGTCGCCGGGGCCCCAACGACGGGTATGAGCGACGGCGACGACGACGCGCTCGAGCCGGCGTCGACCCGACTCCTCGTGGCGGGTGCCAGCGGCGACACCGGCCGGCAGGTGCTGTCGTACCTGGACGGGCGGCCGCCGACGGTGCGTGCGCTGACCCGGTCGGAGTCGAAGCGGGACCGCCTCCGGCGGCGCGGCGCCGACGAGGTGGTCGTCGGCGACCTGCTCGAGCGGAGCGACGCCGAGCGGGCGGTCGCCGACGTCGACGCGGTCGTCAGCGCCGTCGGCTCCTCGCCGCGGACCGTCCTGACGGCCGACGAGTTCGTCGACGGCGCCGGCAACCGGAACCTGATCGCGGCGGCGGCCGACGCCGGCACGACGGCGTTCGTCATGGAGTCGGCGCTGGGCGTCGGCGACGACCCCGCCAGCCCGCTGGCGGCCGCCTTCGACCTGTTCATCGGCCCGGTCCAGCGCGCGAAGGCCGACGCCGAGGCCGCCCTCCGGACGGCGCCGCTGCGACACACGGTGCTGCGGCCGGGGGTGCTGACGCCCGGCCCGCGAACCGACGCGGCGCAGGTCGCCGACCCCGGTGGCCGGCTGTGGGGGGCGGTCCCGCGGACGGACGTGGCGCGGCTGCTGGCGGCCGCCCCGTTCACGCCGGCCGTCGCCGACCGCACCCTCGAGGTGGTCGTCAATCCACTGCTACGGGGCCGGGCAGCGACCGTCGACTGGCGGGCCCCCTGAGCGGCCGCCGCGGGCCGGGCGGTCGAAAGGTCGGGGGTTTTTCAGTCGCGAAGCCGAATTATCACACATGCAGGGTAATCTTCCGCCTGAGGCCCAGGAGAAAATCGAGGAGCTCCAGGACCTCCAGGAGACGGCACAGCAGGTCGCACAACAGAAACAGCAGGCCGAGACGCAGCTTCAGGAATCGGAGACGGCTCTGGAGACGCTCGACGACATCGAGGGCGAGACCCAGATGTACCGCGAGGTCGGCGAGCTGCTCATCGAGACGGGATACGACGAGGCCGAAGAGGACCTCGAGGAGAAGGTCGACAGCCTCGAGGTGCGCGTCCAGACGCTCCAGAAGCAGGAAAACCGCGTCCAGGAGCAGTTCGAGGAGCTCCAGGAGGAGCTGCAGAACATGCTGCAGGGCGCCGGCGGCGGCGCGATGGGCCCGGGCGGTCCGGGCGCCGGCGGCGACTGACGGCGTGACCGACGACTCCGGCGAGCCGACCGACGAGGCGGTCGTCGAGGCCGCCTCCGACGCCGCGGAGGGACTTGTCTTCTCCCGATACAAGCAATCCGAGGTGCGCGACCTCGACGTGACGGTCCACTTCGAGGACGGCCGTCTCGACGTCGACGTCTATCTGAACGCCCCGGACGACCCCGACCCGGCCGCGGTGGCCGGCGAGGCCGTCGAGGCCGCCGAGGCCGCCGTCGACGACCTCTTCGATTAGCCCGCCAGCAGCAGTATCAGCAGGCTGGCGGCCATCGCTCCGGCGACGACCAGCGCCAGCACCGCCCCGCCCATCTGCACCATCGCGTTGGCCGTCGACGCCAGCGCTTCCGTGCGGTCGTTACCGAAGACGGTCACCTCGGTGTGCTCGGTCGCCATCCCGGCCTCGACGGGTTCGAGGTCGGCCGCCGCCTCGGCGACGAGTGACTCGACGACCCGGGTCAGCTCGTCGACGCCGACGTCACCGCCGACCTGGTTGGCCGCCTCCATCGTGTTGACGACGTGGGTGTCGGTCGTCATCACTTCGGCCGCGTCGGCGTCGACGGCCGACAGCAACTCCTCCCGGACGCCGGGGTCCATGTTGTTACCGTCGACGAGACAGTAGGCCGTCCGGACGGCGTCGTCGCCCTCGCCGACCTCGAAAACGGCGACGCGGACCCCCAGCGGGCCGATCCCTTCCTCGGGCTCCCAGTCGGTAGCGTCCCAGGCGACGCCGACCCGGAGCGGCCGCTCGTCGGCGCCGACCAGCCGGTCGCCGAGCCGACGGGCCGCCTCCATCATGTCGAAGGAGCGGCGCGACCCGGGGACGACGTGGCCGATGCCGTCGCCTTCGAGTCCGTCGTTGCAGTTGTGGGCGTCGACGAGCATGACGTCGCGCAGGCCGGCGGCGCGGGCCTCGGCGGCCGTCGACAGCCCGACGGAGAAGTCGACATCGTCGGCACAGCCCGGCGCGTGTGTGGCGACGACGAGGGCGTCGCCGCCGACGGCCTGTCCGAGCAGCTTCGACTCGCCTTCCCGTTCCCGGACCGGCGGTGTCGCCCGGTCGACGTAGTCGATGCAATCGTGTGCGCGGTCGACGGCGTCGATGAGGGTGTCGACCTCCCGCTCGGTGACGAGGTTGAAGTCGTGGCCGGCGGTGGCGTGCGGCGGGAACGCCAGCCCGTCGGCGGTACGGGCGACCCGCTCGGGGAGGTTACCGCCGCCGATCTCGCCCATCGGCCCCGGATGTATCATCGGCAGTACGAACCGGGCCTTCTCGGTGCCGTCCGACCGCCGGACGGCCAGCACCGTGACGGGGACGACCGCCGCCTCGCCCAGCTGCTCGAAGAACGACTCCAGCTCGCGGCTCCCCTCGGCGATGTGGCCGACGAAGCCGCGGATGAAGTCCAGCACCGACACCCCGAGGCTCCGCCGCCAGGGCCGATCGATGCTGACGACGAAGACGTAGACGCCGACGGCGTACACCCCACAGAGGGCAACGAGGACGAGGAAGTGATACGGCCGGATGACGCTCAGCTTCGGCGGGGCCTCGCCGGTCCGTGAGAGGTAGGTTCGCAACAGTGGGCCGCCGACGTCGCGGGTCCGGATGACGCCGCTGTAGACGAACCCAAGGGCCGCGGCGGTGACCGTCTGGATGCTCGCCGGAACGGACGCGACGAGCAGCGACCGGCGGGAGACGGCCACGATGACGAACAGCCGCAGCGCGAACACCGACGCCAGGCCGACGACCAGCGCGTCGAAGATGAACACCTGTCGGAGGTCGGTGAGGGCGGCGACGACGGCGCTGGCGACCATGAACACCACGAGGACGACCTCACAGACCAGCGCCAGCAGTGCCGAGCGGTTGTAGGTCAGCTTGCCGCCGACCCGGCGGTCGAACCACGGCGTCGCGACGGCGGCCACGACGGTCGGGACGGCGATGTACAGCATCCCCTGGTAGGCGTCGTCGAGGACGAACTCCGAGTTGAAGGCCGCGATGCCGGCGACGGCCGCGATGAGAAGCGCCGCCAGCAGGCTGGCTGACCAGTCCGGCGTCCGGAAGACGAACCGCGACAGCGACGCCAGGTCTCCCTGGGACTGTGTCATCGTTCGAGCGAGCGGCCCGGACGGGGTTAAAGGGCTCGGGACTCGGACGACGCCGAGCCGCCCGCGCGGCTCAGGCTCAGGCTCAGGCTCCGTCGGCGCAGACCGCGAGGAAGTTCTCGAAGACGGCCTCGCCCTCCTCGGTGTGTGCGACCTCGGGGTGCCACTGGACGCCGTAGAGCTCCCGGTCGGGGTCGCTCATGGCCTCGATGCCGCAGACGTCGCTTCTGGCGGTCCGGACGAACCCCTCGGGCAGCTCCGTCACCTCGTCGGCGTGGCTGGCCCACACCCGCGTTTCGGGCGCCAGCGACCCCACGAGGGGGTCGTCGTCGGCCTCGATTTCGACGGTGACGTCGGCGTAGCCGCCGTAGTCGCCGGAGTCGACTGCCCCCCCGAGTTCCTCGGCGATGAGCTGCATCCCGAGACAGATGCCCAATACCGGGACGTCCGCCTCGAGGTACTCCGGGGCGCGTCCGACCCGGTCCATGTCCGGCCCGCCGGAGAGGACGACCCCGTCGGCGTCGACCGCTCCCGGCGGCGTCTCGTTGTCGACGATGTCGGCGTCGACCCCCAGGTCGCGGAGCGCTCGCCCCTCGAGGTGCGTGAACTGCCCGTGGTTGTCGACCACGACGATGCGCGTCATCGAGCGTCCGTACCGCGCCGGCGGACAAAAAGGATCTGATGGGCCGCGATCGCCCCGGGCAGCTCCCCGACGGACGGCGACGATGTCTCGGTTCCCGCCGCTCCGCCGCCAGCCCGCAGAGAAACGCCCGTCTGTCGATTCCGTTCGATACGTGTTCGGTGCCCGACGGCTGCAAGCAAACGTCCGCTACGTGGCGTCCGTAGCGCCCGGTAGGGCTCGGAGCCGTGGGGACGGCTCCGAACCAAGGGTTCTCCAGTCCGGGAGCCCTTCGTGCGGTATGGACAGCCGCTCGAGTCGGTTCCGCGTCTTCCGCGTCGTCGAGAGCGTCCGGCATCTGAACCTCTACGACGTCGAGGCCGCGCGGCTCTACACGGTCTACGAGACGGGCTACCCAGACCAGCAGGCCGACGTCGACGCGCTCCGGACGGGCGACCTCGTCGAGGCGACGCTGTCGGGTGACGCCGACGCCGACGAGGAGCCGTGGCGGCTCGAGGTCCTCGAGCGCGTCGGCGGCGTCGAGATGTCCTTCGCGGTCGACGCCGACCCGCCGGCCGTCGCCGGCGACCTCTGGGGCGACGGCCGCGAGAGCCCGGCGTACGCCGTCCTCACCGAGGACGACGAGCCGGTCGGGGCCTGTCTCGTCCAGCCGCGGGAGCCGCTGCCGAACGGCGCCTTCGTCCCGAACGTCGTCGCCGGGCTGGTTCCGATGGAGTCGGAGCTCCGGTCGGTGCCGGGCGTCGACGCCCCCGCCGCCGAGGCGCTGTTCGTCGACCCCGACCCGCCCGACGCGACGACGTACGCCGCGCCGTTCGGCGTCGCGATGCTGTTCACCGACGCCGCCGAGACGCTGTCCGCCCGCTTCCGGACGGCTTACGACCACGCCCCCGCCGCCGACCTCGAGTTCGACCCTTACGCCGTCTGACCGGCCGCGGCGTCACCAGAAGATAAGATAGATGCCCCACCCTCAAGAAACGAGCGGAGCGAGTGAGTAGGGTGGGGAGGAAACCGACGCGAATGGAAGTTCTCGGTGTGCGCGATGCGGACGACGGGGTCGAGGCATACCTTTTTGACGAAACCACTCGTATCCGCCCGTGCAAGTCTCGGCGGGCGCATGTGCGGCGTCGCACCCCTACGTGCGCTGTTCGGCCGGGATGACGCGACTGCAACCGAAGGTCGCGCCTCGTCCATGCACGGGGGCAGGGCCGAAACCTCTGTGGGAACGCCCCGCCCTCAAGAAGCCGCCAAAGGCGGCAAGTAGGGCGGGGTAGTTTACAGCAGCGTCGAGCCGGCGTGGACGACCGGCACGACCGCGAGCAGGTACGCCGCCGCCGAAGCCGCCCAGTCGCGCCGGATGGTGCCGACGCGGTACGGTTCGACCGCCGACCGCGGCAGCACGACGACGGCGAAGAAGCCGACCATCAGCACGAACAGCGCGAGGTCGGCGGCGGCCGTCGCGACGATTCCGGGCTCGAAGAACCCCTCGGTCACCAGCAGCAGCCAGACGAACAGCGGCCCCGTCAGGAGGCCGGCGACGTAGTGAACGACGGTCGCCAGCCGGCGCGGGGCCTCGTCGGGGTGCGTCCGGGTGAGCACCCCCGACGCCACCAGCGGCGCCGTCTCGCCCTCCGGTAGCCGCGGCATCACCGCGTCCATGACCGCGAGACCGAGGCCGGCGGCGACGAGCCCCAGCACGAACCGCAGCGGTACCACGAAATCGCCGTGCGTCGACAGCGGCTCCATGTCGCGGCGTAGACGCGACCGCCCGATAAAACGAGCGGGACCGTCCGGGCGCCGGGGGAGACGACCGCGACGGCCGCATCGGTCGTCGGTCGCCGGTCGTCAGTCGTCGGCCGACGGCGCCGGCTCTTCAGCCAGCAGCCGGTCCATCGCGTCCACCATCGCCCGTACCGACGCCGCCGTGATGTCGGCGTCGGCGGCGGCGACGGTGACGCTCCGGTCGCCGCGGGACATCGCCACCTCGACGGTGACGACGGCGTCGGTGCCGCCGGTGATGGCGTCGACGTGATAGGAGTCCAGCGTCGCGGCGTCGCCGCCCAGCGCCTCCCGGACGGCGGCGATGGCGGCGTCGACCGGCCCGGAGCCGGTGCCGGAGGCGACCCGCTCGTCCGTGCCGGTCGACGACCCACCGCCCGGCCGTCCCCGACCGTCCAGCGCCTCGCGGTCCACCGCCAGCCGGACCGACGCCGTCGGCGTGCCGCTGCCGGACGCCGCCGTGAGGTCCAGCAACTCGACCCGCCGGTCGCGGTCCCGGCCCCGGCCCTGGACCTCCTCGGCGACGGTCAGCAGGTCGGCGTCGGTGACGCGCGTGCCCCGCTCGCCCAGCTCCGTCACCCGGGCGACCACCTCGTCCAACTCCTCGTCGGCGACCTCGACGCCGTGCTCCTCGAGGGCGGCCGCGACGCCGGCCCGGCCGGCGTGCTTCCCCAGGGCGAGCCGGCGGGTCCGGCCCACCGTCTCCGGCGGGTACGGCTCGTACATGGCGTCGTCCTTTAGCGTCCCGTCGGTGTGGATGCCGGACTCGTGGGTGAAGGCGTTCTCGCCGACGACGGCCTTGTTCGGCGCCGGCGGGACGCCGGTCGCCGCCGCGACCGCCTCTCCGAGGTCGTACAGCCGCTCGGTGTCGACCGTCTCGACGCCGTAGCCGTGTTCGAGGGCGATAGCGACCTCCTCGAGGGCGGCGTTACCGGCCCGCTCGCCGACGCCGGTGACCGTCGCGTGGACCAGGTCGGCGCCCGCGGCGACGCCGGCTAGGGCGTTCGTCACCGCCAGCCCCATGTCGTCGTGGGTGTGCACCGACGTCGGCCCGAGCGCCGAGAGCCGCTCGTAGAGCTCGAAGACCCGATCGGGCGTCGCGTGGCCGACGGTGTCGGGCGCACAGATCCGGTCGGCGCCGGCCTCCAGTGCCGCCCCGAGCAGCTCCTCGAGAAATTCGAGATCCGCCCGGGAGCCGTCCTCGCCGAGCACCTCGACCCACAGCCCGTGGCCGGCGGCGTACTCGACGAGCTCGACGGTGTCGGCGATCACCTGCTCGCGGGTGGTGTCGAGCTTCCCCTCGACGTGGCGGTCGCTGGCGGGAACGACGAGATTGACGCCGTCGACGCCGCAGTCGACGGCGAGGTCGACGTCTCGCCGGACGCCGCGGGCGAAGCTCGTCACCCGGGCGTCCAGCCCGAGGTCGGCGACCCGCGAGATGGCAGCCCGCTCGCCGGCGCCGGTACAGGCGCTGCCGGCCTCGACGACCGCGACGCCCGCCGCGTCCAGCCGACGGGCGACGTCGACCTTCTCGTCGGCCGACAGCGAGACGCCCGGCGCCTGCTCGCCGTCCCGCAGCGTCGTGTCCAGAACCCGTACCTCGCGGCCGTCGAGCGGGACGCTGGCCGGGTGCGCGCCGAAGGGACCCCGCGCCTCAGAAGCGGTCGAACCGTCGGATTTCTCGATCAGCCGCCGCGCGGCGACTTCCTCTATCCTCGTTGAGAGTCATCATCTCACACGAGGCGAGGGGGAGGTATGAATCTACGGGTTGGCACACTGGCGATGTTTAGATAAGCGAAGGCGGCCGGTCAGCTGGCGTCGGGCGGGAATTCCGAAGGGGCCGACTGCTCGCCGGGGTAGGCGACGCAAGCACCGCAGCGAAGCGAGGAGCGCAGCGAGCGTACACCGGCGAGCAGGAGGGGGCTTCGGTGGATGACCGAATAACTCGGAGTATTACCTGAACACCACCGGCATACCGGTACTGCTTAATTAAGGGCGAATACGGTGCGAACGGAGTGAACGAGACCTCGGAAGCCCCTGCGCTCTCGGCGGCTGCGACTCGCTGTCTCTGGAAATCGCAGATCTCCGGGATGACGAAAGACGGCTCCACGAGCCGTCTTTCGAACCACGGTCCTCGGACTGCGTCCTGTGGTCCTTGTATCGTCTCGCTCGCCGAGAGCCCAGCCCCTTCCAGTCCCGCCTGGCGGTGGATTTTCAGCCAGCATCGCTCAATTAAATACGACCGGCACACCGGGCGGATGGCTACAGCCCCTCCACGCGGACGGCGTCGCCGGCCGCGACGCCGTCGGCGGCACCGGCCGGCAGTTCGACGACAGTGTCGGCCCGCGCCCGGCCCAGCCCGGTCCAGGCGGCGAGCCGCTCGACCCGCCGGACCTCGCCGTCGACGAGCCAGAGGGCGTCGATGTCGAACGGTACCGCCACCATGTGCAGGCTCCGCTTGCCGGGGCCGTCGAAGGGGAACACGAGCGCGTAGTCGTCGGGGGCCGACCGCCGGAACATCAGTCCCAGCCCCTTCGAGACGAGCCCATCGGCCACCTCGACATCGCCGGCCAGCTCGCGGGGTCCCTCTCCGGCCTCGTGGACGACGCGCACGCCGGCCGTCGGTCGCCGCCGGGCAAAAGCCTCCCGCCGTCTCGACGCTGCTCACCGGCCGACGACCCGCTCGACGTCCGGAGTGACCTCGAGGTGTTCGCCGCCGCGGGCGACGTCGACGCCGAAAAGCAGCATCGCGGCCGCGCCGACACGGGCGACGACGAACGACGCCGCCTCCGCGACCGGGGCCGGGCCAGCGACGAGCGGCGGAAGCAGCCCCGCCGGCGGCAACACGCCGAGCAGGACGTACGTCGCGGCCGCGAACCGCCGCCACGGGACGACGACCGGGCCGACGGACAGCTCGGCGAGGCCACCGACGTCGAGCCCGTCGACAGCAATAGCCCGACCTGCGGACCTCCGAACGCGTCGAGACTGAAGGCCGCGAGCAGCGCCCCGCGAGCAGGAGGCCGACGGCCCCGAGGTAGCGGAACGACGGTTGCTTCACGCCGGTCCGTCGCCGACCCGAGCGTTGAAATCCGACGACACCACAGTTCGGACATGGAGAAGACGCCGCAAGGAACCTCCGTCGGCGTCGACGACCCCTACGAGGTCGTCGAGCGGTGCGACCACCTGACCGACGACGGCCGCTGCCGGTACGCCGCCGAGCACGGCCACCACGACCCCGAGTTCGCCCGACAACGGCGGGCCGACGACCTGCGATGTCCGGTCGTCGCCCCCGGCGGCGAGGCGGGCGAAGATCGGGACGACCCACAAGCCGACGGGTGGGACTGGCGGGACTGCCCGCAGTTCCGGGCCCGCCAGCACTCCCGAGAGTGCGTCCGCTGTGGGCTCGAGGAGCGGCGGCTGGCCCACGACGACGAGCGCCCGCTGTTGGAGGAACACCACCTCGAGTACCGCGACGACGACCGCAAGGAGACGGCCCACGAAATAACGGTCTACCTCTGTCGGTGGTGTCACGCGAAGATCCACGACTCCTGGGCCCGGGTCGACGACGACGCCAACCCTGACCCGGAGGCGCTGGCCGAGCGGGAGGCCCGCCGGAGCCGCGAACGGGAGGAGGCGGGCTTCGAGTCGGCCGCCGAACGGTACGACGACTGAGCGGCCGGGGCGGCAGGGCGGCCGGTCGGCCGGCCGATCCGCCGATGACGTCCATCGGGTTTATATCCGGTTCCGGACGTTAGACGATACCATCGGCCATGTACCTCTATCCGTCGGAAGCGTGGCTGGACGAATACGCCCGGCTGCTCGACGAGAGCGACGCCCTCGACGACCTCTCCGCGGGCGTCGACGGCGAGTTCGCCGGGACCGTCCACCTCGTCATCGCGGACCTGCCGCTGGGAGAGACGACCGTCGGGGACCTGCCGGGCGGCGTCGTGGCGGTGCCGGAAGGGCTCCGCGACGGCCTGGCGGACGTGCCGCTGTCGGAGCTGCCGTCGATGGTCGGCGACGAGGTCCGGGCGGAGCTCCCGGCGTCGTCGCGGGCGCTCCTGGAGCAGATCGAGACGAACGTCGTCGACGGGGCGCTGCACGTCCTGTTGGAGCTGGACGGCGGCGACTGCGCCGACGCGGAGGTGCTGACGGCGCCGGCGAGCCGCGACCCCGACTTCACCGTCCACGGGGACTATGAGACGTGGCGGGCCGTCGTCGACGGCCGGCCGCCGGCGTCGGCGTTTCTCACCGGCGACCTCCGAGTCGCGGGCAACCGGATCCGGTGGCTCCGGCACGCAGCGATGTTCCAGCTGCTGGGCGACGTCGCCGGCCGGGTGGAGACGACCCACCTCTTCGAGCGGTCGTCGCCGTCGCCGGGGAGTCTCCTCGTCGACGAGGCCGTCCGACATCCGGCCGCGGTCCACCGGCAGTCCACCCGCAGCGCGACCGCGATGGCGTCGCTCGGGCGGGCGTCGAGGACCACGTTCGTCCGCTCGCCGCCGGCGTACCGCTCGGCGTCGATCTTCGCGAGGAAGGTGTTCTCCGAGAGCCCGTCGACGCGGACGCGGTCGATGGCGCCGCCGAACTCGGTGAGCATCTCCACGAAGAGGTCGTGCGTCAGCGGCCGCTTGAACGGTCGCTCTTCGAGTGCGTGGGAGATGGACTTCGCCTGGTCGGCGCTGATGAAGATCGGGAGCGCCTCGTCGCGCGCCCGAAGCACCACGACCGGAGCACCCTCCTCGCCCCCGTCGTCGACGCTGATTCCGAGGCCCTGGACGTTCGCCTCGTTTGTCATCGCCCGAAGGTCGGAGGGCCGGCACCAAAGGCTTTCGCGTGCCCCGGCCCAGTCTCCGGCATGGGCGAGGCGTACCTCGTCGCGGTCAAGCCCTCGGCCCGCCGGACGAGCCGCGCGGCCGCGGAGTGGGTCGCCGAGCGCGGCCCCCACCGCCGCTTCGAGTCGAAGCGACTGGCCCGCGAGTGGGCTCGGGAAACCAGCCCGCAGGGACACACCTTCTGGATACAGGACGCCCACCCGCTCGATTCGGGGCCAGCCGACGGTTATCTGCTGGCGCGGCGGCATCGCGGACACGACCGGGAGCCACCGGGTGAGCAGGCGTCGCTCGGCGGGTGCTGAGGGTCGAAGAACGGGTGGACCGAAAGGGGAAAGGGGGAATCGGGGGGGTGGGGGGTGGGGGTGGGGGGTCGCGCCGGGTGAGTCGGAATCGGACGCAGCGCCCGGCGCCATTTTACACCAGTGGCTGGAGTAATATCAAAGTTTCCCATGAACTCATCGGCCGTCCCCGGTCGGACGGCTTTTGTCGGCACGGAACGAAGATAGAGCATGGACGTCGACGACAGCCAAGACGACGGTGGCTTCCGGAAGGGCCGGAAAGCGGCGACGCTCGTCGTGCTCCCCTTCGTCGCGCTGGGCGTCGGCAACCTGCTTCTGATACTGCAGTGGGGACTCGACCCCCTGTGGGGGTTCCTGCTGCTGCCGCCGGTCCTGTTCGTGTCGGTCATCGGCTGGATCGCCATCCGCGGGGGGTTCGCGGAGAACCGCACCGGCGACGGCGACTACGACGGCGGGGTGTGACGTCCTACCGCCGTCGGGCCAGCAGTGCCGCCCCGACCATCGCGATGATCGCGGTCACGGCGCCAAAGCCCGGCTGGTTCGGCGCCGACGGCTCATCGGGACCACCGGGATCGGCGGTGGGGGTCGGCGTCGCCGTCGGCGTCGGTGTCGGCGTCGTCGCCTCCGACACCCGGACCACCTGCGAGGCCGCCCTGGTCGCGCCGTTGTCGTCGGTGACCCGCAGCCGCACCTGGTATCTCCCGCCCTCCGTGAAGGCGTACGACAGCGTCGCCCCGGTCGTCACCAGCTCGCCGTCGACGTACCACTCGTACCGCGCGATGGTGCCGTCGTCGTTCACCGTCGGCTCGATGACGGTCGGGTCACCCGTCGTCGCGTTGACCTCGGGTAACGACACCTCGGGGCGGGCGTTGACCGTTATCGTCCGGCTCGCCGAGGTCGTCACTCCGTCGTCGTCGGTCACGTACAGCTGGACCTCGTGGTCGCCGGACTCGGTGAAGGTGTACGACAGCGTCTCGCCGCCCGACTGGTTCTGTCCGTCGACGACCCAACGGTACTCGACGACGGTCCCGTCGGGGTCCGTCGAGCCGCTCGCGTCGAAGACGACCGCCTCGTTGACGTTCGGCAGTGCCGGCTCGCGACTGAACGTCGCGGACGGCCCCACCCTGACCGACACGGGCGTCGAAGCCGACGTCGTTTCGCTGGAGACGTTGACGTCGTAGTCGCCGGCGTCGCCCCGTCCGGTTTCCCACTCCAGCTGCACCGACTCCGAGGCGCCGCCGTCGAGACTCACCGTCGTGTCGTCGAACGTCCGCCCGTCGACCGTCAGCTCCACGACCTGGCTGTCCGACGCGTCGTCCTCGTTTTCGATTGTCGCGTCGATCGTGAGGGTCTCACCCTCGCGCACCGGCTCGTTCGTCCCGTCGATGTCGACGTCGAACGTCGAGACCTCGGTCACCCGCGCGACGTCCCGGTCGAAGTCGTCCTCGCTGGAAACGTTGATCGCGTACCGGCCCGCGTCGCCGTCCTCGGTGTCCCAGCTCAGGGTCCGGGTCACGGACGCGCCGCCGTCCAGCGACACCGTCCTGGTGTCGCGCTCCGTCGTGGTTCCGTCTCGGGTGGTCTCGAGGGTGATCTCCTTGCTGGTCGTATCGCTGCCGGTGTTCTCGACGCGTACCTCCACCTCGAGCGTGTCACCCTCGGTCACCGGCTCGTTCGTCTCGTCGATATCTACCTCGAAGTTCGCGTCGTCCTGCGCGGCGACGGTGCCCGTCGCGGGTCCGAGCACCGCGAGCACGGCGACGGTGACTACGAGTGACGATACGACCGCGCGGAACTTGGAGGGGCCTATGTTCGGTGTCATGCTGTCTGTGATGCGTCCCGTGTCGGCGGATACCGTCCGACGCGCTGCCGACCGAGCGCGAGTCGACCTTCCGTCTGACCGTCACCGGGGTCGCTTAAATGTTTTCTCTTGGGGCGGGTCGCGCCAGCCTTGACGGCGTGGCGACCTCAGGACGGGTGTCGAGAAGGAGAAGGAAAACGGGGACGCGACACGGCGAAACGGACGCGGCATCCGTCGCGCGGCCGTTCGTCCACTCTTCGGCGGGACAAGAGTCCGTCGGGCCGGACTCCACTCGGCGGTACGGCGTGGCGGCGATAACCGCTCGTGCGACCGTGCGTCGGTAGTCCGATTCCGGCCCGGGCTTCACCTCCACACCGGCGGCCGGCGGGCTCGCGCGGAAGGAAAGCGCCGAGGGTCGAGATTCGACCGGAGCCGGACGCGCTCGCCCGCTCGCGTTCGCCGCGCGCGCCCGGCAGGGTTTAGATTCACGACGTGTTCCGTCGCGGATGGACTCGCCCGTCGCGTCGCTCCTCGCCCGTCGGTCGCGACAGAAAGCGCCGAGGGTGAGATTTGAACCGGAGGAAGACTCGCTTCGCTCGTCTTCCAGGGCTCGAACCCACGATGGCGCTTCTCCGACTCACGGGTCTCGCGCAGGCCTCGCTGGGCTCGCGGCTTCGCCGCTCACCTGTATCGAGACGCTCCCTTCGGTCGTGTCTCGCTGGGCTCGGCACTGCGCGGCGTCGGTTCGTCGTAGAAACGCCGAGGGTGAGATTTGAACTCACGAGTCCTGACGGACAGTTGCTCTCGAAGCAACCGCCTTGGCCGGGCTAGGCTACCTCGGCTCAACGAAAGATGGGTCGGTGGCGAGTTTATGCGTTTCGATACGGCTCAGTCGTCGGCCGGCGTGACGCCGGAGGTGGCGCCGTAGTCACCGCCGGCGATGACGCCACGCGGCTCGTCGGCGACGTAGCGGACGACCAGGAAGCCGAAGAGGTACTTCGCGACGATGTCGAGGGCGCTGTAGGCCCACGACGTCACCCCGACCGGCAGCAGCGCCAGCCCCTCAGGATGTACAGGACGACGACGAAGAACGCACAGCTCATCAGGAACCAGAACCACCGCAGCGCGAGGCTGGAGGTCGTCAGCGCCGCCGTCAGCCCGGTGACACACATCGCGATGTCGAAGACGATGGCCGTCAGCAACTTGGTGACGTTCGAGCCGGCCAGCAGGCCGAGCGCCAGTAGAATCGCCGGCGTCGACAGCGCCCACGTCAGATACCTCCCCCACAGCGAGACGACACCCTCCTGGCCGCCGACTGTCACGTAGGAGCCGTCGACGGCCGGATGGCCGGCCGGCATCTCGAGGATGCTGACCGTCAGTCCCGAGACGAGACCGGTGTAGCTCGCGAGCGAGACCACCGGAACCGTCATCGTCGCGATGACGATGAGCTTCGCCCGCGGGTCCTCGATTCCCCGCGCCAGCCCGGCGAAAACCAGTATCGCCAGCCCCGCCAGCGCGATATTGACGTACAGCGAGCTGGCGAGCAGCGCGTCGCCGAGGATGTACTCGAACAGATCGGCCTGACTGGCCGACTCCTGCAGCGGAACCGATACGAACGATGCGGCAGTCGCTGGTAACGATGTCATGCAGCCGGATTACCGACGCAGCAGTACTAAAACGACCACCCAACAGAGAGGGTGACGCCGAACGGACCGACTGACGGCGACGCTATCCCGAGAGTCGGGTCTCGAGGTTCTCGAGGGTCCGCTTGAGCTCGCGGCGGTTGAACCGCGCGGCCAGTGGCGCGACCAGCCGTCCGACCACCCGCGGCAGCCCCAGGTCGTAGTCGGCGGTGTAGGTGACCCGTGTGCCGCCGTCGGCGCCGGACCTCGCCGTCGAAGGAGACGCCGAACAGCCGGTAGACGTACCGGGCGCGCTTGCCGCCGCCGTCGAGGACGCCGACCGTCTCGACGGTCGACAGCCGCGGCGAGATGCGCGCCTGGTTCTCCGGGACGTCCATGAACTCGAACACCGCCCGCCGGGGACGGTCGACGACGGTTTCGGCGCTGGCCTCCATGCGAGACGGTTGGCCGGCTAGCGACAAAACGGCTCGGCCAGTCGGGCCGACGGGCGACGGTGACCGGCACCGGCGACCACCGACCGCCCGCTCCTCGACGGCCCCGAGAGGTCAAATCGTAATGACCTGATCGACGCCCACGTCACCGAGAGCCGCGTAGAGATCAGGGAAACATCCGACAGTCACTCCATCGACGGTTTGATAGGGCTCATACAGTGTTCGTCCACCCTCGAATTCCCCGACTTCTTCGGCGAGGCCGCGCTTAAATGCGCATTGGTCACAGAGCATCAGTAGTATATCCTGCTCGTCGGCAACAGTCGTCAGTCGCTCTCCCAGCGGGTCGCCAGCCCGAAGCGCGTACGTATTATCGTGGAAAAAGAACATTCCGACCACATCGACCCCGTGACCGCCGTGCTCTAACTGCGGGAGGATCATATCACCGAGAATGTAATCGACCGTCTGACCACTACTGCTGAACACATATGCAATCTCCATGATATTAAAAATAAACCCAGAATTATTAAGTCCTGCGCTTCGGCTCGAGTGAGTCTCCCACAATCAGTGTATCGAACGGGCAGCGACCCAGAAGCCCTCGAGACGCTCTATGTCTTGGTTTCTGTCGTCTTGGGGTGCCATACTCGCGCCGTGTGTTCAGCACGTCCGCTGGAACACATCACACAAAAATTCGAGCTAAAACGAGGCAGGCCAGGTCAGGTCTCGACGCCGACGACGTACACCGTCCGGCCGGTGCCGTCGGCCGTCGCCCACAGCTCGCCCGCGTCGCCGTACTCCGCCGGGCCGAAGGCGTACTCGTCGGACGCCTCCGGCGTCGCGGGCGCCTCCGCGAAGTAGGTGACCGTCTCGCCCGCTGCGACCGGCGCGTCGGCCTCGACGTAGGTCGTCCCGGCGACCTCCTCGGTCGTGACGGCGCCGCCGGCGACCGTCCAGTCGTCCGGCAGCCGGTCGCGGACGCGGACCGGCCCGCCGGCGGACTCGACGGTCAGCTCCACCCGGGCCGTCTGTCCGCCGGTGTACGTCTCGGAGTCGATTGTCGCCGACAGCGAGGCGTCGGGGAACGACGGCGCGTCGACGCCCTCGGCGACCCCCTCGAACCGCAGTGCCGACTCCCCGAGGACGAGCTCGTTCGAACTCCGGTTGGTCGGGTCGTGTCGGACGTAGTCGTCGTTGTCCGAGGCGATCACGACCCCGAGCCGCGACCCCGCCGACAGCTCCCAGTTGCTGTCCCACGGCTCGACGCCGACGCGGTAGGACCCGTCGGTCGGCGTCGGTGCCGGCTCGACGTCGCCGTTCCGGAACAGCGAGTTCCGCGCCCCGCGGGCGAACGGCCGGACGCTCCCGTCGGGCCGCCGTTCGTAGACGACCGCCGTGTACCAGGTGTCGTCGGTGGAGTTCGCCAGCAGGTCGGCGGTGACGCGGCCGGTGAACCATAGACCGTCGTCGAGTTCGGGCGTTTCGAACATCAGATAGCGGTCGCCGGAGCCGCGCTCCTCGAAGAAGTCGGCCTCGGAGACGGGCGGCGAGCGGTCCTCCCAGGTCGCGGCGTCGGTACCGACGAGCCCGAGCTCGCCGGCCGCCGGCTCGCCGCCGACGAACGGCAGCGCGAACTCGCTGGCGTCGGCCGGCGGCCACGTCTCGAACTGCTGCCGCGGGGTCGAGGCCGACTCGACGTCGGCGGCCGGCAGGTCCATGACGTTCGTCGAGGGGTCGACGTCCAGCCACGCCTCGTCGCCGTCGAGCAGGTACTCGTCGTAGAGGGCGTGCTGGAGGTCGCGGCTGTCGGGGTACTCCGGGTAGCTGTGGCCCCAATCGCCCATGATCAGCCGAACGGGGTCGTGGTCGGCGGCCTTCAGCGCCTCGAAGAACCGCGTCGACCCCCAGCGGATGACGTTGCGGTCCTCCCAGCCGCCCTCGATCATCACCGCACAGTCAACGTCGCCGGCGCGGCGGCGGTACTCCCGTTCGACCCAGAACTCGTCGTACTCGGGGTCGTACTCGTAGGAGCGGCGCTCGAACTCCGCCCGGCGGCCCGGTTCGATCCGCGCGGCCGTCACCTCGACGTTGTGGCCCTGGTCGTCGCGGGCGTGACCCGGCGTGGCCGCGAAGCCGAAGTCGAACAGCGTCGGCGTCCCGACCGTGCTGCGGGGCACGCCCCCGAAGTAGCGGTAGTCGTACCAACGGTCGATGGCCACCTGCGGGACGATGGCCTCGAGGTGCTCCGGCGTCTCGATCGCCGCCGCGTACTGGGTCGTCCCGTCGTAGGAGCCACCGGTCATGCCGACGTTGCCGTTGGTCCAGTCGAACTCGCCGAGGGCGTCGACCAGCTTTTTTCCGCTGAGCCGCTCGCGAATCCCGCCGTAGTCGTAGTAGCCGCCGGAGTTGCGGCAGCCGATGAGGTCGAACGTCGCCCGTGCGTAGCCGCGCGGCACGAAATAGTCGGCGACGCCGTCGTCGGCGGGGCTGTCGCCGGCGCTCAGCGCCTGGTAGAGGTCGCCGTACGGCGTGTACGTCAGTATCACCGGCACGTCCGCGACCGGCTCGCCGCCGTCGGTCGGCCGGATGATCTCGCCGTACAGCGTCGGCGTCTCCGTCACCTCGTCGCCGTCGACGTTCTTGAAGGCCATCTCGACCTCGACGTAGAACTCCTCCGGCTCGGCCGCCCCGAACCGCGGCTCCGTCGCGCCGGTCGTCGTCTCGATTTCCGGGTCGGCGGCGGCCGCCCCGCCGCCGAGCAGTCCCAGCGCCCCGGCGCCGGCGAGCGCGCCCGTCGCCTGCAGTACCGACCGCCTGTCGAGCTTCGGCTCCTCCATGGTTCCGTTCTACACCGGATTGCAAAAATGCCTGGTGGTACGGCCGGGCGGCCGACCGGGCGGGGTGCTCTACCCCTGCGGCGCCGGGCGGGTGCCGATCGGCACCTCGATTTCCTGCCGCTTCGTTGCCGGCGAGTTCGACGATGACGTCGCCGCCGACGGGCACCGAGCGCCCGTCGACGGTCGTCTCGCCGTCGGCGCCCTGGAGCGTCTGGTCGGACGGACCCGCCGGCAGCACGTCGACGACGATGACACCGCGCACGCGGTCGAGTTCGTTCGCCTCGGCGATGGCCGGCGTCACCGATTGCAGCGAGATGCCGAGGAACGGGTGGTCGTAGTCGCCCGACTCGACCAGCTCCGGCAGCACCCGCCGGGCCAGCAGCGGCGAGACGGCGAAGCCGACGCTGTTGCCCGCGCCCGCGACCGCGATGCCGGTGACGGCGCCGTCCAGCGTCAGCAGCGGGCCGCCGCTGTTGCCCGGATCGAGCCCCGCGTCCGTCTGGACGGTGTTCGGGATGGCGAAGCCGGTCGGGCTCCGCAGCGAGCGGTTCCGGCCGCTGACGACGCCCGTCGACAGCGACGACTCCAGCCCGAACGGGCTCCCGAGGGCGACCACCTCCGTGCCGACCGGCGGGACGCCCTCGACGAACGACAGTGGCGACGCGTACTCCGGAATGTCGGTCGACAGCACCGCCAGGTCCGCGTAGACGTCGGTCGCGACGACATCGGCGGCCGCCCAGTCGCCGCGCTCGAACCGGACGTCCATCTCGTCGGCGCCGTCGACGACGTGCTGGTTGGTGACGAGATAGTCCTCGCGGACGAACGCCGACCCGCCGCCGCCGTCGCCGCGGACGAAGGCGACGGAGTCGATGGCCGACTCGTAGACGCCGGTGTACGGCGACCCGCGGTCGTCGTCGGAGACCCGGCGCTCGACCGGCTCCGGCGGGTCCGTCGCCGGCGACGCGGTGAGCTGCTCGCTCGAACAGCCAGCGAGGCCGGCGGCGACGCCCGCGGTCGCCGCGAGCAGGCGGCGACGCGTTGGCTCCTCCATGCCGCCGCTTCGCCGGCGCCGGTCAAGTGTGTTTGCCCGACGGCCGGACCCCCGATTTAAGTTGGACGACGACGAGACCAAGCCATGACCGACGACGACCTCCGCGAGGAGGTCGGTCGCCTCCGCGAGGAGGTCGACGCCCTCCAGCGTCGTCTCGACGCCGTCGAGTCGGCCGTCGACGCCGACGACGGCGCCGCCAGAGACCCGACCGCCGACCCGCTGACGGGCCCGAGCCCGAACCCGGACCCGGACCCGACGGCCGACACCGGGTCTCCGACCGACCTGCCGCCAGACCCCGAGCCGACGGCCGACGCCGGTCGATCCGGCGAGGCGGCGGAGCCGGCGACCGGTACCGGCGCCGACGCCGGCCACGATCGCGGCGACTGGGAGTCGGTCGTCGGCGTCCGGTGGCTCGGGCTGGCCGGGGCGCTGGCGGTGGTCGTCGGGGTCGTCCTCTTCGTCCGGCTGGCCATCGACCGCGGCCTGCTCGGGCCGCCCGGCCGGGTCGCCGTCGGCGTCGCCGGCGGGCTGCTGCTGTTCGGCACCGGCCGCTACGCCGCCGTCCGACAGGGGGTCCGACGGTGGGGCCGGGTCGCCGCCGGCGCCGGCCTCGCGGTCACCTACTTCAGCCTCTACGCCGCCTACGGCCTCGAGAGCTACCGGGCGGCCATCGGCACGCCGCTGTGGGCGGTGCTGGCGGCGCTGACCGCCGTCGTCGCCGTCACGGTCGCGCTGTCGGTCCGGGACGGCGCGCCGCTGGTCGCCGGCGAGGCGTTCCTCCTCGGCTACGTCACCGCCGCCGTGGCCACCGACGCGACGACCGTCGTCGTGACGCCCGTCTACGTCGTCCTGCTGTCGGCCGCGGTCGTCGCCGTCGCGACGGTGCGACCCTGGCGGGGGCTGGCGGCCGCCAGCGTCGTCGCGACGTTCGCCGTCCTCGGCGGGTGGATACTGCGGGTCGACCCGCCCCGGGCCGGCGTCGCCGTCGCCGCCCTTGCCGCCTTCGTCGTCTACCTCGGCGGCAGCTACGTCCTCCACGGCGGCGACCGGTCCGGCCGGGCCCACCGGCTCCGGCTGGTGATACTGACGCTGTCGAACGCCGTCGGCGCCGGCGTCCTCGTCGAGGGCGCCCTGCAGGAGGCGTTCCCGGCGGCCGGCGTCGAGGGCCTGGGGCTGGCGGCCGTGGCGGCCGGCCTTGCGGGCGTCCACGCCGCCACCGACCGCCGGCGCGCTCGGTCCGACCACGCCGCCGGCGCCGCGGCCGTTCCGTTCGCCGCCGCGGCGGTCGGCGTCGCCGCCGGCCCCTTCGGGACGACCCTCGGGTGGATCGGACTCCTCCTGTCGGCCGTCGCGGTCGCCCGCCGCGCCGACGCCCCGGCGGTCAGAATCGGCGGCCACGGCCTCACGGCCGCTCTTACCGCGAAGGTCCTCTTCGTCGACACGGAGACGCTCGCCGGCTTCGACCCCGGTGCCCCGGTCGCGACGCTGACCGGGCGGCCGGTCGCCATCGGCCTCGCGGCCGCCGCGCTCTACGGGCTGGCGTGGTACCTCGACGCCGTCGAGCCGTCGCTGACCGATTACGAGCGGAGCCGGCGCCTCTCGGTCGACGCCGGTTACGCCGTCGCCGCGACGGCCCTCGTCCTCGCGCTGCTGGGCGTCGAGCTGTCAGGGTTCGGCGTCTCCGTCGCCTGGGCGCTGTTCGGGCTCGCGCTGCTGGGCGTCGGCTTCGCCGTCGACCGCCGCGGCGTCCGCGCGCTCGGCGTCGGCGTCCTCGGGGTGACGACGGCGAAGGTATTCCTCTACGACACGAGCGGCCTCGACACCGTCGCCCGAACCCTCTCGTTTCTCGCCGTCGGGGTCGTCCTGCTGGCGGCCTCTTATGTCTACGCCCGGGCTCGCGGCGACGGCGGGGTCGACCTGCCGGGCCGGGGCTGAGCGCCGCCCCGACCGCAAGGCACTTGCTCGCGACTGACCGACCGCGGGGTGTGCCGTCGCGCCGCCGCCTGCTCTGCGTCTGTCTCGCGGCCGTCGGAGGCGGCTGTCTCGAGGCCCCCGGCCGGGACTGCCCGGGGGCAACGTACCGGCTTCGGCTGTCGCCGACCGAGGAGGTCGGCGAGGCGGCCTCGCTGGACGCCGACTCGCTATCGACGGCCGGCGACGCCGTCGTCGAGACGGCCATCGAGGACGTCCACGTCGAGACCTGCGTCGACTGGGACGGCTCCCCGGGGCCGTCGGCGGGACTGCGCGAGGTCGGCGAGCGGGTCGCGGCCCACGCCGGCGTCTCGCTGGCCGACCGGACCGCCGACGTCGAGGTCGACGCCGTCCGCGACGGCACTGCTTACCGGCTCCGGCTGGCCGTCGAGCCGTGACCGTCGCCGGGAGGCTTTTGCCGTCACGTGCCCGTCTGGTGGTATGGACGCCGACGACGGCCCGATGGACGTCGAGGCCGCCGGTGCCGTCTGTGCGGAGGTCGTCGACGCCCTCGGGGCGGCGGTCGTCGGTGACGAGCGGTTCTTCGAGCGGCTGCTCGTCGCCCTGCTGTCCCGCGGGCACGTCCTCGTCGAGGACGTCCCCGGGACGGGCAAGACGCTCACCGCCCGGACGCTGGCGACGGTGCTCGACCTGGATTTCTCCCGCGTGCAGTTCACGCCGGACCTCCTGCCGGCCGACGTCACGGGGACGAACGTCTTCGACGAGCGCGACCGGAGCTTCGAGTTCTCGCCCGGTCCGATCTTCGCGAACGTCGTCCTGGCCGACGAGATCAACCGCGCGCCGCCGAAGACCCAGGCGGCGCTCCTGGAGGCCATGGGGGAGCGGCAGGTGACCGTCGACGGCGACACCCACCCGCTGCCGGAGCCGTTCTTCGTGGCCGCGACGCAGAACCCCGTCGAGCAGGAAGGCACCTTCCCGCTGCCGGAGGCCCAGCTCGACCGGTTCGTCGTCGTGACCGAGGTGGGCTACCCCGACCTCGACGGCGAGACGGAGCTGCTGCGGCGGCGGGCCGGCCGGGGGGAGCGCAGCCCGACCGTCGACGCCGTCGTCGACGCCGAAACCGTCGAGACGCTGCGTTCGACGCCGGAGACCGTCCGCGTCGAGGAGGACCTGCTGACGTACGTGGCCGAGCTGGGGCGGGCGACCCGCGCGGACGGCCGCGTCGAGGTGGGCGTCTCCCCGCGCGGCGTCCAGCGGCTCTTCGAGGCGAGTCGCGCCCGTGCCGTCGTCGAGGGCCGTGGGTTCGTCACGCCGGACGACGTCGCCGAGGTCGCGGTGTCGGTGCTCGCCCACCGGCTCGTGCTCACGGCCGATGCGACCGTCGCCGGCGTCGAGAAGCGCGCCGTCGTCGAGGACGCCCTCGACGAGGTGCCGGTGCCGACGGTCGGCTCCGCGCCGTCGGGCTGAGTCGTCAGCCGCGCAGCGCCGCCAGCAGGGCGACCCCGCCGAACAACAGTAGGACCAGTGCCGTCGCCGGCTGGCCGCCGCCGGCCGCGAGGAAGCCCCCGAAGGCGACAGCCCCGGCGGCCCCGCCGACCGCCAGGCTGACCGCCGCGTGGACGAGTTCGTTCCGCCGGGTCGTCGTCTCCCGGCCAACGTGGGCCGCCAGCCCGAGGCCGTGGTCGGCGACGTCCCAGGCGGCGACCCCGAGGACGGCGCCGCCGACGATCGGGGCCGGAGGCGCCGCCGTCGCCGCCGCGGCGACGACAGCGCCGGCCAGCGTCGCCCCGGCGGTCGCACAGAGCCGGACGGAGCCGGCCGACAGCGACGCCCCCAGCAGCGCGACGCCGACCAGCGCGACCGCACCGGCCAGCGGCGTCCCGGCCGCGAGGAAGGCGGCCGCGAGCCCGCCGAGACCGACGGCCAGCCCGACCGACAGTGCCGGCGGCGCGGCCGTCGGCTCGGCGCCGGCGCCCGGGGCGGTCACCGCGACCACCGCCGCGCCGCCCGGTCGCCGGCGGCGGCCAGCGGCTCGGCCGGCGTCCACTCCGCGACGCGGACGCCGGCGGCCCGTAGCTCCGCCAGCCGGAGGCTCCGCTCGAGGCCCGCCAGCCGGCCGCCGGGGCGGTCCGGCGGCGTCGGGTCCGGCGAGACGACCGTCACGGCGTGCCCGAGGGCGTCCAACCGCTCGGCGAAAGTGACCGGGGTCCGGTCGACGCAGGGCGAAAACAACAGCACCTGCGCGTCGGCGGGGAGCCGGCGGCGGAACTGCCGGCGCCACAGTCGGGAGACGAACCGGCGGTCGGGGTCCGGCGGCGTCGGCGCGAACCCGGGGTCGGTCACCAGTGTCTCCCGGAGTCGCGCCCGGTGGGTGTGGCCCGTATCCGGCGCCAGCCACGCGGTCCGCGGCGACAGCGCCGCCGCGCCGACGCGGTCGCCCTTCGACAGCAGGACGTCGGCGAGTTGGCCGGCGGCGTCGACGCTGCGCTCGACGGCGCTTTCGGCCGTCGGCGACGGCGCGACGTAGGCTGCCGGCCGGGCGTCGACGACCAGTACGACCGTCGCTGCCCGCTCTTCCCGCAGCTCCAGCGTCGCCAGCTCGCCCGTCCGGGCCGCCCGGTTCCAGTCGACGCGGCCCCGCGGGTCGCCCCGGCGGTACTCCCGGACGGCATAGAACTCGAGACCGGTGCCGCCGACGTCAGTTGGCACCCGGCCGGCGAACGGCGTCGTCAGCCCCCGCAGCGGCAGGTCCGTCGCCCCGTCGAACGCCGGTACACAGCGCAGCCGGCCGCCGGCGGCGACGGTCGTCGCCCGCTCGCGGGCGCCCAGCGGCCCCCGGGCGACGACCTCCAGGCCCGTCCACTCGTGGTCGCCGCGGGCCGCCCGGACCGTGTAGACGAACGTCGCCGCGTCGCCGCTCCGGAGCGCGGTGGCGTGTCTGGCCGGACCGTCGACGACCGCCAGTCCGTCCGGCACCCCGTCGATCAGCCGGAGGTCGAACAGCGTCGGCCCTTCGTTTCTGACGGTCACCGTCACCCGGATCTCGTCGCCGGGGTCGGGCGCCTCGTCGGCGACGACCCGCTCGACGTCGAGCGAGGGCCGCGGCCGGGCGGCCGCCGCCCGGACGGCGAGGTAGCCGGCGGCGACGGCCGCCGCCAGCACCGCCCCCGCCGACCGGAACAGCACGCCGACGCCGACGACGATGAGGGCGGCCGCCCCGAGGCCGGCCCAGCGGTTCGTCGCCGTCACCGGCCGCGCACCTCCTCGACGGCGGTCAGCGCCCGCTCGACGCAGCGCCGGACCGTCGACCGCCGCCGCAGCAGGTTCCGCACGCGCACTCGGGGCGGCAGCGTCGCCGGCTCCGCTAGGTAGCCCGCCGCCACCGGGTCGTCCGTCCAGGTCCCGTCGTCGACGGCCGCCTCGGCAGCCGCCCGGTCGTAGCCGCCGTGGGCGACGAGAACGTCGACGGCGACCCCGCGGAGTCGCCGCCGGAGCTCGGCCCGACGGGCGACGCCGTCCCGGTCGGTCGCCCGTAGCGCCGTCTCGACCTCGTCGCCGAGCACCGCCGAGCGGTGACGCGGCTCCGGCGGCTCGACGTCGGCCCGTCGGCGGTCCGTCGCCCGCGCCGCCAGCGCGTAGCGGATTCCGGCGACGACCGCGAGAACGCCGACGACGTCGACGACCCGCAGGTCGACGCCGAGGACCACCCCCCGGTCGAACAGCGCCACGAGGCCGACGGCGACGGCGGCGATGCCGAGGACGGCGAGCCGACGCATCAGTCTCCTTCGTCGTCGGGCCGAAGGCGCCGGAACGTCTCGACGGCGCGGCGCTCCCGGTCGTCGGTCGGCTCGCGGTCGCCGTACCGGACCGACTCGAACAGCCGCGTCAGCGCCGCCACGTCCTCGCGGTCCATGCCGGCCTCGACGGCCGCCTGCCGGAACTCCCGGGGGGTGGTCGTCTCCGGCGACGCCACGTCCAGCCGCTCGGTCATCCGGCGCCAGGCGCGGTACACCTCGTTTTCGGCGTCGGCGTCGCCGTCGGCGATGCGGTCGGCCGCCGCGGCGGCGACGCGGCCGACGGCCGCCGCCGGCTCCTCGCCCTTGTTCTCATCCGGGTCCGACGTCTCGTCGGCGGCCTGCTCGTCGCTGCCGGTCGCCAGCAGCGCGACGAGTACGACGGCGACGGCCACCGCCACGAACAGCGCAATCAGCGGCGTCGACGACGACACGGCGCCGGCGGCGCCGCCCGACCCGCCGCCGCCCGCCGGCAACAGGCCCTCGTCGACGGCACCGCCGGTCGGCGGCGGCGCGATGTCGCCGGTCGACCCGCAGGACGTCAGCCCGACCCACAGCAGGCCGACCGGGAGTCCGACCGCCCCGCAGACGGCGGTCCCGGCGGCCGTCGACCGGGTCGACCGGTAAACCACGGCGAACAGCCCGGCGAACAGGAGCCCGCCGACCAGCAACGCCGGCGGCTCGCGGAGCGCCGGCAGACAGAGCGGCTCCGACGACCCGGCGGCCCCGGTAAGGCTCCGGTCGGCCGCCGCGTCGGGGCCGCCGGTCGACTCGCCGGCGACGTTGCCGTCGTCGCCGCCGACCCCGGAGCCGTCGCCGCCGAGGCCGGCACCGTCGGCGACGACCGCCGAGTCGAGCGTCGCCGCGGCCAGCGCCAGCGCGGCGACGGCCAGAAGCGCGAGTGCGAGCGGGAGAACGCGGTCGCGGTCCACGACCGCCGTTGCGGGGCGACGTCAAAAAGCGTTCCTGCCCCCGCCGACACCTTCTTTTAGCTGCCTGCGCTGGATTCACATAATGGCGAAGCCCCTCGCGCGTGCTCGCCGCGTGGTCACCGAGGTCCACGACGAGGTCCGCGAGGCGCTCGGAAAGCAGCACACCCCGAAACAGGTCGCCTACAGCTTCGCTCTCGGGGTGTTCATCACCGCGCTGCCGACCCTCGGGACCGGGGTGTTGGCGTTCTTCGTCATCGCGTACCTCTTCGAGAGCATCTCGAAGGTGTCGCTGTTCGCCTCGGTCATCGTCCTCAACCCGGTCGTGAAGTGGGGCGTTTACGGCACCAGCTTCTGGGTCGGGTCGTCGATCCTCGGCCCGGTCGAGGGGGCAACCCCGGCCGACGTCTCGCTGTCGGCCGCCCCCGACATCGTCGCGCGGCTGCTCGTCGGCAACGTCCTGCTGGCGGTCGTCTTCACCGCCGTCGCCTACGTCGGCGCCTACCGCCTAACCGTCGAGTACCGCCGCCGCCGGGGCGACGTCGGACTTCTCGAACGATCCTACGAGCGGCTCTTCGGGCGCCCGGAGGAATGAACGGCCGGTCGGTCGCCGCCGAAAAGGAAACCCTTCGATTGACCGACCCGTCGGTTGACACGTCCGTGGTGTCCGCTGTCCCGAACTCCATTCGGCTCGTGATGCTCGCCGTCGGCCTCCTACTCGCCCGGCCGGGACTCGTCGCCGAGGCCCGCGTCCGCCGGACGAGGATGACCGAGTTCGCGTGACCACGCGTCGTCACGGGACTGACCCGAATGTCGAAGAACGCCGTCGACGTGGCGATGGTCGGCCTCGCGGTCGGGTCGACGGCCATCGCCGGCGTCGGCGTCACCGGACCGTTCGAGGGCTGGCCTTCTCCGTCAGCGGCGTCGCCGGCGGCACCATCGCGCTGGTCAGCCGGCGGTACGGCGCCGACGCCGACGAGGGGCCGGAGCCGGCGGTCGGCTCGAGTGTCCTGCTGATCGTCGCGACGCTGTCGTCGCCGCCTTCCGGGCGGCTCCGGCGGCGCTGATCTGCCTGCTGAGCGGCGGTTCCGAGACGGTCCGGCTCGGCGCCGCTACCTCCGGGTCGTCGCGCAGGTGCCGTTCGCCGGGCTCACTCTCGTCGGAAACCGCGTCCCGATCGGCGCCGACGGCGCCGACGCCGCGACGGTGCTGCGGGCCGGCGGCGCCAAGCCACCATCGGTTCCGCTCCGGCGCCTGGAAGCGCGTGAGCCGGGAGTACCGTCCCGAGGCCGTCACCGACGACCGAACCCTCTCGTCGGTCAGTCGTCGGTGTCGGAACGGAGCCGTCGCGGCGGCCACTCCGGCGGGAGCGCCCCCGCCTCCTGGAGCCGGCCGATGGCCCGTCGGCGGCTGACCGCCAGCGTGATCCGGTTCGCCAGCAGCGTGTAGTGGTGGGTGCCGGTCTCCTTCCGGATGTAGTCGGTTGCGCCGGCGTCCATCGCCGCCTCGATCACCTTCTCGCCCCGGACGCTGGTGAACAGAACGAAAGGAAACCAGGGGTGATCGGCCCGGACCGCCCGGCAGAGCTCGAGACCGTCCAGCTCCGGCATCCGGTAGTCGCTGACGACGCAGTCGACCGGCTCCACGTCGATTCTGGTCGGGACGGTCGAGGGATCGGCCTCGCTCCGGACGGAAATGGAGTCGTCGACCGTCTCGAGAAACTCGGCGGTGAGGTCCCGGATGGCCGGGTCGTCGTCGACGTGCAACACGGTGATATCCTGAAACATACTGCCGTTCTGCGGCCGTCGTCATGAACTCGGTATCCGGGACCTGGGAGCGCACTTTCGCGGGCCGACGGGCGCTCACCCCTCGGCGAGCTCTTCGGCGATCGCCGCGTGACACTGCTCGCACAGCGGCACCTCGTCGTGGTCCGTGTTCCGGACGGTGAGATCGTACCGGCGGGCGCCCGGGGCGCCGCAGTTGACGCAGTCGCTTTCCATACCGTCTTCTACGGCGGCTCCACATATAAAACGCCAGGAAGTTTCGGACCGCCGATGTGTGGATACGACCGGCAGCCGACGGGCGGCGGTCAGCCGGCGATGGCGGCGAGGTCGGTGACGGCCGACGTGTCGACGTACCGCGGGAGGAGGTGCACGAGCGCCGCGGCGGCGGCGAGTTCGACGACCGTCACCGCGACTGTGACGACGTTGGCGAACCGGCTCGAGGTGGTGACGCCCGCCGGGAAGCCGAACTCGCTGCTCGACAGCGGGTAGAACAGCGCGATGCCGCGTGTACTCCCGAGAACGTCCAACACGTAGTGGGTGAGCACGCCGATCCAGACGTACGCGAGGTTCCCGAAGGCGACCGGGAAGGCGAGGAAGACCGCCAGCACCGGCAGGTTGTGCAGCGTCTTCCGGTGCGTACCGAAGGCCGTGTCGACGTCCGGCAGCAGCGCCCCCAGCGTCACCGGAACGGTGACGGCGGCGACCGTCCGGAGCGTCTCGACCGTCGCGGACGGCTCGAGGACGAACCCGAGTCCGACTCCCAGTAGTACGGCGTTGAGGACGTGTCCCTCCTTGTTCATCGGGCGTTGCGTCGCCCGCCCCGTACAAAAGCGTGTCCGGTCGCCGTGGCCCGACTCCAGCCCTCGGCTCCCGGCTCCGTGTCGGGAGTAGCGCCGGGGTCAGGCGGCCTCGACGGCCGCGAGCAGGTCCTCCAGTGCCCGCTCGACGGTCTTCGCCTTGACCGTCGCTCGGTCGCCGTTGAGGACGTACCGCTCGACGGAACAGTACGAGTCGCCGGTCCCCCACGGGGCAGCGTGGGCGACGGCGATGTAGACGGTGCCGACGGGTTTCTCGTCGCTGCCGCCGCCGGGGCCCGCGACGCCGGTCGTCCCGACCCCCCAGGCGACGCCGGCGGCGTCCCGTGCCGCCCGTGCCATCCCCTCGGCGACGGACTCGCTGACGGCCCCCTCGGCGTCGATCACTTCGCGGGGGACGCCCAACTCCGCCAGCTTGGCGTCGTAGCTGTAAGTGACGTACGACCGGTCGAAGTAGTCGCTGGCGCCCGGCACGTCCGTGATGCGGGAGCCGACCAGCCCGCCGGTGCAGGACTCGGCGACCGCGACTGACTCGCCCCGCTCCCGGAGGGCGTCGCCGACCCGCTGTTCGATGGTCATGCTCGATTAACGGCCGGCGACGGCTTCAACCTCCGGGCGGCGGCGAAGGGCGTGTTTAGGGACGAGAGCCGGCCGCCCAGCCAGCGTCGGGCCGGAGCTCGAACGGGGCTGACCGCTCGCGGAGCGAGGCCGAGCGAGCGTAGCGAGAGAGGCCTCAAGACGGAGCGGAGCGAGCCGACGCACGGCCGTCGACCGCGTGTAACGATACTGTCGGTTCTCGGCATTTGAATACAGCGTTCGGAGCGATCATACTGTCATCGTAGCAACAAATAAAGACGAAATATATATTCGGGAACTGACTTCGTAGCGACGGTTACGAGATCATCCTCTGGTATTCGATTTCGTCTTTGCGTATCGTAACGACCAGACTGTCCTCTCGACTGCCGGACCAGTTGTGTTCTTTCCGTCGATCACCGACTTCGGTAACGACCGTCGCCCGGTTTTGCATGATGGACACCTCCTCCCAACTCGTTTGACCGAACCCCTCCAACTCGAAGTTGAATTGGTTTTCATCATCGCTCGTTTCGACGACGATTGATCCGGTTATCGACTCTTCTTGTCTGCTTCGAACTGTAAGGTCCTCCAAACTGCCGTCCGTCGGTGGCGGCGATTCCGTATTCCGTCCTCCGGTCGGCGTTCCCGTCGGTGTCTCGGTCTGCTCTTCTTCTTTTTTTGTCGTTCCTGCTCTCTCCTCGTTCTCCCCGCTTCGAAGCGCTGTGCACCCAGAGATTACTGCCACCGATAAATAGATAAAATTCCTTCTGTTTCTCATGAATAAAGAATCTATAGGATTCGGGTAAATGCCTTATGCACCTGTTCGTGAACTACCTACCCTGTCGTGCTCGGGGCTGTTTGTTCTTTGCTTATTGAGGGTGGGGCTTCCTGATTCTGTGTCGGAACGTGCAGGAACAGCTCCCATAGCGGTTCCGGACTCCGCAGGCAACTTCCCTTCACGGGCAGATTGGAGTGTCCCATTCCTACCGGTCTGATACTGGTCACGACTGACAGCGCACGCTTTTTGTCGTCGTTCGAGAGAGCGTAGCGAGCATCCTGCTATTCACTTTGACCGCAGGGATTAGCAAACATGGCGAAGAACGTGCTTGCGAACCGTGGGGGCGCTGTATCTCCTCTACACCGTTCCCTCCAGTCGCTTCATGAAGGATGGGAGAGTTAGCGCTCTCGCTGCAGAAGTAAACACTACCGCACCGAAGCGTCAGACCGACGTGGCTCGCGCCGTCACGGACGGTATGGACGACTACGATCGGCCGCTGTTCTTCCACATGATGGAGTACGCGGCCGCGGCCGAGCGGGACGTCGTCGACATGGTCTCCGGCAACCCCGACTGGGAGGCGCCGGCGGCCGTCCGGTCCGGGCTGGCGATGTACGCCGACGCCGACGTCGAGCGGTTCCAGTACCCGCCCAGCGAGGGACTGCGGGACCTGCGCGAGGAGATCGCCGCTCGCCGACACGTCGACGTCGAGCGGGTGATCGTCACCAACGGCGCCGGCGAGGCCAACTACCTGGCGACGGCCTGTGCACTCGAGGCGGCCGACGGCGACGAGGTGCTGCTCACCGACCCCGTCTACCCCTACTACCAGGGCCGGGCGAAGATGCTGGGGGCGACGCCGCGGTTCGTCGAGGCCGAGCCCGACGGGACGCTCGATCCCGCCGCCGTCCGGGCGGCGACTAGCGACGACACCGCCGCGATCGTCGTCAACTCGCCGAACAACCCCACCGGCGCGGTGTACGGCCGCGAGCTGAAGCGCGAGCTCGTCGACGTCGCCGAGACCCACGACGCGCTGTTGGTCTCCGACGAGGTGTACGACCACTTCGTCTTCGAGGACGGCGCCTTCGCGACCGCCCTCGAGTTCGACTCCGAGCGGGTCGCGGTCACCAACTCCTTCTCGAAATCGATGGCCATCACGGGCTTCCGGGTCGGCTACGTGGTCCTCCCGGAGTGGCTGCTCGAGGCCGCCCGGACGCGGCACATGCTGGTCAACGTCGCCTGCTCGCGGCCCGCCCAGCGGGCGGTGCTGACGGCGCTGCGGGAGACGCCGGCCGACTACTACGAGGGGACCCGGCAGCTGCTGACCGACCGCATCGACGCCTTCTGTGCGGCGCTCGAGGCAGCCGGCGCCGAGTACACCCGCCCCCGCGGCGGCTTCTACGTGATGGCACGGTTCGACGGCTACCCCGGCACCCTCGACAACGCCGAACAACTCGTCGACGAGGCCGGCGTCGCCGGCATGCCCGGGGCGGCCTTCGGCGATTCCCGCGAGGCGTGGCTCCGGTTCGCCCTCGTGACGCCCCGCGCCGAGGAGGCCGCCGACCGGCTGACGTCGTTCTTCGCGTAACACGTCCGCGCAGCGGGCGGTCGCCGCCGACGGCGCCGGGTCAGGCCCACGACGATCAAGATTACTCGCGGCAGCGCCGGCCGTCGGTCCCTGATGATCGACGACTGCTCACGGCGGCACACGACGGCCGACGACCGTTTACCGCGGCCATCGACGGGTACACAAGTCCGGAGCGTTCAACGGCGGTATGAGCGACCTCACCGTCGAGCCGGTCGACTCCGTCGAGGCCGTCGCCGACGACGACCTCCCAGCCGGCGTCGACGCCCCGGAGTACGTCCTCTACGGCGGGAAGGGCGGCGTCGGAAAGACGACCTGTGCGGCCGCGACGGCGCTGGCCAGCGCCCGCGACGGCACCGCGACGCTGGTGCTGTCGACAGACCCCGCTCACTCGCTGTCGGACACCCTCGAGACGTCGATTCCGGCCGAGCCGACCCGCATCCGGGAGGCGGACCCGCTGTGGGCCGCCGAGATCGACCCCGAGGCCGCGACCGGACCGTTCGCGCCCGACGAGCCGGCGGTGCGGGACTCGGTGGAATGGGCGAGCTACTCGGCGGCGGCGACCACCCGCTGGCCGGCGGCGCGATGCCGGGCGCCGACGAGGCCGCCGCCGTCCAGCTGCTGCTGGAGTACCTCGACGACCCCCGCTTCGACCGCGTCGTCGTCGATACGGCACCGACCGGCCACACCCTCCGGCTGCTGGAGCTACCTGACGTCATGGAGTCGATGGTCGGCCGACTGCTGGCCGTCCGCCAGAAGCTCTCCGGAATGGCCGGCAGCATCGCCGGGCTGTTCGGCGGCGACGCCGACGCCGACGCCGACGTCGAAGAGGGCGTCGACGACCTCCGGGAGCTGTCGGCGAAGATCGAGCGGCTGCGGGACGCCCTGCAGGACCCGACCCGGACCGACTTCCGCGTCGTGATGGTGCCCGAGGAGATGAGCGTCGTCGAGAGCGAGCGGCTCGTCGCCCGCCTCGGCGAGTTCGACATCCCCGTCGGGACGCTCGTGGTCAACCGCGTGAGCGAGGACCTCGCCGGCATCGCCGGCCTCGACGACGACTGGTTCGTCGCCCCCGACACCGAGGGCTGTGAGTTCTGCCGGCGGCGCTGGGAGGTCCAGCGGGAGGCGCTCGCACGCGCTCAGGACCTGTTCCGCGGCCGGGAGGTCAGACGCGTCCCGCTGTTCGCCGAGCCAGTCCACGGCGAGGCGATGCTCGACGTCGTCGCCGCCTGTCTCGAGTAGTCGCGGGTCATTCCACCACGACGACCCGGAGGTCGTTGACGTTCGTGCCGGTCGGCCCTGACCGCAGCAGCGCGTCGCGTCTCTCGAGGAAGCCGTGACAGTCGTTTTCCGCCAGCGCCACCCGTGCCGCCTGTGTCGCCGCGTCGTCGAGGCCGCCGACGAGCGCGCCGGCGGCGTCGGTGCTGCCGTCGTGGCCGTCGGTGTCGACCGCGCCGACGACCGCCTCCGACGACAACTCGAGGCCGGCGCCGACGGCGAACTCCTGGTTCGGGCCGCCGGCGCCGTCGCCGTCGACCGTCACCGTCGTCTCGCCGCCGGACAGGAGCACGGCGGGCGGCTCGACGGGGTGGCCCGCGGCGGCGACCTCGGCGGCGACGGCGGCGTGGAGCCGCCCCGCCTCGCTCGCTTCCCCCTCGATTCGCGTCGACAGCCGGCACGGCTCGTACCCCCGGTCGGCCGCCACCGCCGCGGCGGTCTCGATCGCGTCGGCGGCGCCGGCGATGACGTGCGTCTCCGCGTCGACCGCCGGCGCCGACTCCGGCGTCGCCGCTTCGAGGTGTTCGCGGATGGCCGCCGCCCGCACGTCGTGGCGGTCGAGAACGGCGAGGGCGGCCTCGGGGTCGATTTGCCGGGGGACCGTCGGACCGCTGGCGACGACCCCCGGGTCGTCGCCGACGACGTCGCTGACGACGATCCCGACGACGGTCGCCGGCGCGGCTGCCGCCGCGAGGCCGCCGCCCTTCAGGCTCGAGCAGGCCCGCCGGACGCGGTTCACTGCCTCGACCGGCGCGCCGGCGGCGAGCAGGTCCGCGGTGGTGGCCGCGAGGTCGTCGGCCGCCAGCCCGCCGGCCGGCGTACAGAGCAGCGCGCTGCCGCCGCCGGTGATTGCCGCGACGACGAGCGTCTCCTCGCCGGCCGCCTCGGCGGCCGCCAGCACCGCCTTCGCGCCGGCGACGCTGCCCTCGCCGGGCGTCGGGTGCTCGCCGAGCCGGACCGCGACGCCGTCGGGGTCGGCGGTCCGGGCGCCGGTGACGACGACGCCGCCGTCGGGGTCGAGCCGGTCGGCCAGCGCCGCCGCCAGCCCGTCGGCCGCCTTGCCGCCGCCGACGACGAGCACCTCCTCGTACGCCGACAGGTCGTAGTCGGCGTTCCGGACGCGGAGCGTCCCGTTTCGGACCGCACACTGCCGCTCGACGGCCCGCTCCGGGCGGGCCGCCTCGATTCCCGCCGCCAGACAGTCCAGCGCCAGCTCGCGGGCCGGCGACGTCGCGTGGGCCGACCGGTCGGCAAACATGCTACGCCGCGAACCGCCGGACCGCCTCGAAGACGCGGTCGCGGACGGGGTCCGGCAGGTAGCCGGCGTAGACGAGCAGCTGTGCGACCCGCCCGACGACGTACCGGGGCTCGGGGTCCGGCGAGACCGACGCCTCGACGACCGCCTCGGCGACCGCCGCCGGGTGGACCGCCAAGGGGCCGTCGCCGCCGAGCAGGGAGGCGTCCTCCTGGAGGTCGTAGATGTCGGCGTAGGCGTCGGTGCGGTCGAGGCGGCTAAGCTCGTCGCCGACCCGGTCCCGGAACGACGTCTCGACCGGGCCGGGCTGGACGACGCTGACGTCGACGCCGAGTGGCTCCACCTCCAGCCGGAGGGCGTCGCTGTACCCCTCGACGGCGTGTTTCGAGGCCGCGTAGGCGCCCATCCCAGGCGCCGCCAGCCGCCCGGCCACCGAGGAGACGTTGACGATGGTGCCGTCCTCGCGGGCCCGCATGTGCGGCAGCACCGCCCGGACGAGTCGGTGGGGCCCGAAGACGTTGACGTCGAACTGCCGCCGGAGGCGGTCGTCGTCGACGTCCTCCAGCGGGCCGTGTTGGCCGTAACCGGCGTTGTTGACCAGCGCGTCGACCCGGCCCGCCTCCTCGATCATCCGGTCGACGACTCGCTCGACGTCGTCGGGGTCGGTGACGTCCAGCGTCCCGACCTCACAGCCCGCCTCGTCCAGTCGCTCGACGTCCGCCGGGTCGCGGGCCGTCGCGTAGACGCGCCACTCCTCGTCGAGGAAGGCGTACGCCGTTGCCCGGCCGATGCCGGACGAACAGCCCGTGATGAGGACCGTCCGATTGCTCATGTGCGCCGCTCGACTGGCCGACAGTTAAGCTATCCGTCCCGTTCCGCCGGCCGCTCCGGGGTCGGCACTCCACGTCGGTGACAGCGGGAGCGACGACGTCGCTGCCCACCGCGCCGGCCTCGACTCTGCGTTCCTCCGCCGGCCCCACGCCCGCGAGGTTGACCTCCCGGTCGCCCCGACCACGAGGTCGAACGCTGCACAAGGTGGTGGCGCTTCTGGAGAAATAGCCTCTACACGTCGTCCGTCAGTTCGTCGGCGTGTCGGTCGGCCAGCCGCGTCGGCCGCGGGAGCTTGTACTCGCCGCCCGTCGCCGCGACGACGTCGACGGCCGTCGCCGCGGACAGCCGGTGGCCCGGCGAGACGTACAGCGGGTTGATGATCGTCGAGTTCGGGTACTGGCGGCTCTGGTAGGCGTAGCCGACCACCTCCCCCTCTGGCGCGGTCATCGAGTCGTCGGCCTCGACGGGGACGCGGGCGCCCTCCGACAGCGCGTCGACGGACTCGCGCAACCGCCCGCATAGCAGGCTCTTGGCGACGCCGACGGTCGGCACGTCGAAGCAGACGCCGACGTGGGTTGCGATGCCGGCCTCCCGGTAGTGAATCCGGCCGCTGCCGTCCAAGACGAGGACGTCCGGCTCGACGTCGAGGTCCTCCAGTGCCGCCAGAATCGGCTCGCCCTCGCGGAAGGTCAACAGCCCGGAAATGTAGGGGATCGACAGCGGCGTGACGGCACTTGCCCGGGCGATCACCTCGTCGCCGCGGAGCGCGACGACCGCCGAGACGGCCTGCTCGTCGAGAAACGCCTGGTCGACGCCGGCGACGACGGCCTCGCCCGACCGGACGGCCGCCGGCCCGACGTCGGTGTCGTCGGCGAAGGTCGCCGCCGCGGCGACCTCGTGCTGTGTCGCTTCCATCTCCTCGCGGGAGCGGCTCCCGTCCGGTCGGAACCGCTCGCGGGCGACTTCCATGCTACGGGAACCGGCCCGGACCGCCGGGGCCGCCCCGGCCGGGCCCGAGGTTCAGCTGCCGGGGGCCGCCGCCGCCGACCCGGCCCTTGATCCGGTTGCCGTACCAGAGGCCGACGAATAGCCCGACCAGGTGCGCGAAGTGGGCGACACCGCTGAGCAGGCCGGGGCCGCCGGTGTTGGACGCCACCGCGAAGATGGAGAAGCCGGCGAACAGCACCGTCAGGGTCCGGACCGACATCGGGATGACGAAGAACAGCAGTACCTTCAGCTCCGGCGCGGTCATCGACAGCACGCCCATGATGGCCATGATGGCGCCGGAAGCGCCGAGGACGTTCGCCGTCTCGCCGGTGACGAGCCCGAGGCCGACCTGCCCGAGGCCGGCGGCGATGCCGCTGACGAGAAAGAGGGCGGCGAACCTCTTCGAGCCGACCTGTCGCTCGACGATGGGGCCGAAGAAGTACAGCGCGATGGCGTTGAACAGCAGGTGGCTGGGGCCGCCGTGGGCGAAGATGGAGGTGACCCACGTCCAGACGTACTCGGGGTTCGCCGTCGAGAGGGTGAACAGCGACCGCCAGACGTCGCTCTCGAATCCGAAACCCAGTGCCGGCACGATGACGAACTGGAACCCGAAGACGACGACCGAGACGGCGAGAAACAGGTAGGCGACGTTACCCCTGAAATAACCGAGTGGACCCCCGGGACCGGCGACGTTCAGGCGGTCGCCGAGACCGCCGCCCGAGCGGTCGGCGTCGCCCACGGAGTCGTCGAAGCCGCTGTCGAACACCGGGTCCGGGTCGTTCCACTGCTCGAGCCCCGGACAGCCGTGGCTCTCGGGCAGCCGGTGTTCGCCGCAGTAGGTGCCGCCGCAGCTCCCGCAGTCGTACGGCATGTTTACCTGCTCGCCGCACACGTCACACTCCGCCATTACCCACCGTTGGCCGCCGCGCCGCAAAGTCGTTTGGATATGACGATCGGCGGCCGTCGGCCCCCGGTCCTTATTTGCGGCTCGACGCCGTAGCACCGCGTGTGCAGGAGTATCAACGCAAGCAGCTCCTCGAGCGGATCGGCCGCGAGAGCGCGACGGTCGGCGTCGACATCCCCGAGCGCATCGAGGTCCAGGGAACGGAGGTGGAACTCCAGGAGTTCGTCTTCGAGATCAAGCGCCGGGAGACGGTACCGGCCGGCGAGCGCGAGCGGGTCGAGCGTGCCAAGCGGAACCTCCGCCGCGAGCGGCTCGAGCGGAAGGAGCGCATCGAGGCCGGCGAGGTCTCCTTCGAGGAAGGGGAGGCGCTGGCCGACGCGATCATCGGCATCGATCGGGCGCTGGAGGCCCTGGAGAACCTCGGCGGCCCCTCGGTCGAGGCCGAGGCCGAACGGCAGGCGACGGCCGACACGAAGCGGTGGATGAGCTTCCTGAAACAGGCGCTGGGCGACGACGACGACGGCCCGCAGGTCCGGGGCCGAGGGCCATGAGCCGCAACGACGAGGTCGCGACCCTGCTGGAGGAGATAGCCGACCACCTCGAGGCCCGTGACGTCGACTACAAGCACAAGAGCTACCGACGGGCGGCCGACAGCGTCCGCGCCCACACCGTCGCCGTCGAGACGCTTCACGCCGAGGGCGGCGAGGACGCGCTCGCGGAGATCGACGACGTCGGCGACGCCATCGCCGCCAAGACCGCGGAGTACCTCGAGGAGGGCGCGATCGGCGAACTCGAGGAGTTCCGCGAGGAGATGCCCGTCGAGATGGACGCCCTGACGGCCGTCGAGGGCGTCGGTCCGAGGACCGTCGCCTCGCTGTACGAGGCGCTGGGCGTCGAGACGCTGGACGATCTCGAGGCGGCCGCCGAGGCCGGCGAGGTACGGGAGGTCGGCGGCTTCGGCGCGAAGACCGAGGAGAACATCGCCGAGAACATCCCCTTCGCCCGCGAGTCCCGGAAACGGAGCCTGCTCGGGGAGGCCCGGCCGACCGCCGAGCGGGCGCTGTCGTTTCTCGACGCGCGACCGATCGTCGAGCAGGCCGACGTCGCCGGCTCGCTGCGGCGGTGGCGACCCACCATCGGCGACGTCGACGTCCTCGCCGCCAGCGACGACGGGGCGGCCGTCGTCGACGCCTTCGCGGAGTGGGACGCCGCCGACGATATCATCGAGGCCGGCACGAGGAAGGCCAGCGTCCGCGTCGACGGCCTCCGGGTCGACCTCCGGGTCGTCGTCCCCGCGGAGTTCGGCGCCGCCATCCAGTACTTCACCGGCAGCAAGGCCCACAACCTCGAGTTCCGGAACCGCGCCATCGACAGGGAGCTGAAGGTCAACGAATACGGCGTCTTCGACGTCTCCGAACTCGGTTCGGACGGCCCGTCGGACGAGTCCGACGATGTCTCCGAACTTGATCCGGATGGCCCGTCCGACGGGTCCGGCGACCCCGACGAGAGTCAGCGGGCCGGCGAGCGGGTCGCCGGCGAGACCGAGGCGGGCGTCTACGAGGCCGTCGGCACCGAGTGGGTGCCGCCGGAGCTGCGCGAGAACCGCGGCGAGGTCGCGGCGGCGGCCGACGACGCCCTCCCGGAGCTGGTGACGACGGCCGATGTCGCCGGCGACCTCCACTGCCACACCGCCTGGTCCGACGGCGAGCCGACGATCGCGGGGCTCGTCGAGGCTGCCGCCGACTTCGGCCACGACTACGTCGCCGTCACTGACCACGCGACCGGCCCCGGGATGGTCGGCGGCGTCGGCCTCGACGACGAGACCCTGCGCGAGCAGCTGGCCGAGGTGCGCGACGTCGCCGCCGACGTTGACGCCGACGTCGAGGTGTTCGCCGGCGTCGAGGCCAACATCGGCGCCGATGGGTCGGTGTCGGTCGCCAACGACCTGCTGGCGGCGCTGGACTGCGTCGTCGCCTCGCCGCACAGCGGCCTCGACGGCGACGGCACCGACCGGCTCGTCGCCGCGATCGAACACCCCGAGGTCGATGTCGTCGGCCACCCGACGGGCCGGCTGCTGAACCAGCGCCCCGGCCACGACATCGACGTCGAGGCCGTCGCCGAGGCCGCCGCCGACGAAGGGGTCGCCCTCGAGATCAACGCCAACCCGAACCGGCTCGACCTCCGCTCCAGCTACGTGAAGGTCGCCGTCGAGGCCGGCGCGACGATCGTCATCAATACCGACGCCCACCGCCCCGGATCCTTCGAGTACATCCGCTACGGCGTCCACACCGCCCGCCGCGGCTGGTGCGAGCCCGACGACGTCCTCAACTGCCGGGACGCCGACGACGTCCGGGCGTTCCTCGAAGCCTGATGAGCGACGCCGACGGCGTCCGCCCCGGAGCCGACCGGCTGCTGCTGGACGTCATGCTCGGGAAGCTGGCCGTTTACCTCCGGATGTGCGGCTACGACGCGGCCGACGCCGGCGACCGCGGCGTCGAGGCCGATGACCGACTCCGTAGGCTGGCGGCCGCCGAGGACCGGCGGCTGCTGACCCGCGACCGGGCGCTGGCCGCCCGGACCGACGGCGCCGTCCTGCTGACCGAGCGGGACGTCGTCGACCAACTGGCGGAGCTCCGGGCGGCGGGGTTCGAACTCGCGCTCGAGGAGACGCCCGCCCGCTGCGGGCGGTGCAACGGCGCTCTCGAGGCGGTCCCGCCGGACGCCCCGACGCCCGACTACGCGCCGTCGCCGGCGACGACCGACTGCTGGCGCTGTGACTGCGGGCAGGTGTTCTGGAAGGGCAGCCACTGGGACCGCGTGGCGCGGGCGCTGGAGCGCTCGCGGTGACGACGCGACCGCTGGCTCGCCGACTCACCGGCTCACCGGCCCGCCTGCGTGTTCGTGTTCGACGTCCACTCCTCGCAGGCCTCCATGTCGTCCATCCGGTCGTCGTGATAGCCGCAGTACGGCACCATCCCGTCGTCGGTACGGACGTACCGGAAGTGCGTGCAGTTGCCGCAGTAGGTGTCGCCGAGCGGGGACGCGGACTCGTCGGCGAGGAACTCGGCATCGTCGGTCGTCGCGCCGCCGTCGGTGATGCTCTGGCTGTTCCCGGCCGCCCGTCCGGAGCCGCCGCGGTTGGTCTGGGTCTCGACGTCGCCGTCCGGGGTCCCGCCGAAGACGCCGATACCGCCGAGCGTCCCCTCTAATCGGTCGTTCGACACCTCGACGACCCGGGTCTCGCCGGCTTTCGTGATCTCGAGTTTGACCGTCCCGCCGGGGTCGTTGCGCGCCTTGAAGTTCGCGACGGCGACGAACAGACACCAGGTCGTGACGATGGTGCCGATGAAGTACACCGACGCGACGACGAGCGTCATCGTGGTGTCGCCGAGGCCGCCGACCCAGTCGACGGGGTAGGCGTCGGCGAACAGCGCGACGCCGGCGGCGCTGGCGGCGGCGCCGACGACGGCGACGCCCCGGAGCCGCCGCGAGGTCCGCGGGATGGCGGTCATCGTCCCGAGCAGCACCAGCGGCAGCCCGACGCCGCCGAGCACGCCCGCGACCTCCCGGGCCTCGTAGAGGCCGAGCCCGAACCGGCCGCCCACGTCGGTGGTCGCCGTGGCGATGCCCGCGACGAGCAGGACCGCACCGACCACGAACAGCACGACGCCGGCGTACACCCGCCGGAGGCCGGCCCCGCCACCTCCGTCGTAGACCTCCGTGAGGCTAGCCATGGCACCGTTTTCTACGTCTACACACAAAACAGTGCGTCAGACGCGCGCAAGACGATACGCTGCCGAACGGAGCGGGTCGACGGGGCGTCTCGATTCTGGACCGTCGGTACCCCGGCCACTACGCCGCCGGCCACGGTCTGTGGAGCCCGCACCGATGCCGGACGGGCGCCGTCGACTCCGGGACCGCTCGCGTCCGCGGGTGACGTGGGCCGTCGGCGGGCCGGCGAGCGGACGACGGTGTGGTCGGTCGGGTTGGCACACCGAACGAAATCCATATGTGTCGAGACGAACAGGCTCCGCAGATGCGGGCGGTGAATAAACCCGAGTATCGGATCGCCGCCGCGGTGGGGGCGCTCACCGCGATACTGTGCCTCGTGCTGAGTGTACTGTTCCTGGCGGTCGTCGGCGAGGGTCCGATCGGCGAACTCGAACCGTTCACCGAACTTACGGTCGACGGGGTGGACCCGGTCACGGCAGCGACGTGGACGTGGTTCGACGCGATGGGCGTCGAACCGACGGTCGAGTTCACGAGCGACGGGACGGGTGTCACTATCGCCCGAGGCGTGTTCGATGTAATGGATGGCGATGCCGACCGGTACGCGGAGACGTCGTGGGTCGTCCCGATCGCCCTCCTCACGGTCGCCGGTGCAGCAGCAGACGGCGCCGTCCGTCGGTTCGCGTCCGACGACCGCAGGCGGATCGACGTGCACGTGGGAGCGCTGATCACGCTGGGCTACACTCCCGTGATGCTCGCCGCACTGTGGCTGGCGACCGTCCCGGTGGCACCGGGCGCAACCGGGACGGTCGAGATCGGCTCGACGACCCTCGAGGCGTCGACGATCGAGGGCGTCACGGCCGGTCCGTCCGTCCCGTATGCGGTACTGGCTGCGGTGGTGTATCCGCTCGTGTTCGGGTTTGTGGGCGGAATGCTGCTCATTCCGCAAGAATGAGATCGAACGGTCACGGCGAGTCCGGCGGACCGAGGGCTGACTGACCGCTCGCACGGGGAGGATGCTCCTCCGCCGGGGCCCAGCGTGGCTGCGCTCACTCTTGGCCGCGTATCGCCGCCTCGGCCGCCGCGAGCGCCGCCTCGGAGTCGAAGGCCTCGACGATAGCGTCCAGTTCGGCCGCGTCGGCGTCGGCCAACTCGCGGGCGTGGTCGGTCATATTCGGCAGCGCCCGGACGACGTTGTCGACGATCGGCACCGTCGCGGTCCGGGCCGACCGCGACAGCGGGTTGAGGTCGACGACGATCTCGGTTTTACCGGCCTCGGCCAGCGCCTCCGCCCGGTCGCCGTCCTCAAGCGGGACGACGACGACGTCGGCGCGTCCGATGCCGTCGGCGTCGACCGTCGCACGCCCGTGGTCGAGGCCGGGAACCCGGCCGTCGGCCTCCAGCCCGAGCACTTCCTCGGCGCCGTACTCGCGGAGGTGGGCGGCGATGTGCTCCATGCGCTCCTCCGTGCGGTTGAAGAGGTTGACCTCGAGATCGGCGTCGGTCGCCTCGGCGAGTTCGACCGTCTCCCCGGGCGCCAGCGCCGCGACGTTGCCGTTCACGGAGATGACCGGTCGCTCGGCCCGCAGGAGGTGGGCGGCTGCGGCCCGCTCGGCGGCGTCGGCGCTCGGGATGGTCCGCTCGCCGAGCAGGTAGTCGAAGGCCTCGCCGCGACCCTGGGCGATGAGCCCCTGCTCCGAGGTGATACCCTTCTCGACGCCCGCCTCGATGCGGTGTCGCAGGAGCAGCGACTCGTACCGGGGATGGGACTCCGGGACGTCGACGTCGGTCATGTCTTTCGGTGGACGACCGCCCGACAAAAGCGTCCCGCTCCGGCAGCCCTATAAGTGGCCTCAGACCAGTGACCCACGACCGAACAGCCATAGGGCGATGTGGCCGGCGGGGACCAGAAGGAGCCCGAGGGCGATGGTCCCGGGGACGGTTCGCGTCCCGAGGTCGCCGACCGGGTCGTCGTGGCGCCACAACTGGAGGCCGACGAACGTCAGGCCGACCCCTCCGCCCGCGAGATAGGCGTACGGCACCCCCGTGGGCGGGGTCAAGGCGCCGGCGGAACTCGCCACGTCCACCCCGACCCCGATACCGCCGACGGCCCCGGCCGCCAGCACGTAGACGAACCCGGCGGCGGCGTGCCGCAGCGCGTCCACGAGCGACGGTCGGCCGTCCTCCGGGACCGTCCGAGGGGAGGCGTAACTGGCGAGCCCCAGGAACTGGAACGGGAGCGTCAGGACCGCCACGGCGACGGCGTACGGTGCGGTCGAGATCACCGCCAGAATGAGGACCGCGGCTGCGATGGCATATGCTCTCGGCGTCAGGTCGAGGACGAGCGGCGGGACGGCCACGGCGGCGGCCACCACGACGGCGAGGATACAAACCGGGACCGAGTGGGACCGGAACCGCTCGAGCGTGGAGGGCGGGTCGGACATGCGTTCACGGTCCCCGGCGGCTCGAAAGTGTCTTCCGGTCGTGGTGCCGGCGCGATCCGACCCGTCCCGGCCAGCCGTCCACAGTGCAGGTCGGCGACGGCCTCGGCGGCCTCGGCGTCGAAACCGAACTGCTGGACCCGGAAGCCGAGGTGGGACGTCCCGTCGGCGGTGGCGGTCGTAAAAGCCCTTAGGCAGGCATGACGGCCCGCTACCGCAGGTGAGCGCCGGCCAGCGAGACGGAGCACCGCTCGGCGTCGTAACCGGCGTCCGACAGCCCGGCGTCCAGCGCGAAGACCGTCTCGCCGAGCATCGCCATCGAGGCCTCGCCGCCGGCCGCCGAGACGTCCTCGATTGCCTCCTGGACCGCCGGCGTCAGTAGGTCGACCTCGCGGGCGAAGCTCCGGGAGACGTGCATGAACGTCTCCAGGGTCGGCTCGGCGACCAGCGCCGACAGCGCCTCGCGGCCGGCCGCCGTCAGCGCCTCCGTGTCGCCGTCGAGTACCGCCGTCGTCGACAGCTCGCCGAAGCTGACGTACTCGACGTCGCGGGTCGCCGGAACCCCGTCCATCGCGCCGTGGGCCGGTGCCCCGGCCTCGAGCCGGACGGGGAAGCCGCCGCGGGCCTGCGCGACCACGTCGCCGAGACCGGTCCCGGCCTGGACCTCCGCGCCGTGGGCTATCGTCACGAGTTCGTTCTTCGAGAGGCCGTGTCCGAACACCTCGTTGGCGGTCAGAGCGGCGCCGAGCGCCGCGGCCCCGGAGACGCCGAAGCCGGCCGACAGCGGCAGCTCGGTCTCGACGATCACCCGCGCCGTCGACCGCAGCGCGTTCAGCACCCGGTCGACGGCCTCTATTTCGCAGTCCTCGCCGTTCACCTCGACGCCGTCACCCGGTTCGAGCCGGACGGTTACGCCGTCGGCGAGCGCGATGCCGGCGCCGCGGGAGCCGGCTTTCGTCGGGTCGTCGTCGTGGTCGGCGGTGAAAAAGCCCGTCACGTGCCCCGGAACGAACGCTACGGCCTCGGTCATGGCCCGGTCTCCGTGGCGCGGTGTGTTAAGCGTTGTTCGACGCCGTCCCACCGCCGGCCGGAAGAACAACCGTTTTGTTTCGCCTGCCGAAAGACCGGGTAGTGACAAGCCGTGTCTCAGTACCCTCCCGACCGGCGTGACGACGCGGGACCGGTGGTCGTCCCCGTCGGCGAGTCGGTCACGCTGCGGCAGACGGTCACATACGCGGTCCGCGAGGCGCTGTCCGGCGCCGGCGAGCCGGTGGTCCACTTCGTCGCGCCCGTCGCCTGGCACGACATCGGCGACGTCGCCGCCGGCGTCCGCGAGGAGACCGAGACGCTGCTGGACCGGGTCGCCGTCTGGGCCCGCGAGGACGGCGACGACGACCTCGTCGTCGAGACGACGGTCATCGGCGCCGACACGTATCTCTTCGGCCCCGACGACTACGCACGGGTGATCGCGAACTACGCCGACGACGGCATCGAGCGGGTCGTCGTCGACCCGCAGTACAGCCCCGGCGGCAACGTCCCGATTCTCCGGCCGATGGAGGCGGCGCTGACCGAGCGCGGCCTCGCCGTCGAGGAGGCGCCCGTCGACCGGCCGACCCGGCGCGGCCGACTGCTCCGCCGCGGCGGCGCCCTCCAGTTCGCGACGCTGTTCGGGATCTCCTTTCTGTTCTACCAGCTGCTCGGCGGCTTCGCCGGCACGGGGTTCGACGTCGCTACCGGCGCCGTCAGCGCGACGCTGGTGGCCGCGATGCTCCACCGCATCACCTTCACCGACCGGCTCCACCTGCCGACCCTCGGCCGCCAGCTGGTGCGGCTCGTCGCGTACGTACCGTACCTGCTCTACGAGATCGTCGTTTCGAACCTGCGGGTGGCCTACGTCATCCTCCACCCGTCGCTGCCCATCGAGCCCCGGATGGTCGAGACGGAGTGTGCGGTGTGGGGCGGGATGCCGCTGACGCTTCTGGCCAACAGCATCACGCTCACGCCGGGGACGCTGACGGTCCGGGTCCACGGCCGCCGGATGATGGTCCACACGCTGACCCCGGCGGCCCGCGAGGGGCTGTTCGACGGCGCCCTCGAGCGGGCCGTCCGGTTCGTCTTCTACGGCCGCCCGGCTCTCGCGGTCGCGACCCCCCGCGAACGTGACGACGCTCGGATCGTCGAGGGCGACGACGGCGCCGACGACGCCGACAGCGGCGAGACCGTCGTCACCGGTCCGGCGGGAGGTGACGCATGATCGTCGAGCAGGCCCTGCTGGCGGCCGCCGCGGCGCTCGTCGTACTGGCGGCCGCGGTGCTCTACCGGGCGGTCCGCGGGCCGACGATGCAGGACCGCGTCGTCGCCGTCAACGTCCTCGGGACGAACACGGTCGTCATCCTGGCGCTGCTTTCGGCGGCACTGGACGTTCCCTCGTTTCTCGACATCGCGCTGGTGTACGCGCTGTTGAACTTCCTGATGGCGGTCGCCATCTCGAAGTTCACCGTCGACCGCGGGGGGGTGATGTGACGTGGACGTGACGCCGCTGGAGGTCGCCGTCGTCGGCTTCCTTCTCGGCGGGGTGTTCTTTACCTTCGTCACCGCCGTCGGCGTCATCCGGCTGCCGGACGTCTACGCCCGGGCTCACACCGCCAGTCAGACGGACACCCTCGGCGCGGGACTGACGCTGATCGCCGTCGCGCTCGTGTTGGGCCTCGAAACGACGACCGTCAAGACGGTCCTGCTGGTGGCGTTCATCTTCGTCACCAACCCGACGGCGGCCCATGCCATCGCCCGCGCCGCCCACGAGGAGGACATCGAGCCCTGGAGGGAGGACCGATGATCGCGCCGGTCGGCTACGCGCTGGTGGCGTTCGTCGTCGCGGCGGCGGTCGCGACGGCACTGCTGCGGGACGTGCTGGCGGCCATCATCCTCTTCGCCGCCTACAGTCTCGGGATGGCGCTGCTGTACACGCTGCTGCTGGCGCCGGACGTCGGGCTGACGGAGGCGGTCGTCGGCGCCGGCGTGACGACGGTGCTGCTGCTTTTGACCATCGCCGAGACGGTCCGGCCGACCGACGGTGGGGCTCTCGAGCGGCCGGACCCGCGGGCGGCCGTCGCCTGCGGGGCGCTGGCGGTCGTCTTCGGGCTGACGCTGCCCGACCTGCCGGCCGTCGGCGACCCCGACTCGCCGGTCATCGCATACGAGCGGGTGACGGGCTACTACCTGTCGCAGTCCTACGCCGAGACCGGCGTCGAAAACACCGTCACCGCGGTGCTCGCGGCCTACCGCGGCTTCGACACCTTCGGCGAGGCAACCGTCGTCTTCGCCGCCGGCGTCGCCGCCATGGTCGTCCTCCGGCGGGAGGTGCTCACGTGAGCGACGCCGAACGCAGCACGTACACCGAAAGCGAGGTCATCATGAGCACGGTCCGGGTCGTGACGCCGTTCGTGCTGACGTTCGGGCTGTTCGTCACGTTCCACGGCGCCGATTCCCCGGGTGGCGGCTTCCAGGGCGGCGCCCTCGTTGGGACGGTCGCGCTGATGTTGGCTTTCGCTTTCGGCATCGACGCCACCCGGCGGTGGCTCGGCCGCCGAGCCGTCACCGCCGCCGCCTCCCTCGGCGTGATCGCCTTCGCCGCCGTCGGCCTCGGTGGTGTCGCCTTGGGCAGCAGCTTCCTTGACTACACCGCTTACAAGGCGCTCCCGCTGAAGAAACCCGTGAAGCTCGGGATCGAGGCCGTCGAGATCGGTGGCATCGGCCTCATCGTCGGCGGCGTCATCGCGGGGCTGTTCTTCCTGACCGCCGCCGGTCCCGACGCCGACGCTGACGCTGACGCCGGAACCGTGCCCGGCGACGGCGCCGACACCGGCGGCGGCCCCGGAGGTGACGCCGAGTGATCGACCTGCTGGCGAGCCGGTGGGCCTACGTGGCGTTCGTCGTCCTGATGATCGTCGGCCTCTACATGATGATCGCCAGCCCGAACCTGGTGAAGAAGATCATCGGGCTGAACGTCTTCCAGAGCGCCGTCTTCCTGTTCTTCGTCGCGGCGGCGTACGTCGCCGGCGGGGCGCCGCCCGTCGTCCCGTCGGACGGCGGTGGTGGCCCGTACGCCAGCCCGCTGCCACACGTCATCGTGCTGACGGCCATCGTCGTCGGCGTCAGCCTCACCGCGGTGGCGCTGGCGCTGGTCGTTCGCATCCACGAGGAGTACGGCACCGTCGACGAGGCGGTTCTCGAGGAGGTGGCCGATGACTGACGGCCTGCTGCCGCTGCTCGTCGCCGTTCCGGTTCTGGCGGCGGTGGTGCCGCCGCTGTTGAGCCTCCGGACGACCGGGACGGGCTGGTACGTCGCCGCCGTCGCCTGCGCCGTCGAGGCCGCCCTGGCGGCGCTCGTCGTCCGGTCTGTCTTCCTCGGCGGCGCCGTCAGACACGTCGTCGGCGGCTACGAGCGGCCCTACGGCATCGAGCTGGTCGTCGACGGCCTCTCGGCGCCGGTCGTCGCCCTCGTCGCCGTCGTCTCGCTGGGCGTCCTCGCGTTCGCCTACACCGCCGGCCCCCGGCGCAACAGCTTCTACAGCGCCTACCTCCTGCTCGTCGGCGGGCTGATGGGCGTCTCCGTCACCGGCGACCTGTTCAACATGTTCGTCTTCCTCGAGATCACCGGGCTGGCGACGTACGCCCTGGTAGCGGCCGACCGCTCGGGGCGGTCGGCGGTCGCGGCGCTGAAGTACCTCATTCTCGGGACGACGGGCGCGTCGCTGTTTCTCATCGGCGTCGGCTACGCCTTCGTCGAGACCGGGACGCTCAACATGGTCGACCTCTCCGAGCGGCTGGCCGGGAGCTACGGCGACCGGGCCGTGCTGGCGTCGTTCGGCTTCATTCTCGTCGGCCTCGGGCTGAAGACCGCCGTCTTCCCGCTGCACACCTGGCAGCCCGACGCCTACAGCTACGCCCCAGACACGGTGACGACGTTCATCTCGGCGCTGGTGTCGACGGTCGCCGCCTACGCCATCGGTCGGATCGTTCTTACCGTGTTCACGCCCGCCTTCTTCGAGGCGGTGCCGGCCGCCCGGGCGGCGGTGCTCGCCTTTGCGGCCGTCAGCATCCTCGCCGGCAGCGCCCTCGCGGCCGTCCAGACGGACATCAAGCGGATGCTGGCGTACTCGTCGGTGTCGCAGTTCGGCCTCGTGATCGCCGGCTTCGCGCTCGTCACCCCCGACGCCGTTCTCGGAGCGGTCGTCCACCTCGTCGGCCACGGGCTGATGAAAGGCGGGCTGTTCGCCGCGGCGGGTGTCATGGCCGCCCGCCACGGCGCCCGGACCGTCGGCGACTACGCCCGCCTCGGCTATCGCTCGCCGGTCGTCGCCGGCGCCGTCGGCATCCTCGGGGTCGTCCTCGTCGGCATCCCGCCGTCGGTCGGCTTCCTCGGGAAGTGGTACATCGCCGTCGGCGCCGTCCGGGCGGGCGCCTGGCCGATCGCCGTCGTCGTCTTCCTCTCGACGCTGTTGACGCTGTCGTACGTCGCCCGACTGCTCGAGCGGCTCTACTTCGCCGGGCCGACGGAGCCGACGGACCCGGCGGTCGGCGCCGGAACGGACGCCGGAACCGGAACCGGTGCCGACGCGGATGCGGAGGTCGGCGCCCGCGACCCCGACCCGGTCGCCGACGGCGGCGCCCGGGCCGACTCGCGGGCACCGGCGGCCGTCTCGACCGGCATGGTCGCGGTGATCGTCGCCGCGGCGGTCGTCGTCGTCGCGCTCGGCTTCGCAGCCGCGCCATTCGAGGCCTTCCTCGAACGCTTCCTCGGGGGTGTTTTCGCGTGACCGAGGTCGGCGACCCGCGGCCCGTCGTCGCCGTGCTGGTGTCGGTCGTCGGGACGGTCGGCATCCTCGCGGCCCACCGCCGGCCGAACCTCCGGGAGGCGGTGACGCTGAGCGTCGCCGTGGCGAAGTTCGGCGTCGTCGCCAGCATGGTGCCGGGCGTGCTGGCCGGCGATGTCTACGTCTGGTCGCTCGGCCGGTTCGTCCTCGACGTTCCCTTCGAACTCCGGGCCGACGCGCTGGGCATCCTGTTCGCGGCGCTCGCGAGCCTGCTGTGGATCGTCACGTCGCTGTACAGCATCGGCTACGTGCGCGGGCTGGAGGAACACGGCCAGACGCGGTACTTCGCGGCCTTCGCGATGAGCCTCAGCGCCGCCGTCGGCGTCGCCTTCGCCTCGAATCTGGTCGTGCTGTTCGTCTTCTACGAGGTGCTGACGGTGGCGACGTACCCGCTGGTCGCCCACGACGAGACAATGGAGGCGCGGGCGGCCGGCCGGAAGTACCTCCTCTACACCATCGGCGGCGGCGTCGCGATACTGGCCGGAACGGTGCTGGTCTACCGGCTGGCCGGCACCGTCGCCTTCACCCCCGGCGGCATCGAGACGCTGGCGGCGGCCGACCCGGCGTTGGCCCGGGCGGGCTTCGCGCTGCTGGTCGCCGGCTTCGGCGTCAAGGCCGGGCTGATGCCGCTGCACTCCTGGCTGCCCGACGCGATGGTCGCACCGACGCCCGTCTCCGGGCTGCTGCACGCCGTCGCCGTCGTCAAGTCGGGCGTCTTCGCCGTCTCCCGGGTCGTCCTGGACGTCTACGGCCCGGAGACGGTCGGCTCACTCGGCCTCGGGCTGCCGCTGGCCGTCGTGGCGACCGTCACGCTGCTGGCGGCGAGCGTCATCGCCCTCCGGAAGGACCACCTCAAGCGCCGGCTGGCGTACTCGACGGTGAGCCAGCTGTCGTACATCGTCCTCGGGCTGGCGCTGCTCGGGCCGAACGCGATCCGGGGCGGGCTGCTGCACATCCCCGCCCACGCGTTCATGAAGCTCGCGCTGTTCCTCTGTGCGGGAATCATCCACGTCGAGACCCACACCGACCACATCAGCGAGATGGCCGGCATCGGCCGGCGGATGCCGCTGACGATGGCCGCCTTCGCCGTCGCCGCCGCCGGGATGGCCGGCATCCCGCTGGTGGCCGGCTTCGTCAGCAAGTTCTACCTGCTGATCGGCGCCGTCGAGGCCGGTGGCGCCTCGACCGTCTTCGCCGTCGCACTCCTGATCTCCGGCGTCCTCAACGTCGCGTACTTCTGGCCGGTCGTCTACCAGGCGTTCTTCCAGGCCGCCGACGACCACGACGCCAAGCCGGTCGTCGAGGCGCCCTTCGGCGGCCGGCGGGCCTCGACCGTCGCCCGCGCCGACGGCGGCTCCGGCGACGAGGAGACCGACGACGCAGACGACGCGAATAATGCGGACGACCCGGACGCGGACCCCGACGTCGACCCCGAGGAAGTCGGTCGCCCGGACTTCGGCGGCGAGGCGGTCGACCGGGACTACGGCGAGCCGGCCCCCCGGGTCGAGGGGGAGTACGCGGTCGACCGCCATCCGAGCGACCACACGGTTCCGGAGAAGGGCGACGCGGACGGCGACCACGAGGTCGATGCCGGCGCCGACCACGACGACCACAGTGACCACGACGGCTACAGTCACCACGGCGGGCCGCCGCCGGGCGGCTGGGAGCGCCGCGGCTGGCTCGGCGACGAGAGCACGTGGTTCATGCTCGGGCCCATCCTGGCGGCGACGACCGGCGCGATCGTGCTGGGGCTGGTCCCCTCGGCGGCGGTGTTCCTGCGGCTGGTCGACACCATCGTCGAGGCGGTGGGGGTGGTCGGCTGATGCTGGAATCGGTGCCGCCGTTCGTGCCGGTGTTCGTCGCGGCCGTCGTCGCGGCCGTCGCGCCCCGGAGAATCGGCCACGCGGTCGGCCTGCTCGCGACCGCCGGCGTCGCCGTCGGGTCGCTGCTGGTCGCGCCCGGCACGCACCTCCCGACCGCGCTGTTCGGCTTCGAGACGGTGCTGTATCAGGTCGACGCCTTCTCGCGGCTGATGGGCGTCATCTTCGGGCTCATCGGCGCCGCCGCCGTCGCCTACGCCCACGCCAGCGACGCCGACGCCCGGATGACGGCCGCGGCGCTCGGCTACGTGGCGACGAGTCTCGGCGTCGTCTTCGCCGGCGACTGGCTGACGCTGGTGTTCTTCTGGGAACTGATGGCCGTCACCAGTACGCTGCTGGTGTGGCAGTACGGCGGTGCCGCCGTCCGGACGGGGTTCCGGTACGCGGTGGCCCACGGGATCGGCGGTAGCCTCGTCCTCGGGGCGGTCGTCTGGCAGTACGCCGCCGCCGGGTCGTTTCTCTTCGACGCGGCGACCGGCGTCGTCGGCCCCGTCGCGCCGGCGCTGATGGCCGTCGGTATCGGCGTCAACGTCGGCTTCATCGGCCTCCACACCTGGCTGCCGGACACTTACCCCAGCCCCCACGTCGCCGCCAGCGTCTTCCTCTGCGTCTACACCACCAAGACCGGCGTCTACGCGATGTTCCGGGCGTTCCCCGAGGGCCACCTCTGGATCGCCTACATGGGCGGCGCGATGGCCGTCTTCGGCGCCGCGATGGCGCTGCTACAGGAGGACATGCGCCGACTGCTGTCGTATCACATCATCTCGCAGGTGGGCTACATGATCGCCGGCGTCGGCATCGGGACGACGCTGGCCGCGAGCGGCGCCTTCGGCCACGTGTTCAACCACATCCTCTACAAGGCGCTGCTGTTCATGTCGATCGGCGTCGTCATCTACCGCACCGGAATCGAGGACATCACGGAAGTCGGCGGCCTCTGGCGGGTGATGCCGGTGACGTTCGTCTCCTACCTGCTCGGGGCGGCGGCCATCTCCGGCGTCCCCGGGTTCAACGGTTTCGTCAGCAAGGGCATCGTCATCGCCGAGGCCCACAAGAGCGTCTCGAACGTCGTCATCGGCTCCAAGTCGATGCCGCTCGGCGGCGAGGACCTGCTGTGGTGGCTGCTCATTGTCGGCGGCGTCGGCACGTTCATGTCGTTCATCAAGCTGGGCTACTACGTCTTCTTCCACGGCGAGGCGACGATCGACCCCGACGACGCCGAGCCCGGCCAGGC
>PXRZ01000003.1:0-23470 GCA_003022945.1 Halobacteriales archaeon QS_8_69_73 | reverse complement strand
GTCCCGCACGTCGCCGAGAGCGTCGCCCTCGGGGTCGCAGGGTTCGCCGGCTTCTTCGCGCTGAAAGGGCCGCTCGCGCGGGCGACCTGGATTCCGGACGTCGACCGCCTGCTCAACCCGGCGGTGTTCTACGGCGGCCGCGCGCTCGTCGTCGGCGTCACCGAGACGTTCGCTGCCGTCGACCGCGCCGTCGTCGCCGTCGCCTCGGCCGCGGTCGACGTCGGCCGGGACCCCGGCCGGGCCGCCTACCGCGTCGTCGACCGCCTGCCCGGCCTCGAGACGGCCCCGCGAGCCGACGGCGGCCGCCCCGAGACCATCGACCTCCGGATGTCGATGGGCACGAGCGTCTTTCTCGTCGTCGCGGCGCTGACGCTGGCGCTGGCCCTGCTGCTGTAACCAGGATTTATAGAGAGCGAGGAGAATACCTGCGGCTGAAGCCGCAGGATGAATCCGACACCACGGAATCCAAATCACGCTGCGAGAACCATGTTGGGATTTTCTTATCCGTGCTTTGAAGTGACAGGCACCCGTCTGATATAGTAGGAATCAGGCTGGGAACGGAGCGATTCCCACCTCGTCCTACGATGGCGGCCTGCCCGCCCCAAGCAATCAGACAGTAATCGGAACCAGTCGATGACCGGCCGATTCTCACAGAATCGGTGCGGAGTTGACTGCTGGAAGCAGAGAAAGTAACTCCGAGTCCGTTGAAGTCTGCCGGACTCCCCGTGGAAAAATAACACCGGGAGTCCGAACACGACCGAGGATAGGAGTACCGGGGGCTTGGCACTCCCAGCAGTTCCACCCGCCTCAGACCACGAGCATTCCCACGGATTCTCACCGTCTGGATGCTCGGTGGGGCTGCGAACCTGAAATCTCCAACGCTCAGGATTCCTCCGCCTTTAGGCGGAGGAGGATGTCAATTCGACGCACCCGGGCACACGCGGCGTGAGCATCGACATCGCCATTCGGGACGCTGCCCTCGGAGCCGACCCGGTTGAGCGCCGGCGGGCGCTCCTCGCGGCTGCCGGGTTGCTGTGCGTCACGGCCGCCGTCGCGTTCGTCTCCGAACTCGTCTCGCTTTCAGTAGGGAAGCTCTCGCTGTACGGGTTCGTCCTCCTCGGCGCCGCGCTGGCAGCGATTGCAGCCTACCGGAACTCCGGGCTCTTGATCTGCTGTCTCCTGATACTCGCGCCCGCCGTCGGCCCGCTCGCCGTTTACCGCGGGTTTAGGTACGTCTGCGGGTCCGGCCCCGTCGCCCTCCCAGGTTCCTTCACTGGGGCCGGGGCGGCCGTCTTCTGGCTGCCGGTCACCCTCCTGCTCGGGACGGTCGTCTTCAGCGCCGGTGTTGCCGCCCGCTGGACGGTCCGGACTGCCCGGGCGTGGTAGTCGCTCTGCGGGCGCGCCCGTCGCTTACGGCGACAGTCGCCGCCGGTCCTGCGAGACTCGCTGCACTCGCCTCGCTGGCTCCCGATGCTCCTGCCCTACGGGCTCAACCGCTGCCGGTCGCGCGGGAACACCGTGAGACTCACTCTGTTCGTCTCACGAGCCCCCGCGCGACCGTCAGGGCGAAAGCCGTTGACGGTCGCGCGGGAACAGCACCGCCTCGCGGATGTTCGACAGGCCGAGCATCGTCATAACGAGTCGATCGACGCCGTACGCCCAGCCGGCGTGGGGCGGCATGCCGTACCTAAACATCTTCGTGTAGTATTCGAACTGGTTGGGATCGAGCCCTTGCTGCTCGAAGCCTGCGACGAGCTCCTCGTAGCGGTGCTCACGCTGCCCGCCGGAGACCAGCTCCATTCGCGGGTGCATCAGGTCGAACCCCTTTGAGTACTCCGGGTCGTCGTCGTAGTCCTGGATGTAGAACGGCTTGATCTCCGCGGGCCAGTCCGTGACGAAGTAGTGCCCGCCGACGTCGTCGCCGAGGAGCTTCTCGCCCTCCGTGGGGAAGTCGTCGCCCCACGTGAGATGCTCGTCCAGCTCGCCGGTGGCGTTGATGCGCTCGATGGCCTCCTCGTAGGTGAGCCGTGGGAACCCCTCGTCGGGTACGTCGAACGCCTCGACCATGTCCAGGGTCTCCAGCTCGTCCCGGCAATTCTCGGCGACGGCATCGTACGCGGCCAGCAGCGTGCCCTCGCAGACGTCCATCGCCTCGTGGTGGTCGATGAACGCCGACTCGAAGTCGATCATCGTCGCCTCGTTCAGGTGGCGGGGCGTATTGTGTTCCTCGGCGCGGAAGATGGGGCCGACCTCGAAGACCCGCTCCACCCCGGAGCCGACCAGCAGCTGCTTGAACAGCTGGGGGCTCTGGTTCATGAACGCCTCCTGGCCGAAGTAGGTGATGGGGAACAGCTCGGTGCCGCCCTCCGTTCCCGTGGCGACGATCTTCGGCGTGTTGATCTCCGTGCAACCGACCGAGCGGAAGTAATCCCGCACCGCGCGCAGCACCTCGGCGCGGATCTCGAAGACCGCCTGGGCCTCCTCGCGGCGGACGTCCAGGGTCCGGTTGTCGAGCCGGGTCGACAGCTCCGCCTCTACCTTGCCGGAGGGGTCCAGCGGCAGGTCGGGCTCGGCGGGCGCGACGACCGCGACGGACTCCGGGATGATCTCCACGCCGGTCGGGGCGCGCTCCTCCGCCTCGACGGTGCCGGTGACCCGTACGACGGACTCGCGGGTGACCTCGGTGCCGGTTTCGACGAGGTCGTCGTCCATCTCGTCTTTTTCGAACTTCACCTGAATACGGCCGGTCGTGTCCCGGAGGATGAGGAAGGCGATGCCGCCGAGGTCCCGTATCTCGTGGACCCAGCCGGCGACGGTGACCTCCTCGCCCGGCTCGGCGTCGGCCGTGTACGTGCGATCGTCCATACCCCGGATTCAGGCGGCCGACCCTTAAGCCCCACTTTTCCGGTCGAGAGCGGCCGCTCGCCCCGGGTCCGGGCGTCGCTCGGCTCCTGCCGTCCGTCGCGACGGCTACCGTTCGACCGTCTCCGCCGTCGCGTCGGCGGCGCCCTCGACGGTCTCGCGGACGGCGTCGACGCCCTCCTCGTGGACGAGGTCGCCGACGACGATCGTGTCGGCGCGCTTGCCCATCTCGTAGGCGCTCTCGTAGTCGGCGATGCCGCCGCCGTAGAAGACGGCCGCCTCGTCGACGGCGTCGGCGGCCGCCCGCACCAGGTCGCCGTCGCCGAACGTCCCGGAGTACTCGACGTAGACGATCTTCTGGCCGAACATTCGCTCGGCGACCTCCGCGTAGGCGGCCACCTCGTCGGCCCCGAGGTCGCAGTCGGCGTCGGTGTACTCCGCGACCGACGACGCCGGGTTGAGAACGACGTACGCCTCGGTGAAGGTGCGGTCCCAGTTGATGGCGTCGTCGAGGCGGGCCCATTCTTTGTGTGCGCCGGTGGTCCAGAAGACGTCCCCGGCGTTGAGCACGACCGGGATGAGGTAGCCGTCCAACCCCGTGCGGTGGACGACCGAGGCGACGTTCGACGGCTCGATGTAAACCGGGATGTCGTGAGCCGCCGTCGCCTCGACGACCCGGGCCATCTTCGCCTCCGTCATGCCGGTCGTCCCGCCGATCTCGAGGGCGTCCGTCCCGGTCGCACAGACGTCCTCGAACGTCTCGCCCTCCGGCAGCGTCTTGTCCGGGTCGATTTTGACGATGTGGTCCCAGCCGGACCAGGGCGCACTCATGTCCGCCTCAACTCGGCGTATGCTCAAAACGGCTTCGAATGCCCCGGCGACGGCTCTGAGCCGTCAGTCGGCACTTGCGTCGACGCTGACCGCCGCCTGCCACTCACGGATGCGGTCGGCGGAGACGCCCTGGACCTCGCTTGCGACCGACTCGGCGTCGGCGCCCCGGAGGTCCTCGAGGGATTCGACGCCGGCGGCGGCCAGCTTCTCGGCGGTCTTCTCGCCGACGCCGTCGAGGTCCTCGACCCCTGAGGCCGCCCGCTGTCGTTTGAACTCCGCGTAGTTACAGATGGGACAGCCCAGCTCCCAGGGATCGTCCCCGTCGTCGACGACGTGGAGGTGCGGCAGGTCGTGGTCGGCGCAGGTCTCCTCGACGACCTCGATCTCGCCGCGTCGGGGCAGCGGCAGCGAGTACTCGCAGTCGGGATAGCGGGTGCAGCCGACGAGCCGCGAGCCGCTGCGGAGCCGCTTGACCGCCAGCTCGCCGTCGTCGTCGCCGTCGCCGCAGTCCGGACACGCCCCGATGACCCGGTCGTCGGCCTCGTCGGCCGCCTCCGCCTCACAGCGGGGACAGCCGTGGACGAACGTGCTCCGGCCGGCGAGCATCTTCACGCGCTGCAGGCCGTGGTCGTCGCAGCGCTCCTCGAGGGCCGTCGGCTCGCCGTTGCTCGGCAGCGGCAGCGTGTACTCGCAGTCGGGGAAGCCGTCGCAGCCGACGAAGTACGACCCTCGGCGGGACTGCCGGACCAGCAGGTCGTCGCCGCAGTCGGGACACGGCCCCAGCGTCCGGTCGGCCTTCATCGACTCCCGGAGGTGGTCGCCGACGGCCTCCCGGGAGTCGTGCAGCTCCTCGAAGATGCGCCGCAGCATCTCGCGCGACTCGCCGGTCACCTCCTCGAGGTCGGCCTCGCCGTCGGCGATGGCCTGCATGTCCGCCTCCAGCTGGGCGGTCATCTCCTCGTCGACGACACGGTCGGCGAACTGCTCCGCGGCCTCGACGACCGCCCTCGCGAGCCGCGTCGGCCGCGGGGGGTCGCTCTCGATGTAGCCGCGGTCGTACAGTTTCTCCAGGGTGTGGTGTCGGGTGGAGTTGTGCACGACTACGCCTCCCTCGATGGCGAAGTTGGGCGCGTCCTCGTCCACGGAGAGATCGTATACCTGGCCGTCGTAGTCGCGTTCGTCGATATCCAAGACCGTCGTCGTAGCCGGATACCCGAGGAGAGTTGCGTATATCGACCCGTGGAACCCGCTCCCGACGTACGTAGCTCTCCCGGTAGCACCTCCTCCTCGATTGCAACTCTCCGTCCGTTTGTCGATGTATCCCTCTCCGCGAAGCTCGCGAAGGTATGAATTGACAGAACTGGTGGACCTCCCGAGTTCGTTTGCGAGTTCCCGGCTCGTGTACGGTCGCTGACTGGCCAGCTCGAGGACCTTCGCTTTCCGGCGTGTAACGTCGTACCGTCGTAGTCCGTTGAGCCCTCGGTAGAACTTCTCGGGTGCCGAGACGTGGACGAAGTCGAGGAAGCGTCTGAGATTCGGGCGTCCCCGGATGCGGAGTTTGTGCTGCTCCGGCGCGAGTTTCGTATCGATGCCCTCCGCCGCGAGCATCGCTTCGACACCCGACAGTAACTCGTGGTCGGTATTGGAAATGAACGCCTTCCGTTCTCTGGAAACGTGACCCTCGTCGTCGAACAGGGCTCCCACGAACGCGGCGCGATGCGCCCGCGGTACGCGCGGACAGACGTTCCCGGTCTCGGAGACCGCGTCGAGCACTCTAACCACCACTCGTCCGACCGCGGCAGAGAGGTTCACCTGGTATCTGGTCCGGTGGTGGGATTCACGCCCTTCGCGTTCGCTAATGGTGGGATACACCCCAAAGAGTGATTCGATGTCGGTAGCGAAGCTCTCGATGAGTCGTCGGTCCGTGTTATGGTATCGCACGTCAACGACGTTCTCCTCGTCATCGACGTGTATCGAACCGTCACCGAGAAGATGCCCGAGGAGCCTGGCGAGCGTGTCCGACCATGCGAGCGGGAATGGATTGTCGAATACAGTATCGTAATTGAGTCCGTGAATCCGGTCGGGCTCGATACCCAGTTCACCGAGTATCCAGACGGGAACGTCGCGTTGGTGGTTCTCGTAGGCGCTGATGTAGCTCCGGCGTGTGCCGATTCGCTCCGCGAGCTCCGACTGCGTCTCTTCGGTCTCGCTCCGGGCCGTTCTGAGTGGTTCGTTACAATCGACTCCGTACAGCTTCGACAACCAGTCACACCCGGCCGCGAACTCGTCCCACGTCAGTGCCGTGTCTCCACTCTCGGTACTCCGCTCCGGGGGAGTTCGAGTCGACAGAAGCTGTTGTCCCGGTTCGACGTCTTCCGCCGGCAGCACGGCTGTTTCTCCGTCGACTCGAACGTATAGGGGATGTTCGCCGGTGACCGAAAACGTTCCCAGGTCAGTCTCGAACGTGAGCACTCGCTCGTCACTTGCGAGCGGTCTTCGGCTGACCAGTTCGCTTCTGGTTCTCGTCGTACTGCCAGTTCGTTCCTCGTATGAAATGGTCCGGGGGCCTCCGGTCGTCTCCACGATGTCGGTCTCGCCGTCCGCGAGGACGACCTGCTGAGCGTCGAACAGCGCTCCGACGGATTGTCGTTCGATATCTCCGTTGTCCTTCTGAACGAGTACGTCAGTGTCCTCCGTCAGACATTTCGTCCCGAGCCCCCGGTTCGACATCTCCTCGATGAGACGCGACTGCCCGCGGCGCCGCGGCGGCTGGGTCTGCTTGGCCTCGAGACGGGCCTCGTCGACGCCCAGGACGTCGCCCTCTTCGACCGCCGGGACGTGGTTCTCCGTGGCCGATCCATACGGGTAGACGTCGTGGTAGCCGGCCTCGACGAGCCGCTTGCCGTTGGCCTTCAGCAGCCGGCCGTCGGCGTCGGCGACCACTTTCAGGTGCTCCCACTCGGCGGGGTCGGCGACCGTCGCGAGGAACCGCCGGACGACGAGTTCGTACACCGTCCACTCGTCGTCGGATAGCTCCTGGCGGCCCGGTACCTCGCCGGTCGGGTGGATCGGCGGGTGGTCGGTCGTCTCCTCGTCGCCCGACGTCGGCTCGACGGCGCCGTCCAACAGTCGTTCGGCGTCCTCGCCGAACGGCGGATGACCGACGAACGCCTCCAGCAGCGCCTCGGGGTCGAGGTCGTCCGGGTAGACGGTGTTGTCCGTTCGCGGGTAGGTGACGTAGCCGGCGGTGTACAGTTCCTCGGCGACGCTCATGGCCTTCTGGGCCGACAGCCCGACCGAGCCGGCGGCGCCGATGTAGGCGGTGGTGTCGAACGGCGTCGGCGGTTCGTCGGTGCGTCGGCGCCGCCGGACCGACTCGACGACCGCCTCCCCGGCGGCCTTGAGGTCGTCGAGGGCGGCCTCGGCGTCGGCTTCGTTCCACACCCGCTCGTTTTCGGTGCCGTCCGCGCGGTGGAAATACTGCGCCTCGAAGGACTCGCCGTCCTGCAGGTCCGCGAACAGCTCCCAGTAGTCGTCGGGCTCGAAGGCCTCGATCTCCCGCTCGCGGTCGACGATGAGCTTCAGCGTCGGCGACTGCACCCGGCCGACGGAGATGAAGTCGTCGCCGAGCCGGCCGGCCGACAGCGACAGAAAGCGGGTCAGCGCTGCCCCCCACAGCAGGTCGATCACCTGGCGGGCCTCGCCGGCGGCCGCCAGCTCGAAGTCCAGCTCGTCGGGATCCGCGAAGGCGCTTTTGACCTCCGTCTGGGTGATCGACGAAAAGCGGACCCGCCTGATGGGCACGTCCGTGACCGACTCGATCAGCTCGTAGGCCTCCTTGCCGATGAGCTCGCCCTCGCGGTCGTAGTCGGTCGCGATGACGGCCTCGTCGGCCGCTTCGGCCAGCTCCTGTAGCGTCCGGACGATGTTCTCCTGGGTCGGCGTCTTCACCACCTCGGCCTCGGTCAGCTCGACCGGCCGGACGTCCCGCCAGTCGGCGTACTCCGGCGGGAAGTCGACGCCGACGACGTGCCCCGAGAGGCCGACGCAGCGCGTGTTCCCCCAGTGGTAGACGTTCACCCCGTTGCGCCGCTCGGCGGCGGCGCCGCCGTCCGACAGGATGTCGGCGATGCGGCGGGCGGCATTGTCCTTCTCGGTGACGATGAGCTCCACGCTACCCGCGGTACGTCGACTCCGAATTTCAACCTTTCGTCGCCCGAATCCCGGGACGCGGCCGTTGTGAGCGCTCGAGCGGGCGTCTGCGACCGACCGCACGATGTCGCGCCGTCGACTTCCGGCACGCTCTTACTCGCAGAGGCCCCAGCGCCGACATGGAGGAATCCGCCGCCCGGAAGCTCCGGTTCCTCGTGCTGCAGGTCGTCGGTGCCGTCGCGGCCATCCACTTCGTCGTCGGCGCCGCCGAGTTGCTCCGGTTCGCGGCCGGCGGGCTCCTAGGCGAGTACCTGACGAGCGGGCAGGCGCTGTCGCAGCCGGAGCCGCTGCTGTTCACGCTGTCGGCGCTGGCGCTGCTCGGCGGCGTCGTCGCGGTCGGCGTCGGCCGGCTCGACCACCGCCGCGCGTACCTGCTCGGCGCGGGGCTAATGGGCACCTACATCGTCGGCTGGCTGGCCTGGCACTCCGTGCTGAGCCACGGCCTCGGCGAGGCGGCCGCCAGCGGGAGCTCCCACGTTGGACTGGTCGACGTCGTCGCCTCCCACTACGCCGACCCGCTGGTCGGACTGTTGGCCGGCACCGACCAGCCGGGCCGGGAGACCCTCGCTGCCATCTCGAAGACGCTCGAAGTCGTCGCGCTGGCGCTGTTCGGGACGCTGCTGTTCGTCGACCCGCGGGCCGCCCGGGCCGAGCCGGACAACCCGGTCGCGTCGATGGGCAGGGAGGCCACCGACGAGTAGCGCGCCCGGAAGAACCGCCCCGTCGACTCGATTCGTCCGTCGGATCGAGGGATGCTACTCGTCGGACACGGAGCACGGCTTAGTCCCCATCGAGCAGCGAACGGGCCCGCCGTACGTAGCTGTTGGCGTCCCAGCTACGGGACTCGCCGATCTCGTCGAGGAGCGCGCGGGCGTCGGTCGCGGACAGCTCTCCGGCTCGAACGAGTACCGAGAGCAGCGTCGGCGTCGTCACGAGCCGGGTGTCGGCCAGCGAGGCGTGAATCAGTCCGAGCCGGTTGAGCTCGTCACACAGCAACAGCGCGGCGTCGAGGTCGTTCGCCAGGGCGACGGCGGCGTTCTCGCCGTCGTCGAGCGGGAATTCCGCGTCGAGGTCGCCCGCCCGGGTCTCGAACGCGCCCGCTCCGTCGAGCACCGTGGACGCGGCTTCGCCGTGTACGTCCTCGTACGACGCCAGTTCACGGAGTTCCTCGACGACGGTCGCCGGGACGACGACCCCGTACCGGTCCAGACAGAGCGCGAGTGGGTCGGCTGCTCCGTCGGCCGCGACGCCGAGGCTGACGAGCGCGGAGGCGTCGGCCACGAGCGTCGACATCTACACCTCGCCGACCTCGTCGACGAACTCCTCGTCCAGTTGCCGTTTCAACACGCGGAGGTTCGCCGCCTCCTCGGCGCCGACCAGCGCCTTGAGTTGCTCGAAGGCGATCTCGTCGTCGTAGTATGCGGCCGCGATCTCCTGGGTCAGCGCGTCGTCGTGGCCGGCTTCCTGGAGGTACTCCCGCAGAGCGGTCACGAGGATGTCCGTCCGGGTTTCCCCGAGGACGTCCGCCAGCGCGTCGGTCCGGTCGATGAGCCGGCCGGGCGCCCGGAACTGGACGCGCTTCTTGTCGCCGCCCATCGTGTGTATATTGTGAGCCACTCCACTTAGCCATTGCCGTGTGTACAGCGTGAGCCACGGGTCGAGGCGGCACGCGAGGACGATCGATGACCTCCGCGCGCTATCGTATAACCGGCGTCAGCCGTCCAGTTCCGCCCGCAGGAGCTCGTTGACGGTTCCGGGGTCGGCGCTGCCGCCCGTCGATGGCCGCCGCGACGGCGGCCGCGACCTCGTCGTCGTCGGTCTTGCCGAGGTCCTCGGCCGCGACGACCTCGTCCGGCGAGAGCCCGTCGTCGAGCATCCGCCGGAGCACCGTCTCCTCGGCGTTCTTGGCGGTTATCTCTCCGTCGTCGACCAGCTCGACGAGGCGGGCGAACTCCTCGAGGCGGCCCTCGACGTCGGCCGTCGACATGTCGCGGTAGTTGAGCTCGCCGAGCAGGGCGTCGGCGACCCACGTCGCCGCGAGGTCGGGGTCGAACGCCTCGGCGACCCGCTCGTAGAAGTCCGCCACCTGCTTCGTGGAGGTGAGCTTCGCGGCGGCCTCGCCGTCGAGACCGTACCCTTCGCGGAACCGCTCGCGGCGGGCGTCCGGCAGCTCCGGGATGTCGATTTCTTCCTTCCAGTCGGCGACCCGGAGCGGCGGCAGGTCCGCCTCCGGGAAGTAGCGGTAGTCCTTCTCGGCCTCCTTCGAGCGCATCGAGACGGTAATCCCGCGGGCCTCGTCCCAGTGGCGGGTCTCCTGTTCGATTTCGCGGCCGCGCTCGATGGCGTTCCGCTGGCGGGTCTCCTCGTAGGCCAGGGCCTTCTCGGCGGCCCTGTGGCTGGAGATGTTCTTCACCTCGGTGCGGTTGGCGTCGGCGAGGACGGCGTCGTCGACGCCGCCGTCGGCCCCCAGTTCGTCGGCGTCGACCATCGAGAGGTTGGCGTCGACCCGGAGGGAGCCGTCCCGCCGGGCGTCGAAGACGCCGAGGTACTCCAGCACCTCGGTCAGTTTCGCGAGAAAGGCACGGGCCTCCTCGGCGCCGCGGAACTCCGGGGCGGTGACGATCTCCATCAGCGGCGTGCCGGCGCGGTTGTAGTCGACGAGCGTGCGGTCGGCGGTGTCGATGGAGCCACCGGCGTGGGTGAGGCTGCCGGGGTCCTCCTCGAGGTGGGCCCGCTCGATGCCGACCGCCCGGCGGTCGTCGCCGACGCTGAACGCGAGTTCGCCGCCGTCGCAGACGGGGGCGTCGTACTGGGTGATCTGGAAGTCCTTCGGCAGGTCGGGGTAGTAGTAGTTCTTCCGGTGGAACTGCGTCTCCTCGGGAATCGACGAGCCGAGTGCCTTGCCGACCTTGATGGCGGCCTCGACGGCGGCCTCGTTGAGGACCGGCAGCGCGCCGGGCAGGCCGAGACAGACGGGACAGGTCCGCGTGTTCGGCGCCTCGTCGTCGCGGGGCTCGGTCGAACAGCCACAGAAGATCTTCGTCTCCGTTTCCAGCTGGACGTGGACCTCCAGCCCGATGACGGCCGCGAGTTCGCGCGTCTCCGCCGTCCGTGCGGTCATCACCGGGTGATTGACGCGAGGAGGCTTTAGGCTGACGGGCTCGGTCCGCCCGCGGCGGCGCCCACTCGATCTGACAGTCGACGGAGAGACGCCGCCGTCGCCGCCGCGGAACCGACCGACGACGCGGGACCGGATCGGCGCCGGGACGTATCAGGCCCGTTGGGAATGTCTGACGCAGATTTATAGGTGCGGGGGCGCCAATCGAAGCCATGGCCGGGAACCGCGTGGACGAACTGGAGGCCAAGGTGCAGGAACTGGAAGCGACCGTCGACGGGCTGACCGACGAACTGGTCGAGACCAAAGAGCGGTTGCACGCGCTCGAGGACGACGCCGACGAGAGCTACGACATCCTCGAGACCGGGTCGACCGATGAGGCGACGGGCGACGCTACTGACGCCGCCGACGCCGCCGGCGCCGCTGATGCCGACGGGGTTAACCCCGACGAGGCCGAAGAGGAGGACAACTCGGGCTCCGGCGACGACATTATCGTCGCCTGACCCCGGGGTCCACGGGCGCCCTCATGCACATCAAACCCGCTGTACGAGGACTTCACGACCATCAGCGGCCCGAACGGCTCCGGGAAGTCGAACATCATCGACGCCGTTCTCTTCGCGCTGGGGCTGGCCCGAACCTCGGGCATCCGCGCGGAGAAGCTGACCGACCTCATCTACAACCCGGGCCACGAGGACGACGAGAGCTTCGACGGCGAGCGGGAGGCCAGCGTCGAGGTCGTCCTCGATAACGGCGACGGGACGCTGACCCGCGAGCAGGTCGTCTCGGCGGCCGGCTCCGAAACGGTCGGCGACGTCGAGGAGATCTCCATCCGGCGCCGAGTCAAGCAGACCGACGCGGACACCTACTACTCCTACTACTACCTCAACGGCCGGTCGGTGAACCTCTCGGACATCCAGGACCTGCTGGCGCAGGCCGGCGTGACGCCGGAGGGGTACAACGTCGTGATGCAGGGCGACGTGACCGAGATCATCACGATGACGGCGGGCTCCCGGCGGGAGATCATCGACGAGATCGCCGGCGTCGCGGAGTTCGACGCAAAGAAGGCCGACGCCCTCGAGGAGCTGGAGACCGTCCAGGAGCGCGTCGACGAGGCCGAGCTCCGGGTCGAGGAGAAACAAGAGCGGCTCGAACAGCTCTCCGAGGAGCGGGAGACGGCCCTCGAGTACCAGGAGCTCCGCGAGGAGAAAGCGGAGTACGAGGGCTACCTGAAGGCCGCCGAGCTGGAGGACAAACGCGAGGAGTTTGCGGCGACCCGCGAGAACGTCGAGGACCGGGAGACCGAACTCGAGGAGCTGCGGCGCGAGCTCGACGAGCGGCGGGGCCGGGTCACCCGCCTCGAGGAGGACCTGACGGACCTCGACGCCGAGATCGAGCGCAAGGGCGAGGACGAGCAGATCGAGCTGAAGCGGGAGATCGAGGCGGTCAAAGGCGAGATCACCCGCCTGGAGGACCGCATCGCCGCCGAGGAGGAGACCGTCGAAGACGCCGAAAGCGAGCGCCGGGAGGCGTTCGTCCAGGTCGACCGCAAGCAGGAGAACATCGAGGAGCTGGAGGCGGAGATCCGGAACGTGAAGGTCGAGAAGTCGTCGCTGAAGGCCGACGTCGTCGAGAAGCAAGAGGAGCTGGCGTCCGTCGAGGCCGAGATCGAGGCCGTCGACACCGAGTACGAAGCCGTTCGCGACGAGCTCGAGGCGAAACGCGAGGCGGTCCAGACCGCCCGCGACGAGCGCAACGAGCTCCAGCGCGAACAGGACCGGCTGCTCGACGAGTCCCGGCGGCGCTCAAAGGAGGAGCGCGAAAAGCAGGAGGAGATCGAGGCCGCCGAGGCCGAGCTGCCGGAGCTGGACACCGACCTCGAGGACCTCGAGCGGGAACTCCGGAAGGCCGAGGCCAACCGCGAGAACATCGACGAGGTGGTCGCGGACCTCCGGGATGAAAAGCGCGCCCTGAAGGACGACCTCGGGGGCGTCGAGGACGAGCTGTCGGCAAAACAGCAGGAGTACGCAGAGCTGGAGGCGAAGGCCGGCGAGAGCGGCGACAACTCCTACGGCCGGGCGGTGACGACGGTGCTGAACGCCGGCTTCGACGGCGTCCACGGCACGGTCGGGCAGCTGGGCGGCGTCGACCCGGAGTACGCGACGGCCTGCGAGACGGCCGCCGGCGGGCGGCTGGCGAACGTCGTCGTCGACGACGACGGCGTCGGTGGGCGGTGTATCGACCACCTGAAGTCCCGCAACGCCGGCCGGGCGACCTTCCTGCCGATGACCGTGACGCTGGACGGCGACCTCGTCGAGAAGTCCGGCGCGATGACCGGCGGCTCGAAGTCCGGCTCGCGGTACTCCTTCACCAAGAGCGGCAAGGGCCAACTCGAGCGGGTCGCCGAGCGCATCACGGAGCTGGAGGCCGAAAAGCAGTCGATCCGCGAGGATCTCCGGGACGTCGAGGAGCGGCTCGACGACGCCCGGGACCGCCAGTCCGACGCCGCCGAGCAGGTCCGGGAGATCGAGACGGACATCGACGCCGTCGAGGAAAAGCGGGGCGACGTCGAGGCGCGGGTCGACCGGCTCGAAGAGGACCTCGCCGACATCGAGGCCGAGCGCGAGGAGGTCGCCGACGAGATGGCGAGCGTCGAGTCGGACATCGACGCCAAGACCGTCGAGATCGAGGAGCTCGAAGCCGACATCGAGGAGCTCGAAACGGAGCTACAGGACTCGGACATCCCGGAGCTGACGAGCGAGGCCGAGCGGGTCCGCGAGGAGATCGCCGACCTCGAAGACCGGATGGACGACCTCGACGGCGACCTGAACGAGCTCGAGCTGGAGAAGGGGTACGCCGAGGACGCGATCGAGGAGCTGCACGACGACATCGAGACGGCCCAGAACCGGAAGGCCGAGGCCGAGGGGACCATCGCGGAACTGGAAGCAGAGGTAGCCGACAGGGAGGCCGACCTCGAGAAAAAGGAGGCGGCCGTCGAGGAGCTGGAGGACGAGCTGGCGGACCTCAAGGCCGAACGCGAGACGCTGCGGACGGAGCTGGACGACGCCGAACACGCCCGCGACGAGCAGGCGGAGGCGGTCGCCGACGTCGAGGCCGACCTCGAGTCACTGCGTGACGACGTCGACCGCCTGGAGTGGGAGATCGACGAGCTGGAGGCCCAGGTCGGCGACTACGATCCCGAGGCGGTGCCGGACCACGACGACGTCGAGGCGGAGATCGACCGCCTCGAAGAGGAGATGGCGGCGCTGGAGCCGGTGAACATGCTCGCCATCGAGGAGTACGACGACGTCGAGGCCGATCTCGAGGAGCTGCGCGACAGGCGGGCGACGCTGGTCGAGGAGGCCGACGGGATCCGCGAGCGCATCGACGCCTACGAGGCCCGCAAGCGGGAGACGTTCACCGAGGCCTACGAGGCCATCAACGAGCAGTTCGAGGAGATATTCGCGCGGCTCTCCGGCGGGACCGGGGAACTGGTCCTCGATGACCCCGAGGAGCCGTTCGAGGGCGGACTGACGATGCGGGCCCAGCCGGAGGACAAGCCGGTCCAGCGGCTCGAGGCGATGTCCGGCGGCGAGAAGTCACTGACGGCGCTGGCGTTCATCTTCGCCATCCAGCGGCACAACCCGGCGCCGTTCTACGCGCTCGACGAGGTGGACGCCTTCCTCGACGCCGCCAACGCGGAGATGGTCGGCGACATGGTCGAGGAGCTGGCCGGCGAGGCGCAGTTCGTCGTCGTCTCCCACCGCTCGGCGCTGCTGGAGCGCTCCGAGCGGGCCATCGGCGTGACGATGCAGGAGGACAACGTCTCGGCCGTGACCGGCATCGACCTGTCGGCGGAGGGGGTGGTGGCCGATGACTAGCGAGAATCGACCGGAGGGAGATTCTCGGGAAACGCAAGCGGGAGGAGCGGAGCGACGACACGCGAGCAGCGAGGACGACCGAAGGGAGTCCTCGGAAGAATCGAGCGGGGAGCAGAGCGACCCGCGAGATAGCGAGGATGAGCGAAGCGAACCCTCGGAAAGAGCGAGCGATCCCCGAGCCGACGGCGGTGCGGCTGACGAGATTCCGCTGGACATCGTGGGCCACGACGGAGAGCGGCCCCGGGACGGCGACGCGGCCGACAGGTCGGGCCTCGGCGACCCGACGGACGGCGATAGCGACGGCGACGGCGTCCTCTCGGAGGTCGACGCCTCCGCCGACGGCGACGACGATAGGGAGGTCGAGCCGGTCGAGCTGCTGGTCCAGCTCGCCGAGGAGGGCGAGATCGACCCCTGGGACATCGACGTGGTGCGGGTCACCGACAAGTTCCTCGACCGGCTGGACGAGGCGGACATCCGGACCGGCGGGCGGGCGCTGTTCTACGCGTCGGTGCTGCTGCGGATGAAAAGCGACGCGATGTGGACCGACGAGCCGGAGGAGCCGGACGAGTTCGACGAGCCGGCGGAGCCCTGGGAGGCCGAGCCGCCCGGGGAGGCGCCGGGCGCCGGGGTCGACCCCTTCGACCAGCTCGAGCGGGAGGTCGAGCGGCGCATCGAGCGCAAGCGGGCCCGCGGGACGCCGGAGACGCTGGACGAACTCGTCCGCGACCTCCGGGAGCGAGAGCGTGACAGCTGGTGGAAGGAGTCCCGGAGCTACGACACCTCGGGGTCGCCGTCGGAGTACGACCGCGGGACCCGGACGCTGGACTACCGCGCCGGCGACGACTTCCGGATGGACGCGGAGCCGACCGCCGACGACGTCACCGGGACGGCCCACGACGAGCACATGGAGGACATCGTCAACGACGTCTACGTCGCGCTGCAGGCCCGCTACGACGGGGGACGCGACGAGGTGCTATTCGCCGAGGTGCGGGAAGCCGGCGGCTCGGTCGTCGACACGTTTCTGGGACTGCTGTTCTTGGCCCACCGGGGACGGGTGCGGCTCGAACAGGACGACTGCTTCGGCGACCTCTGGATACAGGACCCGGCGGCCGTCGGCGCCGAGGGGACGGCGGCGGCCGACGACTGACTACAGGCGATCGTCGAGGAGCAGCGACAGCTTCCGTCGCGTCTCGCGATCGACCGCCTCCGACGGCGTGTTGACCGCGCCGTCGAGGGCGTGGCCGCAGTCGCAGTCGCGGTCGGGGAGGTCGCCGGCGAGGGCCTCGATGATCGCCGACATCGACGTCTCGTTGGCGGCGGCGTGTTCCAGGACGGTCTCGACGGACACCTCCTCTTCGTCGTGCCAGACGTCGTAGTCGGTAACGCCGGCCAGCGGGGCGTAACACAGCTCGGCCTCGCGGGCCAACTGTGCCTCCGGGACGGTCGTCATGCCGATGATATCGTAGCCACGGTCGCGGTAGAAGGCGCTTTCGGCGCGGGTAGAGAACTGTGCGGTCGGCCAGCCGGCCGCAGAAGGGGTCGGCCATCGAGACGTGGACGACGACGCCGTCGCCGAAGAAGGAGCGCTCGCGGTCGCGGGTGCGGTCGAACAGCTGGTCGGGGACGACGAGCGTCCGCGGCGACAGCTCCTCCCGGAGGCTACCGACGGCGTTGGTCGCGACGACCCGGTCGACGCCGACCTGCTTTAGCGCGTGGACGTTGGCCCGGTAGGGGACCGTGGTCGGGTCGTACCGGTGGTCCCGGCCGTGTCGCGGGAGGAAGGCGACGTCGGTGCCGGCGATCTCGCCGACCTCCAGCGGGGCGCTCGGCGCCCCGAATGGCGTCCGGACGCGTTTCTCGTGGCTGTTTTCGAAGCCGAGCGCCTCGTAGATGCCGCTGCCGCCGATGATGCCGAGCATGGCCGGCCTTCGGCCGGGTGGTACTTCTGTCTGTGCGTCCCGCGCGGTCAGCCGAGTGCCGCGTACACCCACGTCGCCGACTGGAGTGCGGCGACCAGCCCCGCGGCGACGGCGGCGGGATACGGCCGTCGCCGCCGGGTGAACCGGACGACACCCCACGCCGCGATGGGCATCGCCGGCAGCGCTGCGACGGTCGCCGGCCAGAAGAAGACGTCGGGTGCCGCCGGAACGACGCCGTCGGTCAGCGCGACCAGCGCCCCGAACGCGGTCACGACGGCGATCGCGTAGATCGCCCGCAGCCACCGGGGCGACCACCGGACCGCGAGGGTGTCGTGACCGACGTAGGCGTCGGCGTGCCGCCGCGGCCAGACGGCCTCGAGCCGCACGGCGACGACGAGCAGGGCGAACGGCAGCAGGGCCAGCGCGACGGTCCGGCCCGTCCGCCCGACGGTCGCCGCGCCGTAGCCGGGGAGCGCGAATCCCCAGTACAGCACGGCGACGGGAACGCCGAGACCGCGGCCGGCGAGCGACAGCGGCGACGACGGGCGGACGACGCTCAGGCCGGCGACGGCGGCGAGCAGCCAGGCGGCCGACGCCGGTGCGTCGGCGACCACGATCAGCGCCGCCGCGGCCGCGCCGCACAGCAGCGCGACCGCCGCCGTCCACGGCGACGCGCCGCGGGCATCGTCGGCTCGCGCTCCGGCGACGGCCCCGACGCCGGTCACGACCGGCGGCAGCGCCAGCAGGGCGACGACGCGCCGTCGTTCGAGCGCCGCCCCGTCGCCGACGGCAACGGCGACGCCGAAGGCGGCGACGCCGACGACGGCAGCGAGCCGGCCGGGTCGGGCGGCTGCCCACAGCGCCCGGACGCCGGTCACCCGGTCCCCGACGGCCCCGGGTCGGGCCCGCGTCACCGCTCGCCCCACGTCGCCAGCCGGCGCCGGCGTCCGGTCGTGCCGCCCCGGGTGCGGGCCCGCGCGGTCGGGTATCGGTCGGTCACGCTACGTCGGCCGCCAACGGCCGTCGTCGGTCCGCTCGACGACGCCGCGGCGCTCCATCTCGGCGAGCACCTCTCCGAGGCGGTCCGGCTGTGCGACCTCCAGTTCGATGCGGCCGATGTCGTGGTAGTCGGCCAACAGGCCGCGGACGTCGTCGCGGGTGAACGTCGACCGGCCGGCCCGTTCCATGACGCCGCCGACGAGGTCGATCATGTCCTCGACGAAGTTCCAGGGGTAGACGACCCAGGTCCACTCCTCGAGCCGTTCGCCGACGAAGTCGGGTTCGAACTCGCTCGTCCCCAGCAGCTGGAGGGTCGCGGTGCGCACCGCCGCGGGGTCGCGGTCGGTGACGTACTCGTGGGCGCGGCGGATGGAGCCGCCCGTGTCGGCGATGTCGTCGACGACGAGGACGTCTTTGTCGGCGACGCTGCCGTCCGGCATGGGGTACCGCACCTGCGGTTCGCCGGCCGTCTGGCCCGCGCCGACGTAGTGTTCCATCTTCAGGCTCGCGAGGTCGTCCAGTCCGAGGAAGTCGCAGAGACAGCGGCCGCCGAACCAGCCGCCGCGGGCCAGGGCGACGACGACGTCCGGCTCGAAGTCGGCCGCCCGTACCTCGTCGGCGACGTCGCGGCAGAGCCCGTAGATGTACTCCCAGTCGGTGACCGTGCAGTCGAACTCCTCCGGGAGGTCGCTCATGTGCCGTCATGACGCGCCGGTGTGGTTAATCCGTCGGCGTGGCAGCGGCGCGCCGCCCGGGCGGCGTCGTTTGGACGGATTTGTCAGAGCACCTTTTTGTACGGACGTAGAACGTCGAATCATGTCACGGGACGAGCTACCCGATAGCAGACGACGAGCAGTCATCAAGAGCGCTGCGGCGGCCCTCGGGGTCGGTGCGGTCGGGACCGCCTCCGGTCATCCCGGCTCCTACGAGAAGGAGGGGTCTTCGAGCGCGGACGACAACAGCGAGACGTTCCCGCTCGACGACGGAAAGAGCCGCCGGAACGCCAGAACGGTCGGCTATCACAGCATCGGCGGAACCGGGCCGGCCGGCCTTGCGGGCCAGCCCGGACAGCGGAACGGCGGCGACCGCAACGCCGAGGTCCGCGTCCACGGCGACGTCGGGGTCATCTGCTTCCGGGCGTCCGACAGCGACGACCCCGGGCGCCGGATGGCGACGCTGGACATCAGCGAGTTCAACGACGCTTCTTCCGACGCGGAACTCCAGGAGGCCGAACTCAGCGTGCTCGGTATCCTGCGGAACTTCAGCGCCGAGGCCAACGGCGCGACCGACATCAAACTCTCCAACGACGGCAACTACGCCTTCATGGGCACGCAGGAGCTGATCCCGTACGAAAGCGGATCAAACGGGGAGTTCAACGAGTCGGACCCCCGCGGCAACGCCGAGACGTCCGGCGGCGTCGTCGCCGTCGACATCACCGACCCCGCGCGGCCCCGGACCGTCGACCGGGCGGATGCACCGTTCTCGACGGGTTGTCACAACCTCTTCCACCACAGCATCGAGGGCACCGACTACGTCTTCGCCTGCAAGGACGTCGGGCTCCTCACCCCCGACAGCGGGGTGTACATCTTCCGGTTCGACCGAGACCCCGGCAAGCTGACGCTCGTCAACCGCTGGACGGCCGACGGCAACACCGTCCGCGGTGAGGTCGGCGCCGAGCACGGCCTCTCGTACGTTCACGACATCGAGGTGCAGGACGACCCCCGGACCGGCCGGCCGACCGCCTACGTGGCCGACTGGGACCGCGGTATGCGCGTGCTGGACGTCTCCGACCCAACGGACGTCGAACACGTCGGACAGTTCGACATGTACCAGTCGCACTTCGCGGCGCCGTTTCCCGAGCTCGTCGAGGACGCCGACGGCAACGAGCGCCGGGTCGCCGTCGCCAGCCACGAGGAGCCCGACGAGCGGTTCGACCAGCGGAGCTCGGTCATCTACAACACGCCCCACGAGGACAAGACCAACCCCAACTCGACGGGAACGGTGTACCTGGTGGACTGTGAGGGCATCTACCCGGAGGACAGTGACGACGCCCGCAGCGAGGGCGACGGCCCCGAGCAGCTCGGCGAACTGGACAACTGGACCTGGAAGAACGTCGACACGGGCCAAGGATTCGAGGACGGAACCGCACGAGAAGAGCGCTTCGGGGAGATTCGCGCGCCGGAGTTCAGCTTCAAGTACAGCCCCCACAACTCCCAGCCGAAGGTCCACGAAATCGACGGCGAGGAACGGTACGTCATTCACCAGAGCCACTACCACGGCGGCATCCGGTACCTGGAGGTCGAGCCGGGCAGCGAGACGGGCCTGACCGGCGACGCTCGCCGCGACTACCGGCCCGGCACGAACCCAAACATTGACGGCCGCGACGGTAGCGAGACGACCGGCTGGATAAACAACTCGACCGACTGGAACGTCCGTGACACCGGTCACGCCCGCCCGCGCAACGAGAGTTCCGGCAACCTCTCGCCGGACTTCTGGGGCTCGGTCGAGCACAACGGCGTTTCCTTCCACGGCGACCGCGGCAACGGGTTCTACGCCACCGTCCACGACGACATCCCGCTCACGAGGCCGCTGCGGCGACGCCGCCGAGGTCCGGGTCCGCGACCGGATGCCCAGCGGCTACGAGGTCGCCGGCGGCGACGACGTCGAGACCTACCCGCAGGGCAACCGCACGGCCGTCGAGTTCGCGACGACCGTCGAGCCCGGCACGTCGGAGACACTGACGTACTTCGTCGAGGTGCCGGACGACGCCGGCTCGGGGACGTTCGGCCCGGTCGAGGTCAGCTCCGACGGCCGCGAGTGGGACGCCGTCGGCGGGACGGTCGACACCGACGGCCGGCTCGGCTTCGGCACCTGATACTGCCGGACGCGAATACTCGAATCGCGGTCCGGTTTCCCGTCGTATTCGCCCGGATGCGAGTGCTACTACCGGTTCGAATGTTCATGGAACTACGTCCGGCAGCATGAGCCGTCGGACGGGCGACCGGGCGAAACTAAGTCCGCCCGGCCCCAGGCGGGCACATGGAGACACGACGCTGCCTTCTGGTCGACGCGTTCGCGACGGAGCCGCTCGCCGGCAACACCGCCGGGGTCGTCCCCGACGCGGCGGGCCTGGACGACGGACAGATGCAGGCGGTCGCCCGCGAGCTGAGCGCCTCGGAGACGGCGTTTCTGACCTCGGGCGACGAGGCCGACCGCCGGATCCGGTACTTCACGCCGACCCAGGAGGTCGACCTCTGTGGGCACGCGACGGTGGCGAGTCACGCCTGGCTCGCCGAGAGCGGCGAGATCGACGACGGCACCCACACCCTGGAGACGAACGTCGGCGTCGTCGAGGTGACCGTCGACGAGGGGTCGGTCTGGATGACCCAGGACGACGCTGTCGTCGAGGTCGTCGACCTCGATCACGGGCGGGTCGCCGAGGTTCTGGGGGCGGACCCGGCGACGCTGCGGGACGTCGGCGCGGATCTGCCGCTGGCGACGGCCTCGACGGGGCTAGGCTACCTGGTCCCGACTTCGACGCCGTCGCGGCGCTGACCGACGAGCTGGGCGTGACGGGCGTCTACGCGTTCACCTTCGACACGCTGGACGCCGACGCGACGCTCCACGGCCGGATGTTCGCGCCGGGGGCGGGCGTCGACGAAGACCCCGTTACGGGCACGGCCTCCGGCGCCGTCGGCGCCTACCTGCGGGAGGTCGGGGCGTTCGGAGGCGGGGCGCAGAGCGCCGGAGAGTCGAGCGGCGAGCGGGGCGACCCGCGAGACGGAGACCTGCCCGCGGAGCTGACCCTCGAGCAGGGCCACTTCGTCGACCGGCCGGGGCGCGTCCGGGTGCGGGCCCGCTCGGAGCCCGTCGAGGTCGGCGGCCGGGCGGTGACGGCCCTCGACGGCTCGGTCGCGGTGCCGCCGTCCGACGACGACGAGATAATCGAGGTGTAAACTACCCTGTCTCGGCGAGGACTGCTGTCGTCTCAGCCGGCTTTAATTCTCGGTGGACTCCCGCGCTTCACACTCCCGACGAGGGGAGCCGGAGCGGCGCGTTCATCATCCCCGAGTTCGGGGCCGGTCTACGGCGTTCGCAAGACCGCAGGTCTTGCGCGCACACCAGAACGGCGTCGCCGTTCTGAGGACGGCCCCTGCATCGGGTCCATTTTGGTCTCGATGCAGTATCATGTGCTACCGTCCCACGGAACGAAAATGTTGCGAACGCGCTTCCTCCCCGGTCTACTCGTTCGTGGTTCGAGACGCTTCGCGTCTCGTCATCACGAAAGATCGGAGGTCTTTCGAACGACTTCGCTCACTCGTCGATGCCGAGGGCTCCGCGCTACCGCCTGCTGAGCGGCGGGCCGGGCGACGGCGTCGGCGCCGACGGTCGCCGAGTCGGGCAGATTCGAGGTGGAGCGAAGCACCTATGGGCGAGGCCGGCGACCGCCCGTACACGCAGACATGGCTCAGCCTGACACCAGGAACGTCCGCTGGCTGGAGGACGTCCGGTCGGACGACATCGGGGCCGTCGGCGGCAAGGGCGCCTCCCTCGGGGAGATGACCGCCGCCGGGCTGCCCGTCCCGCCGGGGTTCGTCGTCACCGCCGACACCTACCGGACCTTCATCGAGGAGACCGGCATCGACGAGGCGCTGTTCGAGGCCGTCGACGTCGGCTCCGAGGACTCGACGGCGCTGGCGGAGGCGGAGGCGACCGCCAAGGAGCTCGTCCTCGAGACGGAGCTGCCGGAGGCCGTCCGGGAGCGGATCCTATCGGCGTACGACGACGTCGCCGACGCTTCCGGGTCAGACCCGGAAGCTAGCGGGACGTCGTCCCGCTCAGGCGAGGCGTTCGTCGCCGTCAGGTCGTCGGCCACGGCGGAGGATTTACCGAGCATCGCGGCCGACGAGTCGGCGCTGATACGGGTCGACGGTGAACCCCGGTTCGGTCGAATGGCGGAGATCGCACCGCTGGACTGTAACCGGCGGACCGTCGAAGTACCGAGTCTGACGGACGACGGTGTCGAGTGGCGTGAGGTGGAACGACTGTACGAACACCCCGCAGACGGAGAGACGCTGTACCGGATCACGACGAGTTCCGGCCGGCAGATAACGGTCACGCCGGACCACTCGCTGGTCGTGCTCGACGAGGACACCCTGGAGCCGACGACGACCACCGTCGAGGAACTCGAGGGAGACGAGAAGGTCCCCGTCGCCCGGGAGCTGGCGCCGATGGACGCGGGTCCCGACACCATCGACGTGACGGACTACATCCGCGGTTCCGACGTGCTGTTGAGCGACGGCGGCGTCCTCATCGACAACGACTCCTCGAACGAGACGATCCAGCACACGCTGCCCGAAACCATCCGGGCCGACGAGGACTTCGCGTACTTCCTCGGGCTGTATGCCGCCGAGGGGAGCACCTATTCAACCCACGAGGTTGCAATCACGAACACGGAAGAGGAGGTCCTCGAACGGGCCGTCCAAGTGATGGACCGGATCGGGCTCTACGACGGGCAGGCGAAGAACCGACACTCCTATCGGTTCCACTGCAAGTCGCTCGTCCGGTTCCTGCATTCGGTGGCCGGCCGCCCGGACGGAACCGACGGGAAGGGGCGACTGGCGCGGAACAAGCGGGTTCCGGAGTTCGTCTTC
>PXRZ01000002.1 GCA_003022945.1 Halobacteriales archaeon QS_8_69_73 | reverse complement strand
GGTGAAGCCGATGATGACCACCACGTCGTCCAGCAGGGGCTCGAGCTTCGCGTCGCTGCCGGCGACGTCCGGCTCCGAGGAGCGGGCGGCGTTCTCCAGTACCCGAGCACCGGTCTCCCGGCTGGCCATCTCCAGGCCGTGCAGCGAACAGGAAAAGAAGATCTTCTCCTTGTCCTCGAAGGCCGTCTCCGAGTCGAAGTTCGTCAGCTCGACGACGTACATCCCCTTCGGGTCCGGCCGGGCCGTCGCATTGTTGTAATGGCCTGGAGAGCGGCCGACGTTCTTGACGTTGATGCGGTCGGGATAGCGCTCCTCAAGCACCCCGAGACCATCTTTCAATTGCTCGAAGCCGATGTAGTCGACCGAGCGCCGCGGCTCGGGAAAGATACCGAGCGGATAGTAGCCGATGCGCCAGAACGGGTTCGACCCCGGCGAGAACTGGAAGTTACTCGCCTCCGGCAGATCGGCGACCTGCTGGGCCTCCGTCGTCGTCAGTTGTGCGTACGCCGCCGCCGTCGGTGTCGTCGTCGTGTGAATCGACTCGCCGACGTCCAGTGCCTCGAACGCCCGCAGGCCGGTCTCGCCGGAGAACTCGACGAGCGTCGGGACGGCGTGGTCGGCCGGGGTGTGGTTCAGTACGTACTGGTACTCTGCCGCGAACGCCTCGTCCTCGGCACTGGCAGTCGCGTTACCCGGCATCGACAGCGCCGCGCCGGCTGCGGCCGACAGCTGGAAGAACCGCCGTCGCGAGATCGAAGCGTCGTCGAACCTATCATCGTCGCTCATGGATGTGGCTCACACTCCCGAGTCCCCCCGGTCGGGTACAAAAGGTTCTGACAAATGCGTCCAAACGATGGGGGAATTTTCCGGGAACTCCTCGCCGTTTTTAAACGGCCGTCGTCGCCGTCACGTCTCCGTCGACGCGCCGGCGACGTAGACCGTCTCGGTGCCGGCTATCCGGTCGGTGAGCGTCTCGCCCTCGATCGTCGCTTCGGCGACGGCGGGCCCGAAGGTGTAATCGCCGGACTCGCCGGCACCCTCGGGGGCCTCCGCGAAGTACTGCCGGGTGACCGCGTCGCCGTCGACGTCGCTCGGCGTGACGGAACTGAGGGTGACCGTGGTGCCGTCGACGCTCTCGACGTCGCCGTACCGCTCGTCGACGGTCCAGCCGTCCGGTATCTCGTCGGTGACGGTCACCTCCGTTCCGGCGGAGACGTCGCCGCCGATGGAATCGACGGTGATCTCGACGCGGTTGGTCTGGCCGCCGGTAAACACCGAGGCGTCGCCGTCTCGGGAGCCGTCCGCCGAGAAGTCGGGTGCCGGCGGGTCGACCGGCTCGACGCCCTCGAGGTCCCACTCGTCGCCGCGGGCGAACGTCCGGACCTCGTCGCCGGTGTCGCGGACCTGCTGGAAGCCCAGCGCCGACGTCATGATGAGGTTCCCGAAGAACGTCACCGTGTAGTTCTGCAGGCCGAAGGCGTGGACGTTGCTCTGGGTCGGCCGCGGCAGCAGCGAGCCGACCAGGTGGACGCCCCGCCCGGTGCCGCTGCCGTCGGTGACGGAGGCGGCGACGACGCCCTCGCGGTTGGAGCCGGCGACCGTGGCGACGCCCTCGCCGGCGGCCTCCGCCAGGCTCGTCTCGTCGATCGAGAACATCGGTGCCTGACCGGCGGCGCCGTTGAACGCCTGGTATCCGAGCGGTGCCGTCTTCCACAGTTGGTTCTGGATCGGCCGGCCGTCCGTCAGCAGCGGGTGGTCGAGGTTCTTCGAGGTGAACCGCGCCACCTCGTAATTGGAGGCAGAGCTGACGGCGCTCCCGTCGATCCGGGACCCGTCGACGAGGCCGTTTTCCAGCTCCGGCACCAGGTTCAGGCCGGCGTCGGTGAGCACGAGGTTGCCGCCCGAGTCGACGAACGCGTCGAGAGCGTCGGTGTAGCCGTCCGTCGTGAACCCCTCGGCGGGGTGGTCCTCGCCGCGGTAGCCGTACTCGCCGTTGCCCGGCTGGCCGTCGCCGTTGGCGCCGTAACCGTGAATGACGACGACGTGGTCGTAGGCCGGCGAGCCGCCCTCGACGAGCGCGCCGTTCGCCACCTCCTCGACGGTGACCGGCTCGACGGTGCCACCGTCCTCGATGAACCCCTCGTAGTCCTCGAAGAACCGGAAGGGTGTCACCTCGTAGTCGCGCTGCTCGTAGCCGAACACGTCCCTCGGGTCGGGGTTCGGCGACGGCGACGACAGCGTCCAGACGACGATCTCCCCCCGCTTGGCACCTTCGAGGCGGTTGGTCAGCCGGAACGTCCAGCCCCCGGCCGCCGGCTCGGAGACGGTGAACGGCGGGACGCCGCCCTCCTTGCCGCCGAGGCGGTCCTCTTCGGCGTGGACGCCGTCGTACGACGCGACGACCTCGCCGTCGGGGTTCACCAGCTCGGCGTCGGCCGCGATGCTGTCGATCTGCACGTCGACGCCCATGCTGTGGAGCCCCTCCTCGACCTCGACGGTCGTTTCGGCCGCGTCGGCGACGGTGACCGTCTCGGTCGTCCGCGACAGCTCCGTCGTCACCCCGCCGCCGGAGTCGCCGTCGCCGCTCACCTGCCTGATCTCCGCGGACTGGACGCTCACGTCGATCTCGTAGGCGGCCGCCGCGTTCGCGTACGTCTCGATGACGACGGTGTACTCGGCGCCCGGCTCGGCCGGTGCCCGGACGGACTCGCCGCCGGCGGCCGGATTGAAGTTCGTCGACGCGGCGACCCGGTTGCCCTCGGAGTCCAGCAGGTACAGTTCGTTGTCCTGGGTGCTGTTGGCGTTCCAGGAGGCCGTCGCCTCAACGCGGTCGGCCTCGGCGACCGTGGTGAAGGAGTGTTCCTGCCGGGTCGGCGTCGCCGGTGTCCCCGGCCCGAGGACGCCGGTGTAACTCTCGCTTTGGACCTCCTCGAAGACGATCTCGGTGTCGTCCTCGGCGTCGAAGACGAGGTCGTCGCTGGAGACGCGGAGGGCGTCCTCGTCGCTGCCGACCGCGCCCGTCGTCACGTAGGCGACGGACTCGCCGTCGGTCTGCGTCTCGGTCGCGAATTCGTCGTCGGTGTTCGGCGTGTCGGTGTTGTTGACCGCGAAGGCGGTGATGGTCCGGATGACGACCCGGTAGCCGTCCGTCTCGATGCGGAACAGCTCGGGGTTGTAGACGTTCCCGCCGGTGATGTGGTTGTACGACATCTCGAAATCCAGCGTCGTCAGCCCCAATCCGACCGGCTCGGGGTGGGCCATCCAGTCGAGGAACGCCCCCGACACCGTGTAGTCGATGGTGTCGTAGATCGTCGCGTAGTCGAACCCCTCGGTCGGCACGAAGCCGAAGTTACCGGGACCGGGCGTGAACCCGCCCAGCAGCTCCTTGTTGAGGTCGCCGGCGGTCGTCCAGATCTCCAGGGCCTCCTCCAGCACCGCGTCGATGTTGAGACACATCTCGTACACCTCGTGGAGCTGGCGGGTGTCGAACTGGTTCTGACTGACCAGCCCCAGCACGAAGTTGTTGAACGACGGCCCGCCGTGGAGGTCCGCCCCGTAGTTGAGGTTCTCGTACGTCGAGAAGTAATCAACGAGCGCCTTCGCGTCCGGCACCTTCTCGTCGACGAACGACGGCGTCTCCTCCTCTTCGCTTTTGGGGTCGTTCGGCTGGGCCGGGTAGTGGCTCGGGTCGAGGTACCCCTCGATGGGGTACTGGCGGTTGGTGTCGAACACCTCGGCGTTGCCCCGCTCGTACAGTGGCGCCCCCGTGATGCCGTCGGGGCCGAACAGCTGCCAGCCGGACTCGTACTGCGGGTTGCGCGCCACCCAGCCGTCGGGGTTGGTGAACCCCATAACGACGACGACGTCGTCGAGGTACGGCTCGACTTTCTCCTCGCCCTCGAGGACGTCCTTCTCCGAGGAGCGGGCGACGTTTTCCAGCACCCGGGCACCTGTTTCCCGGCTGGCCATCTCCAGACCGTGCAGCGAACAGGAGAAGAACACCTTCTCCTTGTCCTCGAAGGCCGTCTCGGAGTCGAAGTTCGTCAGTTCGACGACGTACATCCCCTTGGGGTCGGGGCGAGCGGTGGCGTCGTTGAAGTGTCCGGGCGACCGACCCACGTTCTTAACACGGATGCGGTCGGGGTACCGCTCCTCAAGCACCCCGAGACCATCTTTCAACTGCTCGAAGCCGATGTAGTCGACCGAGCGCCGCGGCTCGGGAAAGATACCGAGCGGGTAATAGCCGATGCGCCAGAACGGGTTCGACCCCGGCGAGAACTGGAAGGTGCTGGCCTCCGGCAGGTCGGCGACCTGCTGAGCCTCCGCCGCCGTCAGCTGGGCGTACGCTGCCGTCGTCGGCGTCGTCGTCGTGTGGAGTTCCCGACCGACCGACAGCGACTCGAAGGCGTCGAGCCCGGACTCCTCGGAGAACTCGACGAGCGTCGGGACGGCGTGGTCGGTTGGGGTGTGGTTCAGTACGTACCGGTATTCCGTCGTGAACGCCTCGGCCTCGGCGCTGGCGGTCGCGTTGCCCGGCATCGCGAGCGCCGCGCCGGTCGCCGCCGACAGCTTGAAGAACTGTCGACGGGAGACGGGCGAGTCGGCGAATCTGTCCTTGTCACTCATGTGAATCTGCCACGTGGTAGTTCCTGACAGTACCCGGGAAAAGCTTCTGACAAACCCGTCCAAACGTTCCCACCGCCGCGGCGAAGACTGAAATGAACTGAACTTTCGGCCATACCCGGACTCCGGTCCGTGCGGTGCCGGCGCACTGACACGCCGGCCCCGACGTCGGCGGAGTCGTCGCTACTGTCGAGCAGCCCGCCGTACTCCTGAATCCAGGCGTCGCCGTCGCCGGGGAATCGAAGCGAATGCTCGCGTCTAGCCGACATACGGGCTTCGACATCGCCCCGGCTATGCGGCGCGGACCGACGCCGGCGGCGACGGTACGGTGGTTTTTGTCGCGCCGGCCCGAACCATCGGCAATGCTCGAGGGCGTCAACGTCGCACTGGGGGTCTGCGGCTCCATCGCGGCGGTAAAGACCGTGGAGCTGGCCCACGAACTCCGGCGGCGCGGCGCCGAGGTGCGGGCGGTGATGACCGACGGCGCACGCGGCATCGTCCACCCGTGGGCGCTGGAGTTCGCCACCGACAACCCCGTCGTCACGGAGATCACCGGCTCGGTCGAGCACGTCGAGCTGTGCAACCGCGACGGCTGGGCGGACGTGCTGGTGGTGGCGCCGTCGACGGCCAACACCGTCGGCAAGATGGCCGCCGCCGTCGACGACACGCCTGTCACGACATGTGCGACGACCGCCCTCGGCGCCGACGTGCCGGTCGTCGTCGCGCCGGCGATGCACGAGCCGATGTACGACCACCCCGGGGTGCTCGAGGCGATCGAGACCCTGGAGTCGTGGGGCGTCGCGTTCGTCGCCCCGCGGATCGAGGAGGAGAAAGCCAAGATCGCCGACGAGACGGCCATCGCCCTCGCGACTGCCCGCGCGGCCGGCGACCGACCGATGGCCGACGAGCACGTCGCCGTCACGGCCGGTCCGACCAGCGAGCCGGTCGACCCCGTCCGCGTCATCACCAACCGTGCCTCCGGCCGGACGGGCCGGGCGGTCGCGAAGGCCTGCTACGTCCGCGGCGCCGAGGTGACGCTGGTCCACGACGGCTCTGAGGTGCCGTACGCCGACGTCCGGACCGTCGAGACGGCGGCGGAGATGCGCGAGGCGGTCCTGTCGGTCGCCGGCTGGAGCCGACGCCGAAGCTCATCGACGCCGTGCGGGAGCGACACCCCGACCTCCCCGTCGTCGGGTTCAAGCTCGAGACGGCCGGCGACGACGCCGCGACGGTCGAGGCCGCCCGCGCGATTCTCGAGCGCGCCGACCTGTCGTTCGTGGTCGCCAACGACGCCGGCGTCATGGGCGCCGAGTCGACGCGGGTGCTCGTCGTCCGCGCCGACGACGTGACGGAACACGAGGGATCGAAGCGAGTCGTCGGCGGCCGCATCGCCGCCGAACTCGCGGCGACGCTCGGCGAGTAAACTACCCCACCCTACTCGCTCACGGCTTCGCTGAGGGTGGGGCTTTCGCGTGGACTCCCGCTCTGGCCGGAATCTCCGGCAGGAGGGTCAAACTCTCCGTTCGCGTTCAACGTCCCGCGATTCAAGCGCACGCCTACGGGTGCGCCTCCGCCGTCCCCGGTTTGGTTACGACGGAGATACCGCAATCCGATGTTCTTCGCCGTCGCAAAGTCGCTACGCGACTTTGCTGCCCGCCGGACGTAGTCCGGCGACCGCGTTGTAGTCGGCGTGGTTCCGGTAGCCACATTTCAGGCACTCGAAGCTCTCACCGTCGCGGTTGTCCGGGTGCGTGAATCCGCACGTTGAACACCGCCGACTCGTATTTTCCGGGTCTACCTGCCCGACGGTGATGCCGTACATCTCGACTTTGTATTCGACGTATTCGTACAACCGCTCGAAGGCCCACTCGTGGCCCCATGATGCACCAGAGAGCCGGTCGCGGATGCCGGTCAACTCCTCGAAGGCGATAACCGTACACCCATTCTCGACGGCTTCTGTGATGATACCGTTCGCAATCCGGTGGAGCATCATCGTGAACCGGCCCGCCTCTTTACGCCCGACTGCCTGTATGTTCTCGTGGGCGTAGCGGCTCCCGCACTGCTGGAGGTCGCTACGTCGCTTTTCGTATTCCCGTCGCCAGTGGTCGAACTCGTGACCGCTCCAGAATACACCCGTCGACGTGACCGCGAGTTGGTTCACACCGAGGTCAACGTCCTCAGAAATCGAAGATTTCTGATGGGCTGCACAAGAGCTTCGCTCTTGTGAACGCCGAGGACTGTGCTGTGCCCGGTCGTCGCCTGTTCCGGCGTGTCAGACTCCACCTCCGCCTTTGTGCGGAGATGAAGGAACCACTCGCCGTCTCTGTGGTGCAGTTCCGCGCTCGTCACCTCGTAGTCGTCGTTGTCGAGGTACCGACTGTGGGGTGTGTCGCGGGCGGGGTCGGGGAGGACGTACTCGACTTCAATGCGTCCGTCGACGGTTGCCAGCGATACGTACTCGTCGTAGAAGGTCGCACACCGCTTATCGTACACGGCGGTCGGATTCGAGAAGCGTGGTTTGCCAGCGTACTCGCCCTGTTTCCAGCGGGCAACAATGCTCTGCACGGCGTCGGCGGCCTTGTTGCGGGCGTTCTGGACGAGATTCGCGTGCAACCGTGTCCGTTCGCGCACCTCGTCGTAGGTTTCCTCCTGCAACTGTGCCTTGCTGGTCGTCTTGTACTCGCCCTGCCAAGCGTGGTCTACGACGTGGTTGGCGGCCCACAAAAACTCGTCTACTGTTTCGTGTAGAAGTGCGGCGTCATCGCTGTCCACGTCGAGTTTGATCGGGACAGTTCGCCGCACCTCCATGCGTCAGACGTATGCTTGAAGGTTTATCAACGTCGGGGAGAATGGACAGCAATAGTCCGTGGAACGTGGCGTGATTATCGGCTTCCTCTCCGGCCTACTCGTTCGCGTCGCTCACTTCTTAAGGCCGGAGGCTCCGCCTCGAAACTGCTGACGGGATTTCGACGCTCGAAACCGAGAGGAAGATTATACCCCGTACCACCCTACATCGGGACACGGCGATCGCCGTCGTCTCCGCCATGTCGAACGTCACAACCACCGTCACGTCGCTGGCCGCCGACGTCTTCCGCATGATCGCGGCGCTGACGGTGCTGTCGGCCGTGGTCGGCGCGGGTATCCACGGCGTCTCCGGGGAGCTGTTCGCGACGGTCCCGGACGTCGAGTTCGACTACAGTTACGACGCGGAGACGGCGACGCTGTCGATCACCCACGCCGGCGGCGACCCGCTGCCGGCCGACGCCGTCCGGGTCGTCGGCACCGACGCGGCCTGCGACGCCGGACCGTGGAAGCAGGGCCGGGTGACGGCCGACGACACCTGCCGGCTGGCCGGTGTCACCGACGACCAGCCGGTCCGCGTCGTCTGGCACGACGACGGCACCGACCGGGCGGTTCTGGACGTCTGGGTCGGCCCGCCGGGGTGATAGTGATCGTTGCGATAATTCTCGGCACGGTAGGTAAAAAGAGGCTGCTTCGAGGTTCACAACCCGATTCTCTCGACACACGGCGGTAACGACTCGCAATGATCACTATGAGGCCGGCCTGCCGTCGGCCGAGCGACGCGCCGGCCGGGACCGCCACCTTTTATCCCCACCTTCGACAACCGATTGCATGGATCAGCTTCGGCAGTCGCTGCTGGAGGCGCCGATAATCGAGAAGGACGGCTATCACTACTTCGTCCACCCGATCAGCGACGGCGTCCCGATGCTCGAGCCGGGGCTGCTGCGGGAGATCGTCATCGAGATCATCCGGAAGGCCCAGCTGGAGGACGTCGACAAGATCGTCACGCCGGCTGCGATGGGCATCCACATCTCGACGGGCGTCTCGCTGATGACCGACATCCCGCTGGTGGTCATCCGCAAGCGGGAGTACGGTCTGGAAGGTGAGACGCCGCTGTTCCAGCAGACCGGTTACTCGGAGAACCAGATGTACATCAACGACGTCGAGGCCGGCGACGGCGTGCTGGTACTGGACGACGTGGTCTCGACGGGCGGAACGCTCACCGCGGTCTGCGGCGCCCTCGAGGAGATCGGCGCCGACCTCGTCGACGTCGTCGCCGTCATCAAGAAGGTCGGCGGCGAGAACCGGCTGGCGGAGTCGCCGTATTCGGCGAAGACGCTCATCAATGTCGACGTCGTCGACGGCGAGGTGGTCGTGACCGACCCCGAGGGTGACGGGTAGACGGGTAGACGAATAGATGGGCCAAACGGATAGACGGGCCGGATGGGTAGCGGACAAACGGGCAGACAATAGACCGGCGGATGGGTGGTTACCGCCCCGACTCGTCGACGTAGAACACGAACGGCGTGTCCCGGCTCCGCATCCGGTGGACCCGAACGTCGTAGTCGTCGCCGACCCGCTCGTCGACGGCCGCCCGGTCGTCTTCGTGGGCGACGATCACCGGCGGGTCGTCAGCCAGCGCCGCCTCCAGGGCGGTCCCGTTCGGCGCGCAGTCGGCGGTCACGTTGTCGGCCTCGAAGTACCACGGCAGCGGCAAGGCGTTGAACCAGTTCGAACAGGTCGGCCGTCGTTCCAGCTCGTCGTCGACCGGATTGTACAGGTGGCTCCCGTAGAGGACGACGTCGGTCCCCTCGTCGTCGGCGGCGAGTCGGCGGGTGTCGGCCAGCGTCGGCCCGAGATTGCCGGCCGGCTGTGCGTACTGTACCAGCGGGTTGTCGTCGGCCTGCGGGGCGGCGAAGCTGGTCGCGTAGGCGGTGGCGCCCGTCGACGACACGACCAGCGCGACGACGAGGAGGGCCGCGGCGAGGCCGACGGCGTCGCCGTCGGTCCGCGCCTCCCGGCCCCACCGGAGGACGACGCCGAGGGCGACGGCGGCCGGGATCGACAGCGGCAGCACGACGTGGACGACCAGCCAGCCGGCGCCGCCGATGTCGGTGATGAACGGGTAGCCGACGAGCGAGGCCGCCCCCCAGTAGAAGGCGAAGGAGACGAGATCGTCCGGCCGGTCGCCGGCGTACAGCGTCCCGAGGAAGCCGGCGACCGCGAGGACGACCACCGCCGTCGACGCCTCGAGGGTGGTCGCCGAGAGCCCGCCGAGGAATTCGAGGTACGGGTTGGGGTCCTCCGCTCGCGGCGTGATCCACTGGCAGGCGTACAGTTCGGCGGTCGACCCGACGGTGAACCAGACCAGCTCCGGCAGTCGCAGCGGGTTCGCGAGGGCGTCGCCCAGCGTCGGCGCCGCCGCCACGTTGAAGTACCCCTCGTGGTCGGCGCCGCAGGAAACGTAGTAGAGCTGCTTCGAGGGGAGACTCCCCCGCGGGGCGTAGATCAGGACGCCCGACAGACGGCGAGCGGCGCCGCCCCCTCGAACCGCGCGAACAGCAGCCGGCGGTGCAGCAGCAGCCCCGCCGCGCCGGCGAACGCCAGCAGATACGCGAGGACGTTTTCCTTGGCGCCGAACCCGACCGCCAGCGCGACCGTCGCGGGGTAGAGATAGCGGCCGTCGTCGAGGTCGACGGCCCGGAGAAGGCAGGCGAAGGCGACGAACGAGGCGGCGCCGGCGAGGATGTCCCCGCGCATGAACCGGGAGTAGTAGACGAGCACGGGATTCAGCGCCAGCAGGAAGGCCAGCGAGACGATCGCCTCCCGGCGGAGCCGATGGCGGAACAACAGCGCTGACAGCGGCAGCAGCCCGCCGACCAGCGCCGGCACCAGCCGCATCACGAGGTCGCCGGCGCCGAACAGCCCGAACAACGCGGCGTTGAGGTGCTGCAGCAGCGGCCCGTGGATGATGGGCCGGTAGAACAGCACGCCCGTCTCGGCGTACTCGAGCGTCCAGTAGGCCACCCGGGCCTCGTCGAAGTGTGCGACGCGGCGTCCGAGAGCGGCCAGCCGGACGACCAGCGCGACGACGGCGAGTCCGGCGACGGCGAGCGCCGTCCGGTCGCGACGAACCCTCATCGGCCGTCACTGCCGCCGTCGGGGAAAAGAAGCCTTCCGGTTCGGCGCCGGGCGTGGTGTGACATCGGACGACGCAGTTCAAGCCGGCGGCGGCACGAACTGTCGGTACCCACGTCCGACCCACGGCCGATCTTCGAGACACAGGATCGCGAGCAACTGTACGAGTTCGTCGATTCCCGGGACGGGGCGACCCACGAAGAATCGCTCGCGGCGGACCTGCCGACCGATCCCGACCGGTACCGGCGGCCGGTGGCGGTGATGAAACACGACGGGCTGCCGACGGAGGTCGACGGCGAGTTCGTCGACGAGGTGACGATGGCCGTCCCGTTCGACCGACTCACCACGCGACGAACACCGCCCGCCGTCGGCGAAGACGACCGAGTCCCACGCGAGCCGGCCGTCCTCGCGGGGCCGCATCCGGGCGACTCGGACGTACCGGCCCTCGTCGGTCCGGCCGACATCCAGTGCGGGCTCGTTACCGTCGGGCGGCAGCGGGGAGTTGTCGAGGACCACCAGCCCGCCGTCGGCGACCTGTGCTGCCAGCGCCCCGAGGGCGTCCTCGAGCGCCTCCGGCGGAAGGTGGTTGACGACCCCCCGCAGCGCCACCACGAGGTCGAACCGGCCGTCGACGGGCAGGCCCGGCAACGCCCCCTGGACGAACTCGGCGTCGCACTTTTCGCGGGCAGCTTCGAGGGGTCCCCGGTATCGGTCGACGGCCGTCACCGCGAGCCCCTCTGTGAGGAACCGCCGGGTGTGTTCGCCGGTGCCGCAGCCGACCTCGAGGAGGCGCTGCGGCTCGAGCCCGTGATCGGCCGCCCGCTCGCAGACGAACTCGACGTCGCGGCCGTAGTCCCACTCGGACTGGATGGCGTCGTACAGCTCCGGATAGCCGGTGTAGAGCCGTTCCATCGCTCGTCCGTGTCGTCGCGGGTCGCCACGGAAGTCGGTTGTGTCGAACGCCGCCAGGCGGCGACGGTCGGAGTCGGCAGGTCTTTTATTCCGCGTCGCCCACCGACACTCATGGTAGCGCTCGGGCTGGTGATCGCGCAGTTCAACAAAGAGCGGCCGGTGACCCACGAGATGGCCGAGCGGGGGCGGGAGGCGGCAGCCGAGGCCGACGCCGAGATCGTCAAGACCATCGAGGTGCCTGGCGCCTACGACACGCCGCTTGCGGCCGACCGGCTCGCGCGGCGCGACGACATCGACGCCGTGGCGGTGCTGGGCGCCATCGTCACCGGCGACACCGACCACGACCGCGTCATCGCCGACGCGGCCGCACAGGGGCTGACCGACGTGTCGCTGGAGCGGGACACGCCCGTCGCCTTCGGCGTCACGGGGCCGGGAATGAGCGTCGCCGAGGCCGACGAGCGGGTCGACAAAGGCGCGGAGCGCGTAGAGCCGAGCGCGACGCTCGCGATCAGTAACCTCGCCGCCGAACTGGAGGCCGACGGCGTCGACGTCGTCGACCTCTCGGTCGGCGAACCGGACTTCCCGACCCCCGAGAACGTCGTGGAGGCGGGCAAGGACGCCCTCGACGCCGGCCACACCACCTACACGCCGTCGAACGGGATTCCGCGACTGAAGGAGGCCATCGTGGACAAACTCGACGGCGACGGTCTCGATTACTCGACCGACGAGATAATCGTCACGCCGGGCGGCAAGCAGGCCCTCTACGAGACGTTCCAAGCGCTCGTCGGGGACGGCGACGAGGTGGTCCTGCTCGACCCCGCGTGGGTGAGCTACGAGGCCATGGCGAAGATGGCCGGCGGCGACATCTCCCGGGTCGACCTCTCGTCGCACGGGTTCCAGCTGGAGCCCGTCCTGGAGGAACTCGCCGAGACCGTCTCCGACGACACCGAACTGCTGGTGGTCAACTCGCCGTCGAACCCTTCCGGCGCCGTCTTCACCGACGCGGCCCTGGAGCGGGTCCGCGACCTCGCGGTCGAGCACGACGTCACGGTCATCTCCGACGAGATATACGACGCCGTCACCTACGGCGTCGAGCAGACCTCGCTCGGCTCGCTGGAGGGCATGGGCGACCGGACCGTCACCGTCAACGGCTTCTCGAAGGCCTACTCGATGACCGGCTGGCGGCTGGGTTATCTCGCGGCGCCGGAACCACTGGTCGAGCAGGCCGGCAAGCTCCACTCCCACTCCGTGTCGTGTGCGGCCAACTTCGTCCAGCACGCCGGCGTCGAGGCCCTGCGGAACACCGACGACGCCGTCGCCGAGATGCGGGAGGCGTTCCGCCAGCGCCGCGACATGCTCGTGGACCTGTTCGCAGACCACGGCACCGAGGTACCCGTCCCCGACGGCGCCTTCTACATGATGTTGCCCGTCGACTCCGACGACCAGGCGTGGTGCGAGGGCGCAATCGAGGAGGCCCACGTCGCGACGGTGCCGGGCAGCGCCTTCGGGACACCCGGCTACGCGCGGCTGTCGTACGCGGCCAGCGAGCAACGACTGCGGGAAGGCGTCGAACGGCTCGCCGACACCGGCTACCTGTAAATCACGGCGCGACTCCCGCCGTCGCCGGGAAAAAAGCGGTCCCTACCGGAGGTAAGTTCGAGTACGGGTCATCGCGGGTCTGGTTCCGCTGGCCGACCGGCCGGGTCCCGGCGGGCCGATAGCGGTCGCCGCGACCGTTCACCGGTACGACCGCATCGAACGCCGTCGTGCGGTCGACACCGGAGTCCGTACGGCGGTCAGTATCAGTCCTCGAGCGCGTCGGCGACCCGCTCGATCTCGCGCCGGATGTCGTGGAGTTCGTCGCGGACCTTCCGGACCTCCCGGACGAGTTCCTCGCATGGCGCCGCCCGGCCCGCCGCCCATCATGCCGCCCATCATCTGTGCGAACGGGCTGCCGCCGCCGCCCATGCCGCCCGGACCGCCGCCGGGGCCGCCACCGCCCATCATCTCTTCCATCTTCTCCTCGCGGCTCAGCCCCTCGCCCTCTTCGCCCTCCTCGGAGCGCTGCTGGCGGATCTCCTCGACGCGCTCGCGGAAGGACTTCTCCTCGCCGTCCTCCTCGCCGTCGGTGGTCTCTGCGCTTTCCTCGGACGCATCCTCATCGTCTGTCATACCCTCTCTTTTCGGCTCCCGTCGGAAAAACCTGCAGGTCTCGCGAACGGTCAGCGGCGGAGCAGAGCGGCCACGCCGATGGCGGCGACACACAGAACGGCAAAATTGAATACCGCGCGGGCTATCGGCTGGAATCGGTCGCCGATCCAGACATCGATGACGGCGCCGATACTGGTGTAGAGGCCGACGCTGGCGACCACGGCGAGCAGTGCGAACCCGACGAGCGCACCCCACCGGAGGTACTGCCGGACTCCCTCGGCGCCGACGTTCGGCGCCCGCTCATCGGCCGGCTCGCCGGACTCCTCGCCGGTCGGTTCGCTCACGCCGACCACCTCCGGGTCGCAAGCAGCGCGGCCACGAGCGCGACGGCCGCGACGGCGGGACCGAATCCGGGCCCGTCACCGGTGGATTCGGCCGCGGCCGGCTCTTGTCGCTCGCCGGCGCCGCCCCCGCCCGTCTCGAAGTCGCCGGCCTCGAAGGCGACCTCCCGTCGGGTCTCGTTGACCGACACCGTCTCGTCGGGATCGAGGTCGGCGGGCGCCCGGGTCGATTCCAGCAGGACCCCGTCGCGCCACAGGGCCACATCGAGGTAGTAGCCGTAGTCGTTGGGGACGGTCACCCGGACGTTCGGCGTCGCCGTCCGGCCGCCTCCGATGCGACCGACCTCGCGCTCGCTGCGGTCGGCGACGACGTTGGAATCGGCCTGACGAGCGGTGACGATCAGCCGTAGACCCGGCTCGGGGTCGTCGCCGCCGTTGGTGAGATACGTCGAGACGTTCAGCGTCGCACGGCCGTCTTCGACGGACTCGATGGTGTACTCGACGGCGGGCCGGCGGGCGAACCCACGGAACCGCACCGAGGAGTCGGCGGCCGGCGGCGTCAACGCGTCGACACCGCTGACGGTCGCGGTCGCGGCGTCGACCCGCCGGCCGTCGACGTACAGCAGGGTCGATATCTCGTAACCGCCCTCGCGGGGGACGGTCACCGAGACGGGGACCTGCCGCTCCCTCTCGCCTTTGACGCGACCGACCTCGCGGGTCGTAGTGTCGACGACGAGGCCGCTCTCGCGGTCGGTCGCCCGGGCGACGATCGTCACGTTGTCGGCTGGACCGCCGCCGTGACGGAGGTAGACCGTCGTCTCCAGGGTCGCCGTCCCCATTGTCACGTCGCCGGCCTGGAGGGTCATCTCCGCGAGGTCCAACCGGGCGGGCGGTTCATCCGGTTCGGGTGGCGGGGCGCTGACGAACCCCGGGACGAGCGCCGCGAGCGCCACGACCGCCACGATGGCTGCCGCGGCCGCGGCCCCGAGGAGGGCTTCGGGACGCATGATACCGGCTGGCACGGCTCCCGGTAAGTGTTTTCTCCTCTCCCCACACTGTCGGTCACGGGTCGGTGACCCGACGGTCACATGGGAGGGCTCCGTGTGGCCTGCCCCGGACGAATCGCGACCCGTCGCGTCGGCGGCCCGCGACCGACGGTATCAGCCGAACGCGCCGTCGAGGACCAGCACCCGTCCCTTGGTGCCGCGGACGGCCCCGGACGCGAGCGTCTCGGCGACCGGCGCCCGCTCGAGGTCGAGGCCGTACTCGAGGTCGAACCGCTCGGCGACGTCGAAGCCGGCGAGCAGCCGCTCCCAGGCGGTCTCGTCGACGGCGTGGCCCATCCCCTCGACCTTTCTCGCCACCCGGACCGCGTCGGGCAGCGGCGTCTCGGCGGCCAACTCGGCTTCCATCTCGCGGGCGACCCGGCCGTTGACGACGGTCCGGAGCAGCGCCCCGCGGTCGGCGCCCTGCTCGCGGAGTCGCGTCCGGAGCCGGGCCAGCTTCGTGACGCCCACCTTGAACGTCGCCGGCGCGAACGCCGCCAGGTACACCGCGTGCTCGGTGTGACAGTCCATCTCGGCCTTCAGACACGTTCCGGTGCACTTCGCACAGACCCACGTCGACCGGTGGCGGTCGCAGTACGGCGCCGTCGGGTTCTCGCAGGCGACGTGGTCCGTGCCGTCGACGGCGCCGGCACAGCGCCGCTCGCCGAGCGTGTACGCCAGCTCCTGCCCCGGCGGCAGCGGCTCCGGCTCGACGGCGCCGTCGCGGGCGACGTACAGCGCCGGCTCGCGGTCGCCGCCTTCGCCCGTGTCGTAGCCGACCACCTGCACGCGATCCTGTAGGCCGGTGGCGGGTTTATGCGTTGCTCTCGGTTTAAATAGCCGGATATGTGCAGGGAAACAAAGTCGGAAACTACGCTTCGAGGGAAAACAGACGGACATGAGGGACGACACCGATATCTCACGTCGAACCGCGCTCGGACTGGTCGGCAGCGGTCTCGCGGGCGGCGGCCTCGTGGGGACCGTCGTCGGGGCCGAGGAGGGCGGCGATTCCGAGCGTGTCCGGGTCAACGCCGGCTACCGCTCCGAGGCCGGGCGGCGGGCGATCGACGACCGCGCAGCGGTCGTCTTCTACGACCACCCGACCGACATCCTGACGGCGCGGATGAGCCGCGCCGCCGTCCGGCGGCTCCGCTCCCGGCCCGACGTTCGCTTCGTCGAGCGCGACGTCGAGATGGAGGCCATCGATCAGACCACGCCGTACGGGATTCGAAAGGTCGACGCGACGGAGGCCCACGCCGACGGGGATACCGCCACGGGCGCCGACGTCGCCGTCATCGACACGGGCATCGACAGCCGCCACCCGGACCTGGCGGGCAACCTCGGCGAGGGACGGGCGTTCACCGCCGGCGTCAGTACCCCGGCCTGGGACGACGCCAACGGCCACGGCACTCACGTCGCCGGCACGGTCGGCGCCATCGACGACGACGAGGGCGTCATCGGCGTCGGCCCGGACGTGACGCTGCACGCCGTGAAGGCGCTGAACGCCAGCGGCGCCGGCCTCGTGTCCGATATCGCCGCGGCGATCGAGTGGACGGCCGATCAGGGGTACGAGGTCGGGAACCTCTCGCTGGGCGGCGGCAGTACGAGCACGCTCCGGGAGGCCTGCCGGTACGCACAGGAGAAGGGCACGCTGCTCGTGGCCGCCGCGGGCAACGACGGGCCGTGTTCGGGCTGCGTCACGGCGCCCGCCCGATACTCCGCGTGCATGGCCGTCTCCGCGACCGACGAGAACGACGACCTCGCGTCGTTCTCCTCGACCGGCCCGGAGGTCGAGATCGCGGCGCCGGGCGACGACGTCTACTCGACGTACTACCTGCAGAGCTACGCCACGCTGTCGGGGACGTCGATGGCGGCGCCGCACGTCGCCGGCGGTGCGGCCCAGTTGGTCGCCGACGGCTACGCGCCCGGCGAGGCGCGGTCGCGGCTGACAGAAACCGCCGCCGACGTCGGGCTCGAGGACACCGAAAGCGGCGCGGGCCGGCTCGATGTCGACGCGGCGCTGGGGCCCTGAGGCGGCGCCGCTGAGACAGGTCTTTGAGGGAGGCGCGTCAAGGAGTGGCATGCTCGATGCGTCGCTGGAGGTGACGGTCGGAGACGGCGTCGCCTTCAGCTTCACCGTCGTCAACGGCGGCGACACGCCGGTCGAACTCACCTTCCGGAACACCTGCCGGGCCGACTTCGCCGTTTACGACGGCGACGCGGAGGTCTGGCGGTACAGCGACGACCGGGCGTTCGCACAGGTGCTCACGGAGGCGGAACTGCAGCCCGGCGAGTCGGCGACCTTCGAGGAGGTCTGGCCCGACCCCACGCCGGGCGACTACACCGCCGGGGCGACGCTGCGCGTCGTCGATCACGACCTCTCCGTCCGGACGCCCTTCTCCGTTTAAACCGTAGCGTACACGCCCCCGCCGACGGGGATTGCGACGCTCTCGGACCGCCGACGGGGCGCCGCCTGCTACCCGAGGTCCGCCTCGAGCAGCTCCCGGGTCGCCCGCCGGACCGCCTCGTCGGAGGAGTCCTCGGGTTCGAATCCGAGTCCGGCCAGCTTCTCGACGGAGAGCCGCATCCGCGGCACGTCGCCGGTCCAGCCGCGGTCGCCGCCGGTGAACGCGTAGTCGGGGTCGACGCCCATCTCGTCGGCGACGATGTCGGCGATGGTCCGAACCGATGTCGTCGTCCGGGTGCCGAGGTTGTAGGTGTTGACCGGCGCGTCGGCGTGCTTGACGACGTGGCACATCGCCTCGACGCACTCGGAGACGTGCATGTAGGACTTCTCCTGGCGGCCGTCGCCGAGAATCTCCAGCTCGGCGGGGTCCTCGCGGAGCTTGTGGATGAAGTCGGGGACGACGGCGCCGCGCTGGAGCCGCGGTCCGACGATGTTGGCGAAGCGGAACGCCCAGACGGAAAAGTCGCGACTGTGGGCGTACACCGACAGCAGCGACTCCTCGGCGAGCTTGGCGGCGCCGTAGGCGCTGATCGGCTCCAGCGGGGCGTAGTCCTCCGGCGTGGGCCGCGGCGCCTCGCCGTAGACGGTCGATGAGGAGGTGAAGGCGACGTTGCGACAGCCGACCGCGGCCATCCGCTCGGCGACGTTGGCCGTCATCGCGGTATTCAGCCGGAACTGTTCGTCGGGGTCGTCGGCGTCGACGGCCTTGTCGGCCGCGAGGTGGAAGACGATGTCCGTCCGCTCGTCGACGGCCTCGGCGACGACCGCGGGGTCCTGCAGGTCGCCGGCGACGACCTCGGCGCCGTCCGGCACCCACGCCCGGCGACCGTTGCCGAACCGGTCGGCGACGACGACCTCATTGTCGGCGACCAGTTCGTCGGCCAGATGCGAGCCGACGAAGCCGCCGCCGCCCGTGATACAGATGCGCTTCTCGGACAGTTCCATCACCCGCCCTGCGGGCGGCCCATGCTTGGTCATTACGGGTCTGCTTGAGCGGTGTTTGATGAGCGGTATCCGGCGAGCCAGTTTCCGCCGGTCGTCAGCTGAATCCTGGCGGACCGAACGGACGAGAGCGCCGAGGACTTTCTGCGTCTTCAGGCCTTCGACGAGTTCCCGTTCGAGCACTACACCGTCTGGCACCGAAACCCCCTAACGCGCGCCACGGGAAAAGCGGGGCATGCAGGGCACCAATGAACTGGTCGTCCTCCGGCTCGGCCACCGGCCGGGCCGCGACGAGCGGATGACCACCCACGTCGGGCTGACGGCGCGGGCGCTCGGCGCCGACCGGGTCGTCATCGCGGGCGCCGCCTCCGAGCCGAGGGCGACCGTCGAGGAGGTGGTCGACCGCTTCGGCGGTCCCTTCGCCGTCGAGACCGCCGACGGCCACCGCGCGTTCCTGCGAGAGTGGGACGGGGCTGTCGTCCACCTGACGATGTACGGGCTGCCGGTCCAGGAGGTCGAAGCCGAGATTCGGGAGGCCCACGCCGCCGGGCCGCTCGCGGTCGTCGTCGGCTCCGAGAAGGTCTCCTTCGACGTCTACGAGCGGGCCGACTTCAACGTCGGCGTGACGAACCAGCCGCACTCGGAGGTGGCCGGGCTGGCGGTGTTCCTCGACCGGCTCTTCGAGGGCCGGGAGCTGGACCGGGAGTGGGCCGATGCCGCCCACCGGGTCGTCCCGAAGGAGACCGGCAAGCTCGTCGAACCCGTCGACGAGTGATCGGGCGGCCGCGAGCGGTCACGGGCGGCGGCGAACGGAGAGTCGCGAGCGGAGAGTTAAAGGGATTGGGCGGCGGATGGTCGAGTAATGGCTTTTGAGGACCTGCTGAACGACCCCGTGATTCAGAAGTACCTCCACGAGCTGGTCGGGCCGACGGGGATGCCGGTCGCGGCGGCGCCGCCGGACGGCGAGGTGACCGACGAGGAACTCGCCGAGGAGCTCGGGCTCGAGCTCAACGACGTTCGCCGGGCGTTGTTCATCCTCTACGAGAACGACCTCGCCTCCTACCGCCGGCTGCGAGACGAGGACTCGGGCTGGCTGACCTACCTGTGGACCTTCCAGTACGAGAACATCCCCGAGCAGCTGGACGGGGAGATGCACCGGCTGCTGGAGGCGCTGGAGGAGCGCCGCGCCTACGAGCGGGACAACGAGTTCTATCTCTGCGGGAGCTGTCAGCTCCGCTTCGAGTTCGGCGAGGCCATGGAGTTCGGCTTTGAATGCCCACAGTGCGGCGCCCAGCTGGAGACGATGGACAACCAGCGGCTCGTCGACGCGATGGACGACCGCATCGCGGAGCTGCGGGAGGAACTGTACGTCGACGCCGAGCCCGTGGAGGCCTGATGGTCGTCCTGGCAACGAAGACGTACGTCGACGGCGAGGCCCGCGACCGGGCGCTGGACTCCCTCGAGTCGCTCGTCGCGAACGACCTCGCGGAGCTGGACGCCGAGTTCACCCTCGGGCTCCGCGACGACGGCTTCCCGTCCGTCACCGTCACGGGAACGGACGCACCCGTCGCGCGCAACCTGCTCGCCGAGGAATGGGGGACGGTCACGCCCCACCGCGAGGCCGGCGAGGTCCACGTCGGTTCCCTCGAGTCGTGGGACGACAACGGTATCACCCTCGACGCCGGCGAACCGGTGCGGGTGCCGGCCGACGAGCTCGGGCTGGGACGGGGGACGCCCGCACAGGTTCGGACGCGGTTCGGGCTCGTCCAGCATATGCCGCTGCGGTTCCGCGAGCCCGAAAACGGCCCGCCGCGGCTCGCCGACGCCGAGCGGGACCGTCTCTACGATTGGACCCGGGGATCCGACCGCGTGAACGTCAACAGCGCCACCCGGGCGGAAGTCCGGGCGACGGTCAACCGAGCCGGCCACGCGGATGACATCGTCACCGTCGAGCGGCTCGGTCTCCTCGAGCAGAGCATCGTCTGCCGGGAGGGCACGGACGCGCCGGGGTTGCTGGCCGACATCGGCCCGCACCTTCGGTCGGAACTGTTGGCGGTCGTCCCCTGAGATGGACCGCCGTCTCCTCGCCGCCGTCGCCGTCGCCGTCCTGCTGGGGCTGTCCGGCTGTTCGACGCCGTTCGGCGACGACGCCGCCAGCCCCGAGGCCCTCTCGGCCGACGCCGACTACGACTTCGACACGGACCGCGACGCCTCCATCACCGTCAACGAGGACAACTACACCGCGGTCTACGCGATCTCCGATCCCGACCGCGAGACGGTCGAGCTGTACACCACGGATTCGCTAACCGTCGAGCAGCCACTCGCGGTGCGCGGCCTCCAGTTCCGGTACGCGAACGCGTCGCGCGTCCCGAACGGGACCATCGTCCGGTACACGGACGCCGACGATGCCGACGACGGCGGCGCGGCCCGGGTGTACCCCAACGGGACGACCGAGTCGACCGACGCGCTGACCGTCGAGACGACCGGCGACCGGACGATCGTCGGGCTGCCCGAGGCGGCGGGAACGCTCGCGTTTACCGCCCCGAAGGACGGCAAGGAGCTGGCGGTCCGGCCGCCGGTCAACGGCAGCTTCGAGCTGGCGCTGCCGCCGGAGACCGACGCTGCGCTGCCGCTGCTGTCACAGACCCGGCCGTCCAACGACGACCGCCGAACCGTCGACGGCCGCGTTCACCTCCTCTGGGAGGAGGTCGACACCTCGGTGCTGGTCGTCCGGTGGTACCTGAACCGCGACCTGCTGCTGTTCGGCGGGCTCGCGGCCGTCGGCGTCGCCGTCGGGCTCGCCGGCGCCGGCTACTACTACCTGCAGCTCCGGCGGGCCAGACGGCGCCGCGAGGCCGAGGGGATGGACGTCGACTACGATGACGACGACGGCCGGGACCCGCCGCCCGGGATGGGGTAGCGCCCGCCGGCCGCGTCCGCGAGCCGTGCGCTTTAGGCCCCGAGAGCCCCACGTCGGCACATGGACGCTGCCGTGGTGTGCGTCGGCGACGAACTGCTCGCCGGCGACACCGTCAACACGAACGCGGCGTGGCTCGGGCGACGGCTGACCGACCGCGGCGTCGACGTCGAGCGGGCCACCGTCGTCCCCGACCGGGTCGCCGACATCGCCGGCACGGTCAACGAGCACCGCGCCGACCACGACGCCGTCGTCGTGACGGGTGGGCTCGGCCCGACCCACGACGACGTGACGATGACCGGCGTCGCCGCGGCGGTCGGGCGGTCACTGGAACCCGCCGAGGCGGTCCGCGAGCGGCTCGCCGAGGACGGCTACGCCCGGTCGGACCTCGCGGCCGGTACCGCCGAAATCCCCGACGGCGCCCGCCCGCTGCACAACATCGAGGGCATCGCGCCGGGCTGTGTCGTCGAGAACGTCTACGTCCTGCCGGGCGTCCCCGAGGAGATGGAGGCGATGTTCGAGACGGTCGCCGACGAGTTCGAGGGCCAGCGCAGCCACGCCGGCGTCGTTGCCGTCGACGAGCCCGAAAGCGCGCTGTTAGACCGGCTGGCGACGCTACGGGAGCGCTTCGACGTGACCGTCGGCTGCTACCCCGGCGACGCGGTGCGGGTGAAGGTCCAGACGCCCGACGAGGCCGAACTGGAGGCGGCTCTGTCGTGGCTGCGGGACAACGTCGAGGAGGCATGACATCCTCCCCGGGGTTTCCTCACGCTCGGGGTCGGGCCGGCCCCGACACCGACGGAGGCAAGATTTCGCCGCGTGGGCGTACTCCGGTTTGTACTCAATACGTGAGCCCCGCGAGGGGTGTGGCGGATTACGCCTCCGGACGGAGACGCTATCTCCTTGCACAGCGTCCGAAACTGCATCGGACGACCGTCCACGGTTTTCGTGGATGGATACGGGCCGTGCCATCGGCCTGCCTGCCCTTTCTGTGGTTCGAGAATCAACGATTCTCGTCATTGCGGGAAATCCGAAGATTTCCCGCTTGCGGCCAGAATCCGCAGGATTCTGGCAACATCACGAAAATCTCTGATTTTCGAACGACCACGGTGGGCAGGCTCGCACGCCGACGGGGTTGGATTGGTCATGCCGTCACCCCATCCCGTTTCTCAGGGGCAGGGGTACTGTGAGCACCGTGTGGTGCGTCTCGGCGGGGAGGACCCCAGTGTTTCCGGATTGATTTCGGCGATCGAGTTACCACTGTATACGACCCCAAGCGGGCTAAATCCTGCGGTTGCGCCACCAAGCGCACGTGATTCACGCCCGTCCCCAGAACGCTTCGCGTTCTGGTGTCTCGGAAATCGAAGATTTCCGATGAGTCCGCAGGAACTCCGTTCCTGCGAGATGCGAACGAATCGTAAAGTGATTCGTTAACATCCTCAGAACGCTTCGCGCTCTGATTGGGCCGAATGAGACGCTTCGCGTCTCGTTAACGTCCCCAGAAATCGAAGATTTCTGGTGTGCGAACGAATCGCTTTGCGATTCGTTAACGCCGTAAACAGCGGGACTCTCTCGCTATCAAAAGGTAGCTACCGATACAGGTACCACACCCAGCCGACGACGATGGCCAGCCCCGAGAGCAGCACGACCCACCCGGAGGCGTCGACGATGCCCCTCTGGACACCCTCCTGTAACGGAACCATACCGACGATTGCGCCGGCCGACTTTTAATCGGTTCTGTTCGGCTCCGCTCGGCGCCCGCTGCGGTCCGGCTCACAGGTCGCTTCTTTAGCAGTGCTCTCGCTTCGCTCGGGCACCGCCCGGTTCACGGCTCGCTACGCTCGCCGGCAGAGCGAAGCTCTGCCGAGCCCTCGCTCGCTTCACTCGCGAGGACGCCGCTCGCCCGTTCGGTGACGGCTTCGCTACGCTCAGCCGTCACCCCGACCGCGCCGCTTTTGCCGGCGGCGACCCGTGGACCGGCATGCGACGCATCGGGCTGGTGGTCAACCCCATCGCCGGCATGGGCGGCCGCGTCGGGCTGAAGGGCACCGACGACAAGGTCGAGGAGGCCCGCCGCCGCGGCGCCGAACCGCGGTCACCCGCCCGCGCCCGGGAGGCGCTAAAGCACCTCCACGACCAGGGGGCGGTCGAGCTCCACACCTACGGCGGCACGATGGGCGAGGAGGCGGCCGTCGCCGCCGGCTTCTCGCCGACCGTCGTCGGTCGCCCCGACGGCGAGGAGACGACGGCCGCCGACACCCGCGAGGCGGTCCGCCAGCTCGCCGGCGTCGACCTCCTGCTGTTCGTCGGCGGCGACGGCACCGCCGTCGACGTCGCCGAGGCGCTGGAGTCGGCCGACGCCGACGTCCCGATACTCGGCGTCCCCGGCGGCGTGAAGGTCTACTCGTCGGTGTTCGCGGTCACGCCGCGGGCGGCCGGCCGCATCGCCGCCGGCTTCGACCGAACCGAGCGCCGCGAGGTCAACGATATCGACGAGGACGCCTACCGGGGCGGTGACGTCACCACGGAACTGAAGGCGGTCGTGGAGGTGCCGGTCGGCGAGGAGGTCCAGTCGTCGAAGCAGATCGGCGGCGGCACCGTCGAGGCGCTGGCGGCGGCCGTCGCCGCCGACGCCCGCGCCGACGACGTCACTTACGTTCTCGGCCCCGGCTCGACGGTCGACGCGGTGAAGACCGAGCTCGGCTTCGACGGCTCGCCGCTGGGGGTCGACGTCTGGCGGGGCGGCGAGGTGGTCGTCGCCGACGCCGCCGCCGACGAGATCCTCGACGCCCTCGACGCCCTCGACGACGACAGCCGGATCGTCGTCTCGCCCATCGGCGGCCAGGGGTTCGTCTTCGGCCGCGGCAACGACCAGATCTCGCCGCCGGTCGTCCGCCGCTCGGACGTCGAGGTCGTCGCTTCGAAACAGAAACTCGACGATATCGGCGTCCTGCGGGTCGACACCGGCGACCCCGACCTCGACGAGCAGCTGCGCGGCTGGCAGCGCGTTCGCGTCGGCAAGTTCGAGCGCCGGCTGCTGAAGGTGGTCTAACCCCACTTTTTACTCCTTCGGGTGTCCTCGCTCGCTTCGCTCGCTGCGGGCACCGCGTGGCGGCGAAGCCGCCACGGCATTCGGTTGCGGGCCGATGGCCCGCAACCCGCTCAGTCGCAAAAACTTGGGGGAAAGACTTCTGCCGGCGACTCGCTGCGCTCGTCGCGGTACGCCCGCAGGTTCGATCCGGGTGCCTGCCGGTGAACTTGGCGTTCAATCGGTGTGCGAATTATCCGATTCGCGCGTCAGGACCATCATCTGGACTGATTGTCATATGCCGTTTGAGAATTGCACCTGCCCCTACGAGAACGTAGAGGAGACCGCTGAAGAGCAGAAGATACAATCCAAATTCGACTGCATACCGCTCAACTGACCAGTAACTGTGGAAGATGTTGCCGAACACCACGAGTAACAGTCCACCAGCACCGATGAGCGCAATATCCGGTCGCCAGTTTCGGTACCGAGCCAGCACTACCGCAACGACGACGGCCACGACGAGCAAAATGACGAAAGGGTCGATACCACGAAGGCCTACTTCCAAACCTGACACGTATTCCATGGTGTATATTGGTTGGCCATTCCCGTAGCCGACTGGGCGCTTGCGAACCCACGGGAGCCACACCCCAGCGGCTCCCAGAACCGTTGCGATGACCGTCGCGGTGATATACACTGGTGTCGGCTTGTCCGCCATACCCTATCTATAACCCGATTCTGGTAAGTGTCTTGTCTGTGCGGACCGATCACTGTACCGCCGCTTGCATCCATCGAAGGGGCGTTCGGCAGGATGACGGCGAAGCTGCCACGCGTGAGACGTGTTCGACACGGAAGCCCTGGGCCGTCGGAAAGCGCAGAAGGTGGAGTTTCTACAGCCCGAGTTCGCGTCCGAGGACGACGTGCTGGATTTCGCTGGTCCCCTCGCCGATTTCCATCAGCTTGGCGTCGCGGTAGAACCGCTGCGGCGGGAAGTCGGTGGTGTAGCCGTAGCCGCCGTGGACCTGGACGGCGTCCTCGGCGACCTCGCGGGCGACCTCGGAGGCGTCGAGCTTCGCCATCGAGGACAGCCGGGTGACGTCCTTGCCGTCGCTGTAGGTCGTAGCGGCCTTCTGGGTGAGTAGCCGCGCCCGCTCGATCTTGCGGTCCATCGAGACGATCATGTCCCGGACGGCGTCGAACTTCGACACCGGGCGGTCGAACTGCTCCCGTTCGGTGGCGTAGTCGCGGGCGGCCTCGAAGGCGCCCTGCGCCAGCCCCGTCGACAGCGCCGCGATCGAGATGCGGCCGCCGTCGAGCGTCTTCTTCGTCTGCGTCCAGCCGTCGCCCTCCTCGCCGAGCAGGCGACTCTCGTGGACGCGGACGCCGTCGAGTTGGATCTCGCAGGTCGGAGAGGCGTTCAGCCCCATCTTGTCCCAGACGGTCGTCACCTCGAAGCCGTCCTGGTCGGGGTCGACGATGAACGTCGAGATTCCGTCGTAGCCGGCCTCGGGGTCGGTGACCGCCTTTACCAGGACGCTGTTGGCGACGTTGGCGTTGGTGATGAACTGCTTGGTGCCGTCGATGACGTACTCGTCGCCGTCCTGCTGTGCCATCGTGTTCATGTCGGAGGCGTCCGATCCCGAGGAGGGCTCCGTCAGCGCCCACGCGCCGATCTCGTCGCCCTCCGCCAGCGGCCGGGCCCACTCCTCGATCTGCTCGTCGGAACCGAAGTTGACGATCGGCATCAGCCCCAGCGAGGTGTGGGCGACGTAGGAGAGCCCGACGGCCCCGGAGACCCGCCCCAGCTCCTCGGCGACGACCGCGTACATCAGATAGTCGCCGCCGGCGCCGCCACACTCCTTCGGCGCCGGAACGCCCATCAGGTCCAACTCGCCGAGCTCCTCGAACACCTCCTCGGGGAACCGGTGTTCCTCCTCGATCTCCTGGGCGATGGGTCCGATCTCCGTCTCCGCGAAGTCTCGAACCACGTCCTGGATCATCTCGTGTTCGTCCGGAAGCGTGAAATCCATACCCGCCCATGTAGGCACGCGGAAATAAACGTGCCGGGACGTGCCGTGACGTCGCCGACGAGCGTGCGGCGGCGGCGGGACACAACTTAACCCCGAGCGTCCGCTACGACGAGACGTGCCGCTCAGACGGCTCCTCAGGGCGAGCGTTCCGACGGCCCAACTCGAGGCGGTCGCCGAGGAGGTCGTCCGCCGCTACGGGGGGTCGTCGGCGACGTTCGAGAAGCTGGAGGCCGACAACTGGCTATCGGTGCCGCTGGTGGTCGACGACCGGTGGTTCGTGAAGGTGATCGCCGACCAGCACACCCTGCTACACGGGGTGTTGACGGCCGGTCGGAACCTCGGCGCCCGCTCGTCCGGCCGGGAGGGGTTCTTCGAGCACTTCTCGACGCCGGTGGAGATGGCCGACCACGAACTGGAGGCGACCCGGGCGATGCGAGAACTCGGCGTCGACGCCCCCGAGCCGCTGGCGGCGTTCGACCACGACGGCCTCGGGGTGGTCGTCCTGGAGTACCTGCCGTCGTTCCGGACGCTGGACGAGCTGTCGGCCGAGGAGATATCAGCGCTGGCGCCGACGCTGTTCGGCCACCTCTCGCGGATGCACGGCGCCGACCTCGCCCACGGGGACCTCCGGGCGGAGAACGTCCTCGTCGCGCCCGACGGGAACGGCGAGATCGGCGAAGTCGGCGAGGCCGGCGACCCCGGCGAGGAGACGCTGTACTTCATCGACGCCGCCCGCGTGCAGGCCATCGGGGACGCGCGGGCCTACGACCTGGCGTGTGCGCTGGCGTCGCTGTCGCCGCACGTCGGCGCCGACGCGGCCGTCGACGCCGCTCTCGAGCGGTACCCGGCGACGGCGCTGCAGCCGGCGGCGGAGTTCCTCGAGTTCGTCAGCCTCCGGCCGGACCACGACTTCGAGACGACGGCCGTCCGCGAGGCCATCGAGCGGGCGGCGTAGCTCACCAGAAAACCAACGTGGATGCCCCACCCTCAAGCAACGAGCGGAGCGAGTGAGTCGGGTGGGGAGGAACCCGACAGGAATGGAAGTTCTCGGTGTGCGTGGTGCTGACGACGGTTTGCAGCCATACCCTTTTACCGGTACCATCCATAGCCGCCCGTGCGAGCCTCGGCGGGCGCATGGCGGCGTCGCACCCCTACGTGCGCTGTTCGGCCGGGATGACGCGACTGCAACCGAAGGTCGCGCCTCGTCCATGCACGGGGGCAGGGCCGAAACCTCTGGGAACGCCCCGCCCTCAAGAAGCCGCCAAAGGCGGCAAGTAGGGCGGGGTAGTTTACTTCTCGTAGTTCTCGTCGATGAACTCGTCGGCCTCCTCGAGTATGTCGCGGGGGCCGTCCTGGGTGATGGTGTTGACCGCCTGTTCGTAGTCGCGCCACTGCATGTCGCGGTGTTCCTCGGAGAGCTCCGCCGACGCCTCGAAGGACTTGGCGACGAACAGGTGGACGGTCTTGTGGATGGTGTCGCCGCCGGCCTCGAAGACGTAGTCGTACTCCTCGCGGAAGCCGTCGAGCAGCCGGAAATCCTCGATTCCGGCCTCCTCTTTCACCTCGCGGATGGCGGTCTGCTGGAGCTCCTCGTCGCCCTCGACGCCGCCTTTCGGGAACTCCCAGTCGCCGGGCCGGGACTTCAACAGCAGGTACTCCCGCCGGCCACGCGTGTCGCGAAAGAGGATGGCTCCCGCACTCGTGGCCTCTATCATACGACCCACGTAGGGGGTCGGGTTAATAAAGGTATACCGGACGCCGGCGGAGGCTTCGTACCGGCGGCCGATCTCCGGGGTTCGGATCAACGAAGGTAGACCGGACGTCATTCCCGCCTGCGCCGCCGATAGGTGCGTTTTTGTTCGTCGAGCCGCCACCGACGGGCATGCCCTTCGTGACCACCCTGACGCTCCAGAGCGGGGACCGGGCCGTTCTCGAACGGGTCGTCGGGAACATCAAAGAGCGGGCCGAGCGCAAGGGTATCGAGCTGAAGGGTCCACACGCGGCGTCGCCGGTCGACTACAGCGTCCCGCAGTCCGAGCGGCTCGCCGCCGACGGCGGCCGGTTTTCGCCGTGGCGCTACACCGTCTACATCCGGCGGCTCGAGATCGTCGGCCACGACGACTTCGCCCGGTCGATCGCCGGGGAGCCGCTCCCGGAGGGAATCCACCTCGATGTCGACGTCGAGCGCGTGTCGGCGCCCGACGGCCGCTAGTCCAGTTCGGTGAACTGGACCCCATTGTCGACGACGCGGACGTCCAGCGTCGACCGCTCGTCCACCCGCGACCAATCGAGCGTTCCCGATTGTCCGGCGGTCGTCGTCGCCGACACCCTGAGGTCGCCGCCGGGCAGCGACTGATTCGACATCGCGAAGCTACCCTCCGGCGCCAACGTCTCCCGCCGGACCACCGCCTGCTCCAGCTCTCCGGTCGGCGGGCCCTCCGGCGTCGCCGTCGCTGGCGTGGCCGTTTCCCCGTCGTCCGCTTCGCCGCCCGGCGTCGGTGTGGCCGTTCCGTTCTCGCCCCCGTCGCCGGTGACTCCCTCCGGGAGCTCGTAGACCCGGAGCGTCACGGTGAACTCGGCGTCGGTCGCGTTCGTGACGAGAACCGACCGCGAGGTCCGCTGCGGCGGGCGGTCGAGACAGCCGGCCGGCGCCGCGATTCCGGCGGCCGTCGCCCCGAGCAGCCGCCGGCGGGTGACGAGGGCGTCCATATGCGGCGTTCTCCCCCGGTCGGCAAGAGCGTACCGAGTCGACCCGACGCCGGAGGCTTTTGTCGGCGCGCCGCGTTACGGGAGTATGAGCACGGACCGCGAGGAGCGGCTCGTCGAACTGCGGCGCGAGCTGCACCGACACCCCGAACCGGCCTGGACGGAGTTCTGGACGACCGCCCGGGTCGTCGAGGAACTACGGCGGATCGGCGTCGACCAACTCCACGTCGGCCGGGAGGCGATGGCCGACGCTCGGCTGTCGGTGCCCGACGACGACGAGCTGGAGACGTGGCACGAGCGGGCCCGCGAGGCCGGCGCCGATCCGGACCTGCTGGGGCGGATGTCCGGCGGCTGGACCGGCTGCGTGGCCGTCGTCGAGGCCGGCGAGGGGCCGACCGTCGGCCTCCGGGTCGACATCGACGGCCTGCCGCGGGCGGAGGCGACCGACGACGATCACGCGCCGGCCCGCGAGGGGTTCCGCTCGGAGACGGGGGCGATGCACGCCTGCGGCCACGACGCCCACGCGACCATCGGCGTCGGCGTGCTCGAGGCGATCGACGAGACGGACTTTTCGGGGACGCTGAAGGTGTTCTTCCAACCCGCCGAGGAGGTCATCGGCGGCGCCCGGCCGATGGCCGAGTCGGGTCACCTCGACGACGTCGACTACCTCTACGCCGCCCACGTCGGCCTCGACTACCCGACCGGCGAGGTGGTCGCCGGTCTCGAGGAGATGCTCGCGGTGACGCAGTTCCACGCGATCTTCAAGGGCGAGCCGGGTCACGCCGGCGCCCGCCCGGAGGAAGGCCGTAACGCCGTCCAGGCGATGGCGACGGCCGTCGACGGCCTCTACGGGATTCCGCGGCACAGCGACGGCGCCTCCCGGGTCAACGCCGGCCGCGTCGGCGGCGGCACCGCCACCAACATCATCCCCGAGGAAGCGTTCGTCCACGGCGAGGTCCGCGGCGCGACGACCGAGATCCGCGACTACACCTTCGAGCGCGCCCGCGAGGTACTGGAGGGCGCCGCGACGGCCCACGGCTGTTCGGTCGACGTCGAGGTAGAGGGCGAGGCGCCGTCCGCCGAGAGCGACCCGGAGTTGGTCGACGTCGTCCACGGCGCCGCCGACGCCCACGCCGACGTGACGCGGGCGACCCGTCGCGGCGAGCTGGGCGGCAGCGAAGACGCCACCTACCTGATGCAGCACGTCCAGGACGACGGCGGCCTGGCGACGTACATCGGCGTCGGCACCGACCACCCCGGCGGCCACCACACCGCGACCTTCGACGTCGACGAGGCGTCCATCGGCATCGGCGTCGACGTGCTGACCGAGGCCATCGTCGAGACGAGTCGGCGGGCGCCGTAGTGACCCGGGGGCTGGCGGCGGCGCGGACGCGAGCGGCGACCTTTGCGGACTACGGAGGAAGCAGCGAGAGTCCACCTCTTCGGGTGGGGTGAATCGCGTGCGCTTGGCGGCGCGACCGCAGGACTTAGACGGCTCTCCCAACGGTATCTGAACGCTCGCAGCTATAGCCTGTCGTCGATTTCGAGGAGTCGTTTCAGCACGAGGCCGTCGAGCTGGTAGAGGAGTTCTGCGATCTTGTCGTCACCGTCGAGCTGGTACCGGGTGCTTGGGCCCGTCTCTCTCGTCTCCTTGACGATCCCAAGCTCAACGAGGTCGTCGAGGTGGTCATAAACTGTGCTGCGGGCCACCCCGGCCTGTCGGGCGAGTTCGCTGATACTCAGGTCGTCGTCTCTTTCGTCGACGAACACGCTGATGAGCTTCGTCCGTCCTGGCTTGCCAAAGAGTTCGACGAGCGGCGTTCCCTCTGCGAACGCTTCCTGGGGGTCTTGCTGTTGGTCGGTGGTCATGATGGGGAGTATATATCTACTATGTAGTACTCCTCGCACTTAGTTGTTGTTCTGGCGAGCCATCTATGTAGTTCTGAGACTAAAATTTGATATAGATGTAACTTCAATACTACGTTAGGAAAGAACGATGAGCGATCAAGACATCCGCAATCGACTCGTCCGCAAAATGCTCCGGAAACGCATCATCGGCAATCACAAGAAGCAAATTGACACCATCGTCAACATGTGCCTGCCCAGCCACGAACAGGGACGTGGGAGGGACCTTCTCGAGGCGATGACTACCGACCCAGACGCCCCTGTCGAGACCTACGGCGGCGGCCACCGCCAGAATGTCCGACTAGTCAGCGCTGACGCCGCCGTCGACTACCTGAAAGCGAACGGCGGCGACGTCCCCTTCGGGTTCGATTGACCGACGCTCGAATTTCGCCCTCGAGGGGACGTTTCGGCTGTTCCAACCGCGCAGCTACTGTTGCGGTGGTGTTTCAGTCGTGGAAGACTGTCAGAGGAGGTACCGCTCTTCGTTCTCGTTCATGTCGACGAAGGAGTCGGCGGCGCCGACCAGTTCCTCGGCCGTCGAGGAGCCGAAGCCGAATACCTCGGTGCGGACGCCCTCGTGGCGGAGGTGGGTGCAGAGCCGCTCGAAGTCGCCGTCGCCGCTGCACAGCACGACCGTATCGACCTTCGAGGCCAGCGTCACCGCGTCCAGACACATCCCCAGGTCCCAGTTGGCCTTCTGGGAGCCGTCGGGGAACGTCTTGATGTCCTTGATCTTCGTCTCGAAGCCGATGTCCCGCAGCGCCTCGAAGAAGTCCTCTTCGGCCGGCGAGTCCGCGCGAATGACGTAGGCGACCGCCCGGACCAGCTCGCGGTCGCCGACGGCGGCGTCGAGCAGCTCCGTGTAGTCGACGTTTCGCGAGTAGCGGCTGTGGGCCGAATGATAGAGGTTCTGGGAGTCGGCGATGACCGCGACCCGCTGGTCGTCGTGAATCGGCGGCATGCCGGAGGGTCGTTCGCGCTCGGGCATAGACCTTCGTATCCGACCGTGGCTCCGCCCGCGGGTCGACACCGCCGCTCAGTCGGATTCCGAACAGTCGTAGTAATCGAGCGCCGCCCGTAGTTCCGGACCGTCGCCGACTATCAGCCCGCAGTCGTCGGTGACGCCGACGACGACCGTATCGCCCTCGACGACGGCCGGACCGTCGTGGCGGGGAGCCCGTCCGGTCGCTTCGCCGGCCCACGGTCCCGGTCCGGTCTGGTCGGCGCCCTCGACATCGGCGAACCCCCTGCCACGGACGTCGAGTCGGGCCGGCGGCGCCGGGTCGCCGCCGGCGTGTTCGATGACGAGCAGCCGGCCGTCGTCGGTCGTCCGTTCCTCGAACTCGAGTTCGACGTCCGGTCGTGCCTCTGCCGTGTGTCGGTCCGCGAATCCCGGCGCCGCGACCTGGACGCCGAGGCCCCCGAGGAGGAACAGGAAGACGACCGCGAGGTTGAGGCCCAGCACCCACCCGGTCCCCTGGGTCGCCGGGGTGACCCGCCGGAAGATGACCCCGCCGGCGACCAGGACGGCGGCGATTCCGGCGACGGTCGCCACGAACCGGAAGAGTGCGGTCCCGACGGCGGCCTCCTCGACGGTCCAGACGAACGCGACCGGCGCGACGACCGGCACCCCGACGGCCGCCAGGGCGGCGGCGCCGTAGATCAGCGGGTGGCCGTGCTCCCGGGCGAGCGCCGCCGCGATGCCGACCGGGACGACGACGTACAGCAGCACGATGACGGCGAGCAGCAGGACCACGACTCCCTGGCCGATCCGCACCTCCGGAAGCGACGTCGAGAGATCGGCCGGAAAGACCATCGTGGCGACGACGCCGCCCAGCGCGCCGACCAGCAGCGTCAGCCCGCCGGCGAAGGCGACCAGACGCCGCCGCGGGCTCCAGGTCATCCTCGTGGCCCGTGCGCCGCGGGCGCCACGGGCGTCACGGGCGCTCCGGCGGTCGGACGCGCCGGCGGCACCGGCGGGGCGACGCGCTCACCGGGTCGGGCGTCGCCGACGGCCCGCGGAAGGCGGTCCGGGTCGTCGGCCGCGACTGCGGGCAACGGTTCGGACGTTCCACACGCGGACATGTTCGTGGCCGGGTGTCGTCGTGCGAGATGAAGTCTCTTGTGCCGCTCCGGCGGGCCGGATTTGCGACGTACCGGAATGGGTCTCCTCGGACCCGTCCCGTCCGCGACACGGGCGACGACCGACGCTACCCGCATTCGTGGTCGGCGAGCGTCGCCGTGCGCCCGTCGTCGTGGATGATTCGGATTCGGCAGTCGTCGCTCGCGCCGACGGCCACCGAGTCCCCGCTTCTGACCACCCCGCCGTCGTCGCTGGCCTCCGAGGCCGGCCAGGGGCCCGGCTCCGTCACGCCGGCTTCCGAGACGTTCGCGAACCCCTCGCCGGCGATCCGGAGGTCCTCGGTCGGTATCGGCCCACCGCTCCCCCGCGCGACGTATTCGGCGAGCGTGAACACCACCACGGTCCCGTCGTCGGTCTCGACCTCCACGACGTCGAACTGCGCGCTCGGAACGCCCCGGCGGTCCTCCTGTTGGACGAGCGCACCGGCCGGCCCGGCGAACAGGTTCCCGGACGCTACCCCGACGAAAAGCGCGACGAACGCGACGTTGCCGAAGGCCGCAAGCGGGGACGTGCGACCGCCGTCGTCGCCGGTCCGTGCGAACTCGTTCAGCACGAGGACGGCGACGAGGAGGGCGACACCGACCGTGGTTAGGACGGTGAGGACCAACGCTCGGTCGAGGACGAATACCCCGAACGGTATCAGCAGGAGAGCCACCGTCGCGGGCAGCGCGGGAGCGACGGCGGCGACCGCCCACGCGGGGTGGAGCGGCACCCGGTCGCTGCGGCGGGAGACGACCGCGACGGCGACCGGCAGCAGGAGATACAGCGCGACGGCGGCCGGGTAGCCGGCCCACTCGACGAAACGCAGTCCGAGTACCGCCGCCGGTCCGGAGCGCTCCGTGGCGAGGTAGGTCAGTCCGCCGAGTCCCGGCGCCCGGACCAGCCCGCCGACGAGCCCGATGAACAGCCCGAACGCGACGGTCAGGCCGCCGGCGAAGGCGGCGAGCCGTCGCCGGGCGCTCCGCGTCATGGGAACAGCGCGAAGGCGACGAGCCCGACGAGCGGCGCCACGAACAGCGCCAGTGCGGTCAGGTACGCGAGCGTCGCCCGGCGCTTGAGCGCGTTGTCGGGGAAGGCGTCGCCGGCCAGCCGGTAGCCGACGTACTCGACGGCGCCGGCGGCCGCGAGCCCGACGAGGGAGGCGAACCCTCCTGCCAGCCAGCAGGGCACCGGTCCGCAGGTGGTCGCGAACTGGATGCCCGTGGGGTAAGTCGGCTGGACGCGGGCGGCTTCCGCGCGGGTGAGGCCGTTGGCCTCGACCCACCCGACGACGGGGTGATCGTCGGGCAGCTCCTCGATGCGAACCGTCGGCTCCGCGGTCATCACCGCCTCGATGAGGTCCTCGCGGTCGTCTTCGCGGAGGAGAGACGCCATCGCACACGGCGTCCCGTCGTCGCCGACGAACAGCGGGACGCGGTCGGAACGGTGCCGGTTCGTCGGGAAGTCGCCGCGCTCGCGGTAGTCGGCCAGGCGGTCGAGGTGGCGCTCGCGTCGGCGGCGCCGTTCGGGCGTCAGGTCGTGGCCGGCGTCCCGCAGCGCCGTCTCGGTCCGGCGGAGATGTTCGCGTATCCGTGCGTCGTCGACCGCCCGCCGGAGGCGGTCCAGCGTCCCGGCCGCGTCGACCGGCAGCCCTCGTCCCCGTTCGGTTCCCCCGCGACTGGATGCCATACGTCGCGGTTCGCGGCAAGTATCAAAAGCGTTACGCGCCCCGCTACGGCCGTGTTCAGTTACGAGAGAGCGGGCCGGTCAGCCGGCGTCGGGCAGGAGTCCGAATAGGGCCGAGTGAGCGCGGCGAGGCCGACCGATCGAAGGGAGGGAGACCTCGAGGCGGAGCGGCGTCCTCGCGGGTGAAGCGAGCGAGGGCTCGGCAGAGCGTCGCTCTGCCGGTGACCGCAGGGAGCGCCTCGACGCGAACGGGGAGCGAAGCGACCCGTGAGCCGCGGCCCGCGAAGCGGGTGGGAACGTTCGGAATCGCTACCGTCACCGCCGAAGTAGGCCATTTCCTCTTGATCAAATGCTACCGGGCTCGGAACCGGAACGGCTAACTGGCACGGTCGGCAGCCGGCCCCATGGACGAGGCAGACGGCGAGTTCTGCGTCGACGCCCACGTGAAAGTGCTCGACGAGACGATCGTCGAGCGGGCCAAGACCCGCGGCCTCGACGCCGTCGTGTACGCACCGCACTTCACCCGGCTACCGGACGTCCGGGCCTGCGCCGAACGGTTCTCCGACGACGAACTGCTCGTCGTGCCCGCACGGGAGGTGTTCACCGGCGACTGGCGGCACCGCAAGCACGTCCTCGCCGTCGGGCTCACCGACCCCGTGCCGGACTTCATCACGCTGGAGGCCGCGATGGCGGAGTTCGACCGCCAGAATGCGGCCGTCCTCGCGCCGCACCCCGAGTTCGCGACGGTGAGTCTCGCGGCCCACGACCTGCGGGCTCATCAGGACCGGATCCACGGCCTCGAGGTATACAACCCCAAGCACTTCGAGGGCCACAATGACCGGGCCCGCGAGCTGGCCTGCGAGTTCGACCTGCCGGCGTTCGGCTCCTCGTACGCCCACCTGCCCGGGACCATCGGGGAGGTCTGGACGGCCTTCGAGGAGCCACTGGAGACGGCATCGGAGCTGGCGGCGGCGCTGCGGTCTGACGCTCCCCGGCGCGTCTGCCGTCGAGACGGCGCCGACCACCAGCTGCGGTGTGCCGCGGAGTTCGGCCACCTCTTCTACGAGAACACCTGGGGGAAAGTCGACCGCCTGTTCCTCTCGGGCACCGAGCCGACCCACCCCACCCACATCGCCTACGACGGCACCTTCGACGATGTGGCCGTCTACTGATACTGACTGCCGTGAGTCAGCACCAGGACGACCACCCGACTACGAATGAGCGTCTCGGCAAGCAATTAGGTGGTCGCTACGAGGCCCTGGAGGAACGCTTCAGATCCTGCGACCGGCCCCAGGTTTTTTTACGTGGTGGCTAATACCGTGCTGGCAAGGATGAGTCAGTCGGTTGGCCACCAGGAGACGTTCGTATCCCAGCCGAGCGACTGCGAACCGGAGCGTGAACGGGTGTTACGCCCGGCACTTTCGATGAGGGGAGGTCATGGGTGACGGCCCGGGCGTCGACGACATCGTCCCGCGCTTCGACTCGGCGTTCGGACGCGCGGGGCTTCACGTCCGAGACCCCATCGAGGACGTCCGGACGCAGCTGTTCACCGGCGGCCCGGTCGACCCGATGCCCGCCCCGACGGGAGGCTTCGTCTATCCCGTCGATAGCGCCGTCGAGGTGACGGCGACGCGGCTCCGGACACCGTTCCTGCTGAACATCTGGGTCCGGGACCTCGACGGGAACGTCGTCGCGGAGTGTGACGCAGACGAGAGCCCAGTCGAGGTGCCCACCGGCAGCTACACGCTGGAGTTCAACAGCCTCCCGATGAAGCTGTATGCTCGGGTCGACGACGCTGGCTTTCACGTCGTCCCCGGCAGGGAGTCGGTCGACCTGCTCTTCGACCCCGACACCGAAATCCGGGTCGGGGCGCGGTCGTTCCACTCGCAACCGGGCCGGACGCTGACGACGACCAGTGACCCGCGCGACCTGATGGATGCCGTCTCGTTGTTCGGGAACGCGATGAAGACGTGGTCGGCCGAACGGACATTCCCGACGCTTCGAGGTCATCCGCCACTGCTCGAGCTGGCCGACGAACCGGACCTGCCGAGCGGCGCTACACCGCCGGACAATGGGATTCGACTCACGGTACCGGCGGCCCACGAGTGGCTCTACCCGGTTGTCCCGCTCACGTACTGGCTCGGCGCGACCGTCGAGCCCGGGGAGCCGGCGCTGCACGTCGACGGCTGGACGTATCCGCTGGGTATCGCCGGCGGGCACGACGGCGATACGAGGCGGCAGACGTTCGAACGGCACGTTCGGGACATCCTGCAGTTCACGTTCCAGTTCGACTGTGCGGTCCGGGAGTTCTACGACGTCGAGTTGGATATCGAGCGGCGGATCGAGTCGGCTGGACTCCATCTTGACTTCGACCGTCTGGCCGAGGCGTCGCTGGCCGACAGAACGCGGACCTACCTCGAGTTGGACGAATCGTTCGAGAGCCTCGAGGAGAAAATCGGCCGACCGGACTGGCGGCTCACCGCCGATGTGGAAGCGGAGCCACGACGAGCGACGACGACGCCGTTTCTCGCCCGCGACCTCGCCGTCGTTCGGTGCCCATCAGAATCAGTCATCGCAAACGCAACACGGGAAGCGACGAAGCAGAACGTCTTCATCCGATCCGGTGCGACAGGTGGTCCGGGGACAGAAGCAGCTGGCAGCGCGCTCACCCGGTTTTCATCGTCCTCGAGCCCGGATTCGGAAACGACGGACCGTGAGCGCGTTCTCGACCTGCCGGAGGTCGAGAGCATGTCTCAGACGTGGGTCGGCGAGGGCTTCGCGGTCGGCGCCGCGAAGGCGACGACGAAGTCGTACCTCCAGCGGCTCGAGAAGCGCGCCGAGGGCAGCTCCCGCATCGGTGTCGACGTCGTCGTCAACGACGCGGAGATGGCCGAGGAGGCCGACGTCTCTGACATCTACGGCACGCGGGAGCACCTGGATTTCGACATCGACCTCCACCGGGGGCTCACCACGTCCGAACTCGCCGAGATGTTCGAACGCGACACCGACTTCGTCCACTACATCGGCCACGTCGATCCCGAGGGCTTCGACTGCACCGACGGCCACCTCGACGCGGATCAGATCGACCAAGTCGGTGCGGACACGTTCGTCCTGAACGCCTGCTCGTCGTACGAGCAGGGCCAGCGGCTCGTCGACAACGGCGCCATCGCCGGCGTCGTCACGCTTAACGACGTCATCAGCTCGATAGCCACGAAGATCGGTCGAACGATCGCTCGTCTCCTGAACTACGGATTCCCGGTCGGAGCCGCGACGAATCTGGTCCAGGACACGATGTTTTCCGGCGAGCACTACGCGGTCGTGGGCGACTCGAACGCGACGCTTGCTCAATCGACAGGCGGAGCACCGGAAGTCAAGTATGTTAATATTGACGACGACGGAAAGTTTGAAATAAAAATAAAAAAGTTCGCAAACGGGACACACGGCACCGGCTCACTATTTACGCCACGACTGAATACTGCTGAGTCTCGTCATATCGCGCCGGGAGAATTCGGTACGTGGAACGTGGCTGACAAGTCGCTTGCAGAAGCACTCAATAGCCGGATGGCGCCGATAATCGCTAATAATGAATTTTACTGGTCTAGCGACGTTTCTGTGTCGGAACTACGTAGCCGCATCCGGAATTTCGAATAGACGCTTCCGAACGCTTCTATTACGATGCTGATTGTCGCACCGAAGCCGTAGAGTCCCGCCGGCTACTTGTCGAACTGCAGCAATCGGTAATCCTGTCGTGTACAGTTACGGACCAGCCCCGTCGTTACCTATCGCCACCACGGTCCCGGCCTGCGACAGCAGCAGCATCATCGTGAATAGGACGCCGGTCATCTTGGGGTGCTCCGCCAACCACGCAACAGCCTTGTTGTCGTCGGACATGACAACCTGACACAGGTGGGCACGGCAAATAAAGCTATCCTAAAATTTAAGAGGTGTTACCAAACCGCGAATATCAAAGAAATCGTCTCAGAGTCCCTGATAATGCCCAAAGCGGCATCTGACGCCCGCAAGACGCGCGGCAGACATTATGACCCCTCTGATGGGCCGTACGTCTGGTGTAGGCGCGACGTGTCATTCTATATATGAAAGCCCGGGCTGTACCGGGGGAGCCGCCGGTAACTTGAACGCGGCCGCGATAACCGGCGGAAGGTTGAGGGAACTGCCGTCACAGGGGAAACCATGGCAGACACGTGGCGGGCGGAGGTAGAGCGGTCGTGAGCCACACGCGCGGGACGTTCGCGGCGCTGGTCGACGCGATCGTGCCGGAGACGCCCGAGATGGAGTCGCGGGGATCGGAGCACGTCCCCGGGGGCCTCGAGGTGGGGCTGGGGGAGGCCGTCATCGAGCGGGTCAACAACTTCGTCGAGACGCACGGGCTGGCGTCGCTGGCGGGCGACGCGGTGCCATTGGCGCCGGCCGTCGCGGCGCTGCTCGACGCCGCCGCCGCGGAACTGCTCGTTCGGCGGCGTGCCGAGGACGGCCTGCAGTCGCCCGACGAACCGTTCGCGGCGGGGCCGTTCTGTTGACTCTCGCGGCGGGACCGGCTCCGGGCGCTGCGACTCCTGGAGGACGACGGCGTCGTCGCGGCGCTGTCGGAACGGTTCGACGCCGCGGCGCTCGGGACGGTGCAGTTCCTCGCCAGTTCGCTACCCATTCTCGTGGAGTTCGTCTACTATTCGGAGGCGACCGCCGACGACGGCGAGCGGTCGCTCGGCTGGCGGCAGGCGGGCTATCCCGGCCCCGCCGACGGCTACCCAGTGATGCTCGGCTACGAACTGGACGCCTTCGAGGAGAACGACTACTGATGCGCGAACGCGAGACGGACGTCGTGGTGGTCGGCGCCGGCGGCGACGGCCCGGCGCTGGCGTGGCGGCTCGGCCAGCTCGGCGTCGACGTGACGATCCTGGAGGCCGGGCCCTTCTACGGCAACGAGGAGTGGCCGGCGCCTAACGACGCGCCGGGTGGGGAGGCCTCGGGCGACCCGGCGGACCTCTCGGGGGCGCTGTACGACGAGCAGTTCACCTCGAAGGAAGGCGATATGAACGACCCCGTGACGGGAACGCTCCGGTGGGGGCCAGCCGACGACGACCGGCCGCCCTGGCAGCGCACCGTCCCGCAGCAGGCGCTCATCGCCCAACTGTCGGGCGTCGGCGGGACGACCCAGCACTACTACGCCAACCACCCGCGGGCGTTCGTCACCGCCGTCGAGGACCAGCCCCACTGGCCGCTCGACTACGCGGAACTGGTGCCGTACTACCGGCTCCTGGAGGAGACTCACCCCGTCGAGCCGGCGCCGACGACGCCGAAGGCCGAGGTGTTCTTCGAGGGTGCCCGCCGGGCCGGCTACGACCTCAACGAGGGGTGCAACGTCACCGAGGCGGGCTACCGGCCGTTCCCGAACGCGATCTCGCGGCCGGACGAGCGCCTGCGGCGAAACGGCGGCGAAGACGGCAGCGACGCAGGTGCCGACGCCGACGCCGACGCCGGCGGCGACGGCGAGTACCGCCACCCTGACTACGAGGGCGACACGCTGGCGATGCACGAACACCAGGGCGGCCCCCACCCGCGGGAGGCGCCGTTCCGCGAGCGGGCCCGCCGCTCGTCGAACGTCTCGCTGGTGCCGCGGGCCTTCGATACCGATAACGTCGAGATACGGCCTAATGCCTTCGCGACCGACGTCCTCACGGAGGGCGGGCCCGGGAGCGTCGAGGCGACGGGCGTGGAGTTCCGCGACACCTGGGCCGGGACGACCGAACGGATCCACGCCGACGCTGTCGTGCTCGCGGCAGGGTGCATCGAGACGCCGCGGCTGTGGCTCAACAGCGGTCTCCCGGACGACGGCTGGGTCGGCCGCGGGCTGACGACCCACTGGTTCGACTTCGTCACGGGGGTCTTCGAGCCCGACGACGTGGCGACGCTCGTCGGCCAGCCGGCCGTCGAACCGCACCAGGGGCAGGCCGCCGGCTCGCGACTGGACGTCCCCGGCGTCGGCGCCGTCGCGGTCAACACCTTCGCGCCCGGCGTCACCGCGATGGCGGTCTACGCCGCCGGCCGGGGCGAATGGGCCTTCGACCGCGATACGACGGGCGAGCCGTGGGACAGCTGCGGCCGGCTGGCCGGCCGCGAGCTGAAAGAGCGGATGGCCGACTACCGGCGGACGCTGACGCTCATCTGCCACACCGACGACCGGCCGCGCCGGGACAACCGCGTCGCCGTCGACCCGTCGACGACCGACGAGCACGGCCCGGTTCCGCTGGTGGAGTGGGTGCCGCACCCCGAAGACGACGCCCGTCGGGACGAACTCGCCCGCCGCGGCGCGGAACTGCTGGACGAGGCCGGCGCCGACCACGTCCATCGCACCGACGCCGCTCCCATTCTCCTGCACATGCAGTCGTCGATGGCGATGGGGAAGGTGCTCGACGCGGGCGGGGAGGCGGCGAACGTCGACCGGCTGTTCGTGGCCGACCACTCGGCGCTGGCCAACGGCGTCGGCGGCGCCAACCCGACCCACACCGGACAGGCGCTGGCGCTGCGGACCGCCGAGCACGTCGCCGACCGCTATTTCGGCGGCGTCGACGACCCCGTCGGCGAGCCGGGCTGACCCCGGCCGGTCGCCGCCGCGGGAGGAACCCGACCGGAGTCGGTCCGACGGAACGTTCTTACTGATTATGCACGATGTAGGGGTATGGAGACCGTCGATCTCGATTACGTCGATCGCTGCATCCTCTACTCGCTTCAGGAAGATGCAAGGCGAATGTCGGCGAACACCATCGCCGAACGGCTCGACGTGTCGGCACGGACGGTACGGAACCGGATCGACGAACTCGAAGACTCCGGCGTCATCGACGGATACCACCCGGACGTGAACTACGAAATCGCCGGATACCAGTTGCACACGATGGTGTTCTGTACGGCTCCGATCGAGGGGCGAGAGCGGATCGCAAAACGGGCCACGGACGTCCCGGGCGTCATCAACGTCAAGGAGATCATGACCGGCGACCAGAACCTATTGGTGGAAGCCGTAGGGACCGACGGAGACGACCTCAGCCGGATCACGAGTGATCTCAACGATCTCGGGCTGCGCATCAACGACGAGGATATCATCCGCAACGACCACGACAGTCAGTTTCACGGGTTCGATCGCTACGATAACTCCCCACGGTCGGCATCTGAGTAGGCGCCGGGGGCGCCCCGCCGCAAGGGGCCCGAATTCGGGGTTCTCCGCGTGGACCCATAATTCAAAATCAGAAATATACCGGTCGCTTTATTCTTCTTCAGAACTTATCCGTCTCTATACTCCGATGTCAGAATTGAGTTTATGAATGCGATTCGACAGAACCCACGCGACGATCCCGGCGGAGCGGCACGAGATGCCTTCGTGATCGGCGGGGCCGCTTCGGGCTCGCCGTTGCGGAATACTTCGCCGAGGGTGCTCGGTCGATGACGCTCGCTTCCGAGCCCGAACCGGTCGACATCACGAGCGAGATGAGGCTGATCGAGCGCACGCCACCGGGTGCGAGCGACGTCCGAACCCTCGCGTCGGCGGTCACCGGTACGGACCTCGTCGGATTCGATTCGGAGGCGTTACCGCTGGGGTGCGTGGCCCGACGCGAGTTCGACCCGTGTGAGTCGTCGCGGGCACCTCGGATCCGGCAACGGGCCGGCGTTCGAAGGGACCGGCGTGGATCTCGTCGACATGCCGTGGCTCCTCGTCGGGCAGGTACGTGACCGATGCGAATGACCCGGTCGCTCGGCGGCGGAGAACCCGTCACCGGACGCATCGAGCGCGAGTCGGTGGGCGGTAACTGGGAGTAAACATGACGAAAGAGCTCGAACGCGACCTCGGACTACCGGCGGTCATGGCCATCAGCATCGGCGCGATGGTCGGTAGCGGTATCTTCATCCTCCCGGGATTGGCGATGAAGATGGCCGGCCCGGCCGTCGTGTTCGCGTACTTCCTCGCCGGCGTGCTGGTACTGCCCGCGGCGCTGAGCAAGTCGGAGATGGCGACGGCCATGCCCGAGGCCGGCGGGACGTATCTGTACATCGAGCGGGCGATGGGACCGCTGTTCGGAACGGTCGCCGGCGTCGGGACGTGGTTCTCGCTGACGTTCAAGGGCGCGTTGGCGCTCGTCGGCGGCGCGCCGTATCTGGTGCTGTTGTTCGACCTGCCCGTGACCCCCGTCGCGCTGACGGTCGCGGTCCTGCTGATCGTCCTGAACGTCGCCGGCGCGAAACAGACCGGCCGAATGCAGGTCGCCATCGTCGCCGTCATGTTGGCCGTGATGATCTGGTTCATCGTGGCCGGGGCGCCGAGCACCGAAAGCGCCCGCTACGAGGGCTTTTTCGACAGCGGAATCGGAGGAGTCCTCGGCGCGACCGGATTCGTCTTCGTTTCCTACGCCGGCGTCACGAAGGTCGCAAGCGTCGCCGAAGAGGTCGAAAACCCCGACCGGAACCTCCCGCTCGGCATCCTCGGCTCGCTCGTCGTCACCGCCGGTATCTACGTCGCCATCGTGACGGTGATGGTCGGCGTCGCCGACCGGGCCGCACTCACCGACACGGAGACGCCGATGCAGATCGCAGCCGGGAACGCACTTCCCGCACTCGGGGTCGGAGCCGTCATCGTCGCGGCGCTGCTCGCGCTGATCAGCACCGCCAACGCGGGGATCCTCTCCTCCTCGCGGTACCCCTTCGCGATGAGCCGCGACGGTCTCGCTCCCGACCTCTTCGAGAACGTCAGCGACCGGTTCGACACCCCGGTCAACGCGATCACCATCACCGGCGGGGTGCTGCTCGTCCTCATCGCGTTCGTTCCCATCGACGACATCGCCAAGCTCGCCAGCGCGTTCAAGATCCTGGTGTTCATCCTGATCAACGTCGCCCTCATCGCCTTTCGCCAGGGGTCGATCGAGGCGTACGAGCCCAGCTTCGAGTCACCGCTGTATCCACTCCCGCAGCTGGTCGGCATCGTCGGGGGCGTGGTTCTGCTGCGCTACATCGGGCTCGTGCCCCTGGTCGGGGCCGTGGTCATCACGGTCGGCTCGATGGCGTGGTACTACCTCTTCGTGTACCGGCAGGGTGGCGTCGGCCGGGAGGGTGCGATGACCGACGCCTTCCGGCGGAGTCTCGGCCGGGACGTGGTCGAACAGACCGAATCCGAGGTCGGCACCGACGGCGACGAGGTGTTGGTCGCGGTCACCGAGGGGACGTCACTCGCCGCCGAGCGGTCGCTGATCGACCTCGCCGTGGACGTGGCTCGCACCCGCGAGGGCGGCGTTCGGGTCGTCCGGTTCGACGAGGTCCCCGACCAGACGCCGCTGCCCCAGCCGGCCGAGCGACTCACCGAGGGAGACCGGGCCTTCGAGGACCGGCTGGCCGACCGGGCGGCGGAATCGGCGATACCGATCCGTTACGGCGAGATCGTCAGCCACGACGGGCGACACGCGATCGTCAACTACGCGGCCGACGTCGGGGCGGACACCCTGCTCATCGAGCGTTCGGCCGGGTCGAAGCACCTGCTCGGCAGCGACGCCGGCTGGATCGAAGACCACGCTCCCTGCGACGTCGTCGAGGTCTCGGACGTCGATCACGGTGCCGCCGAGCACGTCGGCGTCGTCACCGACGAAGGGCCGTTCGATCCAACGAAGGTCGGACTGGCTGACGCGCTCGCCACGGCGGTCGACGGAACGCTCGCGTTTTACTTCTCGGTGGCGGCGGGCGCCCCGGAGAGCCGTCGGAACACCATCGAGGACTACTTCTCCGAGCTGGAGGACCTGTGCGAGGCCCCGGTCGAGACCCGGATCGTCGAGTCGGGGACCGGCGACGCCGTCGAACTCGCGGCCCGCGGGTCCGACGTTCTCGTCGTGAGCGGAATCCAGCGCGGTCTCACGGACCGGCTGTTCGGTCGCAGGACCCCGGCGACGGGAGTCGAGAGCGGACACGGGACGCTGGTCGTCTACGGCGAGAGCCGACCGGGAAGGGTCCGGAAGGCAGCCGAACGGCACCTGTTTTGAGTCGAGGTCGGAGCGACCGGGCCGGGCCGGTCCGCCCTCCGCCCGCCGGCGATTCGACCGATGTCCGGGCGACCCGTCGGTCCGGTCGCCCTCGGGAGTCGAACCGGCACCGGTCTCGTGACACAGGCGGGATGCCCGCTCGGCGTCGACCGTCGAGTCGCGGTCGGACCGACCTGTACCGGATTCGTCCCGCCTCCAGCGCGGCGCGAGGAACGGCGCGGCGGTCAACGGGAGCCCGACCGGCTCGGTGTGCCGACGCGTCGGGCGGGGTCCCATTGCCGTGCCGGAACGAATATCGTCGACGACCGCGAGCGGGCCGACTGCCGTGCGCCGCGTCGTGGCGGTCGCGACGGCCGACGGGCTCACCCCCAGGTCCACCGCGCGTCGAGGACGTACCGATACAGCCCCGAGATGGGGATGGCGAAGAGGTTCGCCAGCAGCACGATCTGGTCGGGGACGGGGACCCCGGACAGCGTCATCACGAACGCGTACTGGTCCATCAGCGCCGCGCGGGCGGCCTCCAGCTCCAGGAGTTGGCGGAAGCCGTACAGCAGCCCGAGCTGTAACGGGATGGCCGATCCGCGGACGAGGCTGGTTTTCAACAGCCCGTAGGCGTACGCCCGGCGGTCGGTCTTCCGGTCGGCGCTGAACGTCCAGGCGTTGTTCAGGATGTACTGGAAGACGATGGTGATCGCGATGGAGATCGCGGCGGCGACGAGGTAGTTGAACTGGACGAGCCGGAGAAACGCGAACAGCAGCCCCTGCTGGATGACGGCTGCGGTGACGCCGACGATCGCAAAGCGCCGCAGCCGGACGGCGAGCGGTCCTCGGGGCGCCATCCCCAGTAGTCGTCGCAACATTGGTCCGTTCTATTTCGTCTCGATCATCTGTACCCGAGCGCCGAGAGCCGCGTCTCGAGGTCCTCGTCGATGTCCGCGTCGCCGTCGGCGTCGGCATCGGTCAGCGAGGCGGCGTGTGCCTCCGCGACGGGGCGGAGCTCCTCGACGGCCGCCGCCGCGTCGGTTCCCGGCGTCGTCGGCGTGCGGTCGGTCTGCTGGTCGGGGTCCGAGGGCCGGTGGTACAGCTCCTCGGCGCCCGTCTCGGCGTTCCTGATGTAGGTCCACTCGGCGGTCCGGACGCCGACGAGCAGGTCGCCGTCGGCCAGCCCGCGCGGGATGGGCTGTTGGGTGACCTCCTCGCCGCGGACGGTGACGGAGACGACGGGGTCCGCCGCCGGCGACGAGCCGTCGGCGGCCGCAGGCAGGAGACTCCGGCCGTCCCAGCCGTCAGCCGGCTCGACGCCGACCGCGTCGCAGACCGTCGGCGGCACCGCGTCGAGCCCGACCGCCCCCTCGACGCGGCGACCCTCGAGGCCCGGCACGTCGACGATGAGCGGGACGTGAGCGAGTTCGTCGTACAGCTTCGGGTAGTGGGCGAGGTGGCCGTGTTCCTGGAACTCCTCGCCGTGATCGCCGGCGACGACGAAGGCGGTGTCGTCGGCGACGCCGGCCGCCGACAGCGCCTCCCGCAGCCGGCCGATGCTGGCGTCGACCTGTCGGACCGCTCCCTGGTACAGCGTCCGGAGATCGCCGAGCGTCCGGTCGCTCACCTCCAGACCGAGGCCGGTCTTCGTGTGGGCCAGCACCATCCGGTGGGTGCCGAGCCGCGAGTCGGAGACCTCCCGGACGTAGCGGGGCGCCGGTACGTACGGTGTGTGTGCGTCCATGTAGTGAACCCACAGGAAAAAGGGGCCGTCGGTTTCGGCGATGAAGTCGGTCGCACCGCGTTCGACGTCGAGCCCGCGGGAAGCGTCGTGGAACGGTTGGGCGTCGGCGTCGCCGCGGAGCCGCGAGGCGATCCGCCGGAACGGCGAGGTCGCGAGCTGGACCCACGCCTCGACGGTCGGGTGAGCCGCCAGATACCGGCTGTAGAAGCCCGAGCCGACGTCGGTGACGAACGACTCGAAGCTGTCGAAGCCGTCGTCGTACCCCCAGTGGCCCGTCAGGAAGCCGTTGGCGGCGTTGTAGCCGGCGGTCTCCAGGCCGGCCGCCGACAGCGCCGACGCCAGCGTCCGCGACTCGTTGACCCCGATCCGGCCGGAGTCGGCGAACACCGGCCGCGAGGCGAGGATACCGGGAAACGAGAAGGGCGTCCAGTTGCCCGTCGCGAAGGCGTGCTCGAAGACGGTCGCGTCGTCGGCGAGGTCGTCCAGCACCGGCGTGTGCCGCGCCGGGTCGTACGCCCCGACCGCGTCCGCCCGAAGCGAGTCGACGGTGACCAACACCACGTTGTCGACGGATACGTCGGTCATGGGTCAGCTGTCGTCACCGGGGGCCCCGTGTTCGGTATGCAATGCTATCTACCGGTTCTCTCCGGGCTGTGGTGAACGTTCCGGTCTGTACCCGTCCCACGGCCCAGGTTTAAATCCGTTGCGACCCGACGATAGTCCATGTGCGCGACGCTTGTCGCCTCGACCGACGAGATTCCGGCGGTCGGCAGCTACCTCCTCACCGTCCGGGAACCCGACGGAAGCCTCGAGGAGGTCATCCTGCTCGATCTCGAGGACGGCGTCTCGGCGTGGAAGAACTACCAGGTGTATCTCACCGACGACGACCTCGAGTTCGTCGCCGAGGGCGGCATCGACGACGACGGCTCGCCCTCCTCGACGTCGCATCTGTCCTTTTGAGCCGACGGCTTTCGTTTCCGCGCGTCGCCCGTCCGCCCGCGACCGGCGGCTACACCTTCAGGTCGGTCGTCGGGACGGCGCCCTCGTCGTCGGTCGGCTCGTACTCGTCGAGCGCCGAGAGGACGAACGCGAGAACGCCGTCGGGGCTCCAGCGGGCGGTGTTAATGCAAAGGTCGTAGATGGAGCGGTCGGTGACGTCAATGCCGTAGTACGACTCGTAGCGCTTCGTGTCGATGACGTCCCGGACGCGCATCTCGGCGGCGGCTTCCTCCCGGTCGACGGTGCGGTCGACCCGGACCTCTTCGGGGGCGTCCAGCCAGATCCGCATGTCCGCGCGGTTGCCGGCCAGCCAGCCGGCCAGCCGCGACTCCAGGATGAACGCCTCGTTCGCCGCGCCCCACTTCTCGGCGACCGTCCGGAGCCGGCGGTCGATCTCGCGGTCGACATCGTCGGACTCGCTGGCTTCGGCGATCAACTGCGTGAGGCTCATGTCGCGCTCGTCGGCCAGCTCGCGGAACACCTCGCCGCCGGAGACGTAGCCGCAGTCCAGCGCCTCCGACAGTCCCTCGCACAGCGTCGTCACCCCGGCGCCGGATCGTCCCGACACCGTGACGAAGAGGTTGCCGTCGAGCATCCGGTCTGCGGCGTCTGGCGGTTTCATCGACCGCGCTACCGGCGGGCGAGATATAAGCGCGGTGATTCGGGGCGGAGACCGCCCGGACGGTGCCCGCGCCGCGACGTTACGTCCCGGTGCTGGGGCCGACGACGGTGTCGGTGTCCGTGCCGGCGAACTCGACGGTCACCTCGTCGCCGCCGACCGTCGCGGTGGCCTCGGCGGGTCCGAACGTGTACCGCCCCGTCGCGGTCGCCCCCTCGGGGGCCTCCGCGTAGTACTCCAACTCGAGGGGGTCGTCGTCGGCCTCGGGGTCGACGGGACCCCGCTCGCCGAAGCTGACGGTGCCGGCCTCGGCGTCGAAAGAGTCGGCGTCGCCGTAGTCGGTGTCGACGGTCCAGCCGTCCGGCACGCCGTCGGCGACCTCGGCGGCCTCGGACAGCTCGGTGACGGTAACGACCACCCGGTCGGTCTGGCCGCCGGTGAACACCGAGCCGTCGTCGCTACGGCTGCCGCTTGCCTCCAGCGTCGGTGTCGCGACGCCGTCCTCGACGGTGAACGTCGACTCGCCGCCGAAGGTGGCGGTCGTCTCGCCCTCGATGGACCGCGTCTGGACGTAGCCCAGCGCGTTCGTCATCATGAGGTAGCCGAGGAACGACGGCGAGTAATCTAGCACGCCGAAGGGGTGGAGGTTCGCCTGGCTCGCCGGCGGGAACAGCCCGCCGACGAAGTGGACGGCGCCGGCGTCGCTGTCGACGAGCTCGCGGGTGGTCACCTCCCCCGATAGGTCCGACGTCTCGCCGATGAACGAGCCGGCGGAGACGCCGCCGTCCTGGACGCCGGCGGCGATACCGCCGGCCTCGTCGAAGGCCGTCCGGTCGACGATCGTCATCGGCGCCTCGGTGCCGACCGAGTAGCCGAGACCGGCGACCTTCCACAGCTGCGTCTGGACCAGCCGGGCGCCGTCCAGCATCGGCTGGTTGGGTCGCTTGTCGCCGAGGTTGGCGACGTAGTACGTCTCCTCGACGGTGGCGTCGGCGCCGAGGCCGCCGACGGCCGTGTTGTCCATCGCGCTCAGAAGGGAAACGCCGGTGTCGGTGACGACGAGGTTGCCGCCGGAGTCGACGAACTCGTCGAGGGCGCCGACGTACGCCTCGTCGTCGATGCCGTCGTCGTGGATGACGACGACGTTGTCGTACGCCTGCAGCGTGCTCGCGTCGACGGCGTCCACCGAGGCGGTGTCGACGTCGGCGCCCTCGGTGAAGTCGTCGAGGTCGCGCTCGACGTCCAGCGCCCGCAGGTCGTCGCCCGACCCGAAGAAGTCGCTGTCGAAGAAGACGAACGGCGAGACCTTGTAATCGAACTGGCCGTAGCCGAGCACCTCGCGGGGGTCGGGAGTGGTCGTGCCGTCCTGGGCGGTCCGAACCGCCGTCGTCTCCACGTCGACGGAGTCGGCGGTGACGGACTCGCCGTTGACCTCGTCGGTCGCCGTCCGCGGCTCGACCGACAGCGTCCACCGGCCGGCCTCCGGCTCCCGGACCGTCCACTCGACGTGCGGCCCGCAGGCCATCGGCCCGTCCGTGCCGTCCCGCGATCGGACCGTCTCGCCGGACGGCGACTCCAGCGTCGCCACGACCGGGCCGTCGGGCTCGACGTCCAGCGACAGCGTGTGCGTCGACGCCGGCACCGACAGCGCCGTCGCGTCGGCGCCGTCGGCGAGCGACAGCGACGACGCCGCCCGGGAGACCTCCGTGTCGGTGTCGACGCGGGTCGTCCGTGCGCCGCCACCGTCGCCGTCGCTGCCGTCACCGTCGTCGCCCCGGCCCTCGAAGACGAGCTGGTCGGAGCTCCGCGTCAACCGGTCGGTCGTGACGACGAGCGTCGAGTTGCCGCCCGTCTCGACGGTCGCGCTGAACTCGTCGCTCGTGGTGCGGGTGTCGCTGTTCTGGACCGCGAACTTCGTCAGCGTTCGGATGCCCTGCTTGTAGCCGCGGGACTGCTTGTCGTTGCGGTTGGGGTCGTAGTACGTCGAGGTGATGATGTTCGATTGGGCCATCTCGAAGTCCATCGACGTCATGCCGAGCCCGCCCAGCGACTTCGGATGTGCGAGCCAGTCGCCCTGGATGCCCGAGTCCGTGTAGCCCAGCAGGTCCCAGATGGTGCCGTAGTCGTACTCGTTGCTGGTGTACGGCTGCGGCTGGATCTCCTCGGTCAGCGCGTCGTCGACGTCCCTGTTCAGCCCGTACAGCTCGTGGAACTGTCGGTGGTCGTACTGGGCCTGGCTGATGAGCCCGAAGACGAAGTCACCGCTGAAGACGGAGGCGCCGTGGAAATCCGCGCCGTAGTTGAGGTTCTCGTAATCGCGGAGGTGCTCGACGATGGCCAGGGTGTCGGGGACGTTCTCCAGGTACTCCGAGTCGACGTCGCTGTCGATGCCGTCCTGGTCGTCCTCGGCGTCGGCGCCCCGCGGCTCGGCGGGGTAGTGGTCGGGCGTGATCCAGCCGACGATGGGGTATTGGCGGTTGGTGTCTCCGATCTCCGCGTTGCCGCGGGTGAACTTCCCGAAGTACTGGGGGTGACGGGCCACCCAGCCGTCGGGGTTGGTGAACGCCAGCACGATCACCGCGTCGTCGAGTAGCTGTTCGATCTCCCGCTCGCGGCCGTCGAGCAGATCCTCGACGAACCGACAGCCGCCCTCGGCGCCGGCCCGCTCGTCGCCGTGCAGCGAGAGGCTGCAGAACACCTTCTCCTTCTCGCGGTAGGACTCCTCGTCGTCGATATCGTTGGTCAGCTCGGCGACGTACACCGGCTTGGGGTCCTCGCGGGCCGACAGCGCGTTGTCCCAGCCCGGCGACCTCCCGATGTCGTAGAAGTCCAACCTGTCGGGGTGCTGCTCGGCGAGACGCTCCATGCCGGCGATCATCTCCTCGTAGAGGATGAAGTCGACGCAGCGCTCGGAGTCGGGGAAGACGCCCAGCGGGTAGTAGCCGAGCCGCCAGAACGGGTTGGCGCCCGGCGCGTAGGTGAACGTCTCGGCGGTCGGCAAATCGGAGACGGAGGCGGCCTGCGCGGCGGTCAGCTGCGCGTAAGCGGCCGGCTCCGGCTCGGTCGTCGTCCGCGTGTCGGCGTCGGTCGCCGCGTCCATCGCCGCCGGCCCGGCGGCGTCGTCGAACCGGACCAGCGTCGGGACCGCGTAGTTCGCGGGCGTGTGGTTGAGAACGTACTCGTACTCGTCGTCGAAGGCGGCATCGGACGCCGACGCGAAGGCGTTGCCCGGCAGCGACAGCGCCGCGCCGGCCGCCGCCGACAGCCGGACGAAGGTCCGTCTGTCGATACTCGCGTCGGCGAATCTGTCCGTCTCGTCGGATTGTGGGATGTCGTCTTGCATGATACGGGAGTCGACGGTCGACGGTCGACGGGTCGACCACTACGAACCGGTGCGGGGTGGGGTATCAAGCGTTGTGACAAAACCGTCCAAAGATGAAAGAAACCGGCCGGCGGCCGACAGGGGTGTCGCCGGGGCGGCATGCGGAACCCTCTGCCGGGCGCGAAAGCCCCAAATCCGTGACGGTGCATCGTTCGGTATGCAACGGTCACTGCCGGCTCCGCCGGACGCCGGCCTGTTGAACGCGGTCCGGTTCGGCTCGGACACCTTCCGGTTCCTCGAGGGCGTCCAGGCTCGGTTCGAGGACGGCACGGCGATCCCGGTTCCGGGACGGCCGCCGCTGGTCGTGCTGACGAACCCCGAGCTCATCGAGGCGGCCCTGGATCGCCGGGATGAGTTCACCCGGGTCGACGCCCAGGGGTCGGCGGCGATGATCGCCGAGCAGGGGCTCGTCCAGAGCGAAGGCGATCTGTGGGAGCAACAGCGCTCGGCGATGGCGCCGGCCTTCGCCGGCCGGCAGGTGGCCGCCTATGCGAACACGACCGGTCGCCGGGCTCACCGGCTGGCGGAGTCGTGGGCAGAAACGGGGACACAGGAGCTGAACCTCCACCGCGCGATGACCGCGATGACCATCCGGGTCGCCTCCGAGATCCTGCTCGGCGAGGACATCGGCCGGGAGCGGGCCGACCAGTTCCACGAGTGGATGGCCGTCGCCGGCCGCGAGTTCGAGTTCGACATCGAGGTGGCGATGCCGGAGTGGGTGCCGACGCCCACCTCCGGAGAGTTCGAGACGGCCGCCGAGGGTATCCGCGGGCTCAGCGAGGAACTCATCGAGCGGCGGCGGGCAACGCTGGCCGACGGCGGCGACGCCGGCTCCGACATGCTGACGCTGCTGCTGCGCGCCCAGGAGAACCCCGAGGTCGAGATGCCGGACGAGCAGATTCGCGACGAGGTGGCGACCTTCCTCATCGCCGGCCACGAGACGACGGCGCTGAGTCTCACCTACACGCTCAGTCTGCTGTCGTGGAACCCCGAGGCCCGCCGCCGGGTGCGAGAGGAGGCCCACGAGGCCCTCGGCGACGGCCCGCCCGAACACGACGACCTCGCCGACCTGGAGTACACGAAGCGGGCCTACCGGGAGGCGCTACGACTCTACCCGCCGGCGTGGGCCGTCTTTCGGCAGGCCGACGGCGACCAGCCGCTCGGCGACTATCTCATCGAGGACGGCTCGGCGATCATCACCCCCCAGTGGTCGGTCCACCGCGACGACCGCTATTTCGAGGCCCCGGAGACGTTCGACCCCGACCGCTGGGCCCGCCGCGACCCCAACGCCGTCAGCGCCTACTTCCCCTTCTCGACCGGACCGCACGCCTGCATCGGCCGCGGCTTCGCGCTGTCGGGCGCGACGCTCGTGCTCGCGCGGCTGGTGCGGGACTTCGACGTCGACGTCCCCGAGGACGCCCTCGACGACCTCCGTATCACGCCGACGCTGCGGCCCGCCGACGGCGTCGACGCGACCGTCCGGCCGGCCGAGTGACCACGCCGCGGCGGTCGTTCGGGAGTCGGCCCTCGTCGACGACGTCCGGTACAAACCGTCTGATACGTCGAGAACAACGCCGAGTTTTGCCGGGGGCAATACGACCGATCACGATGATGGACCCGAACACGGACGTCGAGATCGACGACACGGACCGGACGACCGACTGCGGCTGCGGCGGTGTCGACACAGGGGCCGACCGCCCGCTCGACGGCGACGACTCGCTCGAGGCGCCGCTGCCCGCGGCCCTCGGGGCCGTCGGGGTGGCTTCTCGACGACCCGCCGATGGCGACGCTCGGTGGGTGGCCGGCGGCGGTCTAAATCCACCGCGCTCTGGCGGGCCGGTCCCAGACCCGACTGCGGGTAACCCGGCCTCGCCACCGTCGACTATCGGACCGCGGACAAAATCGGCGTTCACCGAGCCTTTAGATGGCGGCGGTCGTACCCTACCCCATGTTGAGATGTGTCTCTATCCGCCCGCTGGGGCTGCAGTCCCGCCGAGCGATCGCGACCCCGGACCTGCCGGGAGGTGGACGTGAGTGAGCACCCATTACGTGGGGACTCGGGACGGACTGTACCGGGTCGTGGACGGGATGGCCGAGCCCATCCTGGGGCCGTCGGGGGCGACCGTCGTTGTCGACGGCGGCGACGAACTGCATGGGTTCGACACCGACACCGTGTACCGCGGACTGTCGGAGTCGCCCACGCCGATGGCGACCCCGACCGACGACCCGACGCATCTCCGGGTTGACGGCGAGGGCTACGTCGTGGCCGGCCGGGACCCTCTTGCGGTGTACACCTCAGACGACGGAGCGACCTGGACGACCCACCGGCTGCCGGAGCTACCGGCAGCCGAGCGCTGGCTCGACGGCGGACGGGTCGTCGTCTCGGAGGCCGGCGGCCAGGTGAGCGACACGCTCCGGCTGGCCGACGGGCTGGCGGTGGGCGTCGAGCGGACCGGCGTGCTCCTGCTGGCCGATGGCGAGTGGGAGCGCCGCGACGCCGGGCTCGCGGAAGATGTCCACGACCTTCATCGGACGGACGACACGTGGCTGGCCGCCACGGGACAGGGGCTGTACCGGAGCACCACGGCCGGCCGGGACTGGTCACGGCTGGACACTGGCCAGCTGTTCCAAGGGTACAGCTACTTCCACGAGTTCGCCATCCACGAGGGGCGCCTCTACACCAGCGGCGGGCGGCATATGCCCGGCGGCTGGGGCGACGACGGCGCCGAGGCGCTGGTGTTCCAGGTCGGGGACGGCCGGAGCCCGCTGCGGGTAGCGCCAACGCCGGACCCGACGGAGTACACGTGGGCGCTGACCGCCACAGCCGGCGAGCGACCCCGGCTGTACGCGGGGACCGCTACGGGGGACGTCGACGAGCCCGACACCGCCGAGGGGGTGCTGTACGGGCGCGCCGCGGGCGACGACACCTGGGCGGCGCTCGGCAGGCTCCCGGCACCGGTCACCTCAGTCGCGGTTAGGGTGTGAGTGCGGTCCCGCTGCGTGAAGACGTCTCCCGGAGGGCTGTCACCGACGGCACTCACATGTCGGTACGGTCGGCAATCAGCAGGCACTCACCGTCGACCGTGACGACCAGCCGCTCGCCTCCGAGCGCCGGTCCCGTCCGATCAAGTCCTCGAAGACGCCCTCGAGGATCTCCGCATCACGCCGACGCTACGACCCGCCGATGGCGTCGACGCGACCGTCCGGCCGGCCGAGTGACCACGCCGCGGCGGTCGTTCGGGAGTCGACCCTCGTCGACGACGTCCGGTACATATCGTCCCGACCGGCGGGAGCAACGCGAGGCTTATCGGGGGTGTATGACCGAGCGGCGACGGACCTGAACGCGGACTCGAAGCTGAGGGAACGGACGGGACGACGTAGCGGCAACGTCGAGGCCGACGACCGGGCCGACGCACCGGGGGCTCGACGGCGACGACCCGCTCGAGACGCGGCCCGACGGCGGCCCCCGGTATCAGGGCCGCCGGTCGGTCGGCGAGCCGTCCTCGCGGTGGGCCAGCCGCTCGCCGACCAACCCCGGCACCGGCGTCCGGCAGTACCGGCAGTACCACGACCGCCCGGTCGGCCGCGGCTCCCGGACGAGCTCGTCGCCGGCAGACAGCGTCGCCCCACAGCCGTCGCAGGTGTATGCGCTCGGCATACGTCGACATGGGGCGCCGCGGTACTAACGCTGACGGCTGGCGGCGTCAGAAGCGGGTCATCGCCCGCTCGACGTCTCCCCGGAGCCGGTCGGTGGCCTCCGACAGCTCCGCAGTAGCCGCCATGACCGGGTAGTCGAACGGCTCCATCCGGTGAACCGCCTCGGGGTCGAGCGGTTCGAGACGCGGAGCGTCTCGTCATCTGCTCACGGCCGTATGCCGTTCGCATGGTCCAAGGGACTACGTCCCTCGCCTATCACAGAAAACTTGTCTTCCGCACGATCCTGAGGCACTTGGCCTGCTCGGTCTGATGATGCTACCGGGTCTGCGTGGCCAGCGGAATCGGTGTCTTCCTGCGGGGCGACGGCCCGCTCGGGCGGCCGAGGCGGTGACCGGTCGCGTCACGACGCCGTCTCCGCCGAGCGGACGTCCAGCTCCGTCCCGCCGGGGTCGTCGTCGACCGACACCGACCAGCCGTGACTCGTCGCGAGCGTCCGGACGTTGGGCAGCAGCATCGCCGTCTCGGCGTTCGGCACCGCATTCCCGTAGGCGAAGATTTCGCTCTCGTCGAACCCCGCAAGCGAGCGGTCGTCGTAGGCGAGGCTGAAGCCGTCGTCGTGGCCCCGGACGGCGACCGTCGAGGCGCCGTTGCGGTCGGCGAACTCGATGACGCGGCCGAGCAGTTCGACGAGCCGCTCGCGGCTGGCCTCGACGTCGACCGACCGCTCGACCGACAGCTCGACGTCGGTGTCGGCCTGCCGGCGGGCGGCCCGGGCGAGCTCGCCGAGGTCGAGCGTCGTCGTGCCGGAGACCGTCTGGCTGTAGCGGGCCAGCGCCTGCAGCTCCTCGACGACGCCCTCGATGTTGGTGGCCTCCCCGGCGATGGCCGCCGCGTGCTCTTCCAGCTCCGGGTCGTCGGCTTCCTCGGCGGCCCGCGCGAGGAGGTCGGCGTGGCCGCCGATGATGCCGACGCTGTTGCGGAGTTCGTGGGTGATGGCGGTCGCGAACCCCTCGAGCTGTTCGTCCTTCTCGCGGAGCCGGCGCCGCTGGCGCACGATGGCCGTTACGTCCGTGTAGACGACACCGCGGCCGACGTCCGTCGTCCCGACCGTGATCGGGGTGACCTCGGCGAGAAAGTGCCGCCGCTCGCCGTCCCGCTCGAGTTCGATGGTGCCGCCGTCCTGTAGCGGGTCCGTCCTGTCGACGACCGCCTCCGCTGGCAGCGCCCCGCCGTCGGTCAGCGCCGGGAACAGCCGGGCCGCCGCGGCGTTGTGGTCGCGGACGCACCCTTCGTCGTCGAGGACGACGACCGGGTCGTCGAGCGCCTCGAGCAGTTGCGGGCGGCCGTATCGGCCGACCGCGAGAAACGGCTCCCGGACGGCGTACAGCGCGCCGAGGGCGAACAAGCCAACGCCGATCGACTCGTAGTTCAGCCCCAATACCAACGGCGAGAGGTAGCCGACGATGTCCAGCCCGACCGGCAGCGCCGCCAGGGCGACGACGAACTTCACCTTCCGGGGCGTCGAGCGGCGGGCCTCGAAGGCGTCCACGAGCAGGTAGAATCCCAGCGCCGACAGGACGTACGACGCGCCGGCGATGGTCCAGAAGGCCGTCGACTTCCGGATGGCGACGTGCCGGAACGGGGTCGTGACGACCGCCGTCTCGAAGTAGAGTCCGTGCCAGACATTGGTGATCTTGAACACGATGACGGCGAGGTAGCCGGCGACCGCGAGCCGGCGGTACAGTGGCCGCCGGTGGTACCGCCGGCCGGCGTACGCCGAGCAGAAGTAAAGCCAGGCGCCGACCGTCGCCAGCCCGATCACCAGCCCGGCGGTGTAACAGCCCACCGCGAGTCGGTCGGGCGCGACCAGGTAGGCCGTCTCCGCGGTCGCCCAGGCGCCGCTGAGCAGCAGTAGCGCCTTCAGCCCGCGCCGGACGTCGGGGTCGTCGACGGCCGGCAGCCGCGCCAGCCCGCCGAAACAGACCAGTGCCGTCAGCCCGAACAGTCCGACGTAGGCCGTCTGTACGGTCGCGGATGGGAGCACGAGTTCTCAGTTCTGAGGACGGCTCGGTTCTAATACTATCGGCCGACTCACGGGTTGACATCCCCCACGCGCTGAAGCGCGGGGATTTCTCCGTCGGAGGTTCGAGGTTCGGCTACGCCGATTCCACGGAGGCAACCTGCGGATCTGTGCGCACTTCCTCGGAACAGTCCCCGCATCCGAGCGAACGCGACGGGCGACCGGACTGCGCCGAACGAACGGGTCCGACGGCCTACTCCTCGGTCGTGATGTCCGCCGACAGCCCCTGTGCCAGCTCGATCTCCGAGGAGTTGTTCAGCGTCCAGGCGGTCCGCTCGGTGACGGCCTCGATGACGCCGCGGGCCGATGGCGCCCCGTTGCCGGACTTCTTGACGCCGCCGAACGGCAGCTGGACCTCCGCGCCGATACAGGGCAGGTTGCCGTACGCCAGCCCGACTTCCGCGCGGTCGCGGTAGCGGTTGATCTGGCGGTAGTCCTCGCTGACGACCGCGCCGGCGAGCCCGTACTCGACATCGTTGTGGATCTCGAGGGCGCGGTCGATCCCGCCGTCGTACTCGACGAGAGCGACGTGGGGCCCGAACACCTCCTCGTTCAGACACCGGAGGTCGGGCTCGTAGTCGATCTCGTAGACGAACGGCCCGACCCAGTGGCCCTCGGTGTGGCCGTCGGGAATCTCCTCGGCGGCGAGGTCGGCGCGGTCGACGAGCACCGCGGCGCCCTCCTGGCGGGCGAGGTCGTTGTACCGGTGGAACTTCTCGACCTGGTCCGCGTCGACGACCGGTCCCATGAACGTCTCCGGGTCGAGAGGGTCGCCGACCGCCACCGACTCCGCGAGGTCGACGAATCGCCGCTTGAACTCGTCGTAGACGTCGGAGTGGACGATGAGCCGCTCGCTGGAGACGCAACGCTGGCCCGTCGTCTTGAACGACGACATCACCGCCGAGTGGACGGCGACGTCGAGGTCGGCCTCCTCCGTGACGACGACGGCGTTCTTGCCGCCCATCTCGCAGGAGGCGTTCTTCGCGGGGTCGGCGGCGACCTGGCGGGCGATCTCGTGGCCGACCTCGGCGCTGCCGGTGAACAGCACGGTGTCGACGTCGCCGTCGACGATGTCGGCGCCGGCGTCGCCGAACCCCTGGATCATGTTGAACACGCCGTCCGGAACCCCCGCGTCGTCGAACATCTCGGCGATGACCTGCCCGCACCATGGCGTCTGCTCGGCGGGCTTCCAGACGACGGTGTTGCCCTCCACCAGCGACACCGCCATGTGCCAGAAGGGGATGGCGACGGGGAAGTTCCACGGCGTGATGCAGCCGACGACGCCGCGGGGCTTCCGTCGCATGTAGGCGTCCTTCGAGGCGATCTCCGAGGGGACGACGTCGCCGCGAGGGTGGCGGGCGTCGCCGGCGGCCCACTCGACCATGTGCCAGGCCTCCGTCACGTCGGCCTTCCCCTCGCCGATCTCCTTGCCGCACTCCATGCTGACGATCTCGCCCAGCTCCTCGTGGCGGTCCCGCAGCTCGTGGTAGATCTCCCAGAGGTACTCCGCGCGGTCGACGTAAGAGTGGTCCCGCCAGGCCTCGGCGGCGTCGTTGGCGGCCTCGATCGCCGTCTCGACCTCGGATCGCGTCGCCCGCGGGAACGTCCCGAGCGTCTCGCCGGTTGCGGGGTTGTGGCTCTCGAAGTCCTCGCCATCGCCGGCGACCCACTCACCGTCGACGTAGTGGTCGTATTTCGCCATGCGCGGTTCTTGTGTGTGCGGCGTGAAAAATGTGGGCCGACCCTCCTCAGGGGGTCGTCTCCCGCCGGCCGAGCGCCAGCCCGAACAGGTACCACGGCGCACCGAGGACGACGACCGCGACCGCGAGGGCGGTGTAGGCGATCGACGTGAGGAGGTACAGGTTGCTGACCTGGACGGCCGGCCAGATCCGGGCGACCATCGGCGCGAGGGCGACGGCCGGGACGGCGGCCCCCGTGACGACGAGCAGTCGCCGGTCGCCGGCAGCGACGGCGTAGCCGAAGGCGGCCAGCGCCGCGAGCGCGAGCAGGATCCCGGGCAGGGAGAACACGGAGTTGGAGCCGAACGGGACGGGACCGACCGTCGCGGCGACGACCCCGAGTAGCCCGACCACGACCCCGGCGGCGCCGTACCCCCCGGCTCGGCCCGGGTCGGCACCCCACCTGCGTCCGGCCGCGTAGAGCCCGGTGAGGCCGACGCCGAAGACGACTCCCGGGAGGAAGAGATGCCGCAGGAGGTTCCTGCCGGCGATCGGCCAGAGAAGCGAGCCGATCGCCAGTTCCGCCCTGACTCCGCTCGCGGCGCCCCGTTCGTCGTCGAAGACGACGTAGGCGTCGTCGAGGTACCTGTCAGTGCCGTCGTGGCCGACGACGCGCACCGCCGTCCCGTCGTCGGTGACGGTCCCGACCGCCGGGTCGTTCGTGACGACCTGCCCGGCCGGCGCCCGGACGACGAGCTCCTCGGCGTTCATGACGAGGGCCTGGCTGCTTCCCTCGCCGTGGAACGACCGAAGCACGCTGTGGTCGAACCGCTCGGCGACGACGCCCGGTGTCTGCCAGGTGATTCGCGTCCGTCCCTCGCGCACGTCGACGGCGACCGCCTCGTGTTCGGGGAGGTACCGCGAGTCAGCCAGGGCCTCCTCGGCCGCCGACTCGACGGCGTCCGACTCGTCGGCCCCGGGAGCGTCCGCGGGGTCGTCCCAGCGGAGGTCGGCGACCCACGTCGCGGTCCCGTTTTCGTGAGCTCGAACGGTCAGCGTCCGGTCGTCGGGGACCGTCCATCCGTCGTCGGCTCCCCACATCCCCGGGTACTCGCCGCCACAGACCGGACAGACCGGGGCGGGCGGCGTGCTCGCGGCGGCCGGTGCGCTGGCTCCCGCAGCGACGACGCACGACATCAGTAACAACAGCAAGACGCGTCCGTCGGAGTTCATCGAAGCCGGCTCGGCACCGGGCTGTAATAAGCTTTCATCGGGCGCGACGTTCCAGAACCCCGAGACACGGACGGTCGCCGGCCGTTCCGTACGTCCCGGCCGGGCGAGCGAACCGCTTACGTCGACGCCCCTCCCAGCGACGGCCGTGAAGGAGTTCGGCTTCGAGCTGCGGGTCTGTGCGTGGGCCGAGCGGGGCTGGCCGCCCGGCGGCGACGGCGACGCCGATGACGACATCGTTCCGCTCGTCGCCCGCCAGCTCGGCACCCGGCGGCGTCGCTGGGACACCGTCGTCGTCGAGACCACCGAGGAGGCGCTGCGGCGGCGGGCGCCGTTCGGCGAGACGCGGCTCGACTCGGACCTGCTGCACGTCGCCCGCAACGCGCCGGCCGCGTGGGCCTACTACCGCGAGGCGCTGCCGGATCCGGGCTACCCGTGGCGGTACGTCCGCGAGGCGGTCCACCGCGCGGTCGACCGGGGGTTCGTCGAGACGCGGAAGCGGGCGGGGCGGATCGAGCTCCGGCGGCGGTTCCGCTACCCCGACTGGGTCGACCGGGTCGTCGCAATCGAGAACAAGCCGGACCTCGACGCCCCGGCGGCCGACGCGCTAGCCGAACAGCTGGAGCACGACGTCGCCCTGGGGCTGGCCGACGAGGTCTGGCTGGCGACGCGGGCGACCGACGCCGGCGTCGAGCCGGCGCTCTTGGAGGCGATGCCGGTCGAGGCCGGCATCCTCGCCGTCACCGACGGCCGGGCGGAGCCGGTCTGGAACCCGCGGTCGCTCGACGTCGAGACGCCGGGCACGCGCGTCCTCGAGCGGCCCGACGACCCCCCGGCCGCCCGCTTCGAGTACGCCGACCCCGGCTGGAAGCGGCGCAAGCGGCTGGAGATCGCCGAGCGGGCCTACGAGCGGGGATGGCGCGCCTACGCGGAGACGATGCGGACGGACTGCCGGCACTTCCGGCTCGTCGACCCCGAGGGACCATTCCCGCGGTGTGCGGCGAAGGACGGCGGCCAGACGGCCGCGGAGTGTTCGACCGGCTGCGACGCCTTCGAGCCGGAGCCGCCGGCCTGGCGGACGCGGGGCTGGCCGGTCGAGGGCGGCCCCGGCAAGGCCGCCGAGCGGCTGCTCGCGCGAAAGCGACGGCGACGACGGCGACGGCGGCGCTAGTCGTCGTCCGGCTCGGGCGGCTCGACGGTGACGGCGTCGCGCTCGACGGCCAGCCGGAACACCGGGACGGTCGTCCGCTGGATCTCGACCAGCCCCCGGTCCTCGAGGCTCCGGAGCCCCGACCGGACGGCGTCGACCTCCGGGTCCATCTCCGCCGCCCGGACGTCGTGCAGTACCGATACGACGCTCTGCGGCTCCGCCTCCGGGCCGGCGAGGACGTCGACGATGCGGGCCTGCAGCTCCGGGACGCGGACGACGTCGTCGCCGGACTCGACGCCGAGCTCCGCCTCGGCGGCCGGCGTCGCACGGATGAGGCTGTCGTCGTCGCGGTAGTAGTACTCCTCGAGCGCCGACTCCAGGTACCGGTGGACCTCGCTGCCGCTTTCCATCCCCCACCGCTCCTGCAGTTCGGCGTTCTTCGTCGGCTGGAGGGCGACGAGATCCGTCAGCCGGGACCGGGCCTGCTCCGAGAGGGTCATGGGCCGCCCCTACGCGGGGTCGGACAAAAAGCCGGCGGGTCCGGTGTGGCCCCGTGGCCCGGCGGCTGACGACCCGCGCGGGAGTTATTTTACCGGCTCGGCCCACCGAACGTTTTTAGTCGCGTGCGAAGTGGGTCGGTGACACATGGTCATTCCGACGCCAGACAGCGGGATTCTGAAGCGGGCGTACGCGAACCTCGTCGGCGGTGGCGGGCGGTTCGTCTCCCTCGACGTGCCGGAGGAGGTGCTGAAGCGACTCTACACGTACGGGAGCCTGAATGACACCGACCGAGGGGTCGAGTTCGAGGTAAAAAACCGGCTCCAGGACGCCAAGCTCGCCGGTATCGATCGCCTGGACATTAACGGCCGGACGGTCGACCCCGGTCGGGTGCTGCTGGAGACGGCCGACGGCGAGACGCTCCGCCTCGAGGAGGTCACGCCGGACGATCCCATTGCATTTCCCGTCGGCCGAACCGTGGTCGTCGTCGTCAAGGATATGAACATCCCGCCGGGCGATCACGACATTGTCATCGAGTTCACGGCCGAACCGTTCGGCGACCTGATGCTGGAGATCGGCGACACCATCCGCGACGAGGGCCGGCTGCCGTCGATCCCGCGCGACGGAGAGGACAATTACAGCGAGTCGGCCATCGCCGGGCGCCACGACTACCTCGAGGCCGAAACCGGCGTCGACCTGGAGCACGTGCCGGAATACTCCTTCGACGCCGCCCGCGGCGAGGGCAACATAGAGAACTTCGTCGGCGTCGCCCAGGTGCCGCTCGGGGTCGCCGGCCCGGTGAAGGTCGACGGCGAGCACGCCGACGGCTACTACCCGATCCCGCTGGCGACCACCGAGGGGACGCTCGTTGCTTCCTACAGCCGCGGGATGAAGGCCATCAACATGAGCGGCGGCGCGACGGCGACGGTGACCGACGACAAGATGAACCGCGCACCCATCTTCGTCTTCGAGGACGCCCGCAACGCCCGGGACTTCCGGGACTGGGTGTTCGAACACTACGACAGTATCAAAGAGCAGGCCGAAGAGACCTCCAGCGTCGCCGAACTGGTCGAGATCGAGGACTACATGACGAACAACTTCGCCCACCTGCGGTTCGGCTACCGGACGGGCGACGCCGCGGGCCAGAACATGGTCGGCAAGGCCACCTTCGCGGCCTGCAACTGGATCCTCCAGGAGTACCCCGGCTACGTCGAGAACTTCTACCTCGACGGCAACACCTCCACCGACAAGAAGGCCTCGGCGGTCAACCGGATGATGACCCGCGGCAAGCGAGTCACCGCCGAGGTGACGCTGGACGAGGACACCTGCGTCCACCACCTCGGCGCCGAGCCGGAGAGCCTCGACCATCACGGCAAGATCGCCTCGCTCGGCGCGCTGCTGGTCGGCGGCGAGACCAACGGCGCCCACCCCGCCAACGGGCTGGCGTCGCTGTTCATCGCCTGCGGCCAGGACGAGGCCAACGTCGCCGAGTCCCACGCCGCCATCGTCAATACGACGCTGTTGCGGGACGATTCGCTGCACATCTCGGTGACGCTGCCGTCGCTCATCGTCGCCACCTACGGCGGCGGCACCGGCCTGGCGACCCAGGAGGAGTGTCTCGCGATGTTGGACTGCGACGGTCCCGGCAATGTGAACAAGTTCGCCGAGATCGCCGCCGCGACCGTCCTGGCCGGCGAAATCTCGCTCGGGGCGGCCATCTCCGCGTCCGACTGGGTGACCAGCCACGAATCCCTCGGCCGCAACCGGTAGCGACGTCGGACGGTCGCCGTTTTCACCCCTCGACCGGTCGGTCGGCACGGCCGGGTCCTCGACCGGCTCGCCGACGGCGGCGACGAACTCGTCGAAACCGCCCGGCGAGGCCGTGACGGTGACCGTCGACTCCACGTCGGCGACGAGGGCGTGGGGCTCGCCCCGCGGCAGGATGATGGTGCCGCCGGCCTCGACGGTCCGGCGGTCGTCGTCGGTGTGTGCCGTCACGCGGCCCTCGCGGACGTGGAACGTCTCGTCGACGTCCTCGTGGACGTGCATCGGCGTCGCGTGGCCGGGTCGCATCTGCATCTCGACGACGGACTGCCGGCCGGCCGTCTCGGCGGCGCTCACGACGACGTGCGACGCGGTGTCGAGGAACCGGTACGACTCGCTTTCCCCGGGCCGGCCGACGGCCGGCTCGTCGAAGTCGGGCATGGTACATGACTACGCCGACAGAAAGGTAAAACCAGCGGCGGCCAGGATCAGGCGTCGTCGACCTCATAGGCGAGGCCGGCGTCCCGTAGCGCGTCGGTGACGCGGCCGCCGAGGTCGGTCGTGGCGACGACGACGACGTCGAGCCCGCGGCCGGCGGCGTCGGCGGCCACCTCACCGGCGGCGAAGGTGACGTCGGCCTCGCGGTCGGAGCGGCGGAGGGTTGCGACGGCCTCGACGCCGGCGGCGGCGACGACGTCGGCGTCGGCGGCGGCGTCGGCCAGCCGCCCGGAGCGTTCGGGGTACGCCGAGCGGATGGGTGCGACCTGGAAGACGGTCACCTCGCCCGGTTCGAGATCCATCACGCCGTCGAAGCCGGTGACGCCGACCACCTCGCCGGCGGCGGCGTCGGTCGTCGTCACGCCGGTCGCCGGGCCCGCCTCGCCCGGCGTCGCCCGCAGCAGCCCGTCGTCGATCGACAGCGACACCCGCTCGCCGGACTCGACGTCGTCGGTGGCGAAGGCGGCGTCCTCCTGCATGCTCCCGAGGACGTCGTCGGTGACGTGGTCGGCGAACCGGCGGACGTCGGAGGCCTGCTGGAACAGCCAGTCGACGCCCTGTTTCGTGACGCGGTAGCGGGAGCGGGCCTCCTTCTCGACGAACCCCTCGTCGACCAGCTCGCGGATGTACTCCGAGACGGCCTGACTGGTGACGCCGACCGCGTCGGCGATCTCGCCTTGATTGACCGCCGGCTGGCGGTCCGCGATCTCGACGAGGACGCGGAACTTCGTCGCGGCCCGCTTGTTGTCGAGGACGTCGACCATACCGGCCCCAGGGAGCCGCCGTATAAAAACCCTGACGGGCCGGCCGGCGCCAGCGCTTTGCCGCCCGCGGACACGCTGGTGTGTGCGGACCTCCACGTCGGCCGGGACGCGGCCTCGAACGTCGAGTTCCGCGTCGGCGAACACGAGGACCTCCGCGAGCGGTTCCGGGCGCTGTGCGACCGCTACGAGCCCGCCGAGGCGGTGGTGGCCGGCGACCTGCTGCACTCCTTCGACCGGCTGCCGCGGGGCGCCGTCGAGACGGTCCGGGCGCTGCGGGCGGCCGCCGAGTCGGTCGACTGCCGACTCGTCGTCACCCCCGGCAACCACGACTCGATGCTCGGGGAGGTGTGGGACGGCCCCACCCCCGAGGAGTACCGCATCGACGGCGCCGACCGCTCGGTCGTCGCGGTCCACGGCCACGCCCCGCCGACGACCGACGCCGACTGGTACATTGTCGGCCACGACCACCCGACGATCGACGTCGAGGGGATGCGCCGGCCGTGCTACCTCCACGGCCCCTCGGCGTACGGGTCGGCGGGCGTGCTGATGCTGCCGGCGTTCAGCCGGCTGCCGGTCGGCGTCGAGGTCAACGAGATGCGCGCCGGGGACTTCCAGTCACCGCTGATCGAGGCCGCCGGCGGACTCCGGCCGGTCGTCCGGGACGAGGCGGCCGACCGGACCCACGAGTTCCCGCCGCTGTCGGAGTTCCGCCGGCTACTGTAGCCTCGCCCGAACCGTTTCGGCCGCCCGCCGGCCGCTTTCCATGGCGCCCTGGATGGCCGACCACTCGGTGTAGTCGCCGGCCAGGTACACCGGCCCCTCGGGGGCGTCGACGGCCGGCAGCGCCGTCCGGAAGCCTGGCGGCTGTGCGAACTGGGCGAAGTCGATCCGGTCGACGGCCAGCACCTCCAGGTCGCCGAAGTGGTTCTCCGGGTACCACGACGACAGCGCCTCCCGGACGGTCTCGCCGAGGGCGGCGTCGCCGGCGTCCTGCTCGCCGAGGAACGTCGCCGCCAGCAGCTGCCGGTCGTCTGGGGCGTACTCGGAAGCGGCGGCGCTCATCGGGGCGACGGTGTTCGGCCGGGCGTCGGCTGCGTTCAGCATGATCCGCGAGCCGGTGTCCAGCGACTGGTGTGCCGGCAGCGAGCAGTGGACCGTCACGCAGGCCTTCGCGTCGGTCGGCGTTTCGACGCCGGTCAGTTCCGCGGCGCGCTTCGGGTCGGTCGCGACGACGGCGGCGTCGGCGGCGACCGACCCGGCGTCGGTCTCGACGGTCACCCCGGCGCCGTCGCCGTCGCCGGCGACGACGTCGGTCACTTCCCGGCCGGTCTCGACGGTCGCGCCCGCCGTCTCCGCTCGCCGCCGTAGCTGGGCCGGAATCGCGCCCATCCCCGCCGCCGGGACGACGGTGTCGCCCTCCGACAGCATCTTGAACGTGTACTCGAAGACGTGACTCGACGTCGACAGCGACCGCTCCAGCGTGATGCCGCCGTAAAACGGCTCGGCGAACCGCTCGACGAACGCCTCGGAGAAGCCGCGATTCCGGAGGTACGCCCGGACGGACGTGTCGGCGCCGTCGAGGAGGCCGTCGGCGTCCCGGCGCCGGAGCTCGACCTGCAGCCGGAGCAGCCGGAGCTTGTCGCCGATCGTGACCTCGCGGTTCAGTAGCGTCGGGACGGCCGCTCCGGGGTCGCCGAGCGGATCCGACAGCGTCGACCGCCGGTTCGGCGCCGCGATCGTCGCCCCGGGGGCGAACCGCCGGAGTGACAGCGCCTCCAGGTCCAGCTCCCGACGGGCGGCCGGATAGCCGGTGAACAACACCTGGAAGCCGCGATCGAGCGTGAACCCGTCGACGACCCGGGAGCGGACGCGCCCGCCGACCCGCTCGTCGGCCTCGAGCAGTTCGACCGCAGCGCCGGCCGCCGCTAAGTGTCGTGCCGCGACCAGGCCGGCGAGCCCTCCGCCGGCGACGACGACGTGCATGCCCGGCGGTTCGGGCGGCCGGGGCAAACACGTTTCCGTCCTCGCCCTGTGGCGATTCGAGGTGTAGTACGGCGTTCTCCCGCCTTCTGGTTTCTCGGTTCGCTCGATACGGGGTCTGAGGTGCAGTTCGCGGTGGCGAATGTCGATCTGACATTGAAACCCCGAAAGCCTTCGCGACGCCCGATCCTCCGGAACTCGCTACCATCCGAAACTCTTCGATTCCCGGACGACGGCGAGCCACGCGACCGGGCCCAGCCGAGGGCTTTCGAGGTATCGCGGTTCGTCGCGGAGCGATCCGGCACGAGCCGCCCACCACACTCACGGGTTCATTCGACGGGCTCGAAGCCCCCTGCCGCGAACGATGCGTCGAGCGTCGTGCGATGCTCCCGCGACGATCCGATCAGAGCTTCTGGACCTCCAGCGCCTGGTCGGTCCGCCGGCGGGCCTCCTCGACCCGTCGCTCGACGGCCGCCGCCACCGGCGCCGTGAGCTCGCCGCGGCTGTCGGCGAGCCGGTCGCTGACGACGTCGAGCCGCCCGGCGACGGTTTCGAGCCGGCGGTCGGCCCCTGCTCGATCGCCGGCGTCGGCCCGCTCGGCCGCCCGGTTGGCGGCCGTCTCGACGGCCTTCAGCGCCCGCACCAGCCCCGTGACGCCGGCCGTCTGCCGGCCCGCGCTCTCGAATATCGAGTCGTCGTCCTCGGTCGGCGTTGGACTCGCCCCCCCGCCCGTCCCGGTATTCCCGGCGCCGACGGTGCCGGTCGGCCCCTCGAGGGTGTCGCCCACCTCGTCGACGACGACGTCGGTGACGGAGCTGACGCTGACGGCGGATTCGACGCTCACGTCGGCGACGAAGCTCGCCAGCGACGCCTTCCCGGTCCGGGGGGTGTCGATCCGGATCCGGTCGTCGCCGTCGTCGCTGTCGCCGCCAGGGTTGATGCGGAAGGCGCCGGGCGTCCCCCCGGCGTCCCGCACCTCGGTCGTGTAGGCGCCGCCGCGGTGGACGTAAACGGCGTCCGGGCCGTCCAGCGGGGCGTCGTAGAGCCGGCCGCCGAAGTCGTCGGCGACGGCCAGTCGTTCCAGGTCGGCGTCGACCCCGTCGGCGTCGACCTCGAGCTTCACCGCCTCGGCCCGCGGCGTCAGCGACACCTCGCCGTCGACGCCGGCGACGGTCGTTCCCGTCTCGGCCACCTCGACGCGCTCGGCGTACGGCGCCGACCCCGGGCCATTGATCGTCAGGCGGTGGTCGCCGGCGGGGAGGTCCTCGACGACGACGGTGCCGGCGAACGTCGGCACCGCGACGGGATCGCTCTCGACGAGGGCCGCCGACTCCGTCGTCGGCTCGCTCGTCGTCACGCCCTCGTCCTCGGGGGCGTTGCTGGCGGGTTCGACCTGCCGGACGGCCGCGATCAACCGGTTGATGGGTGCCGGCTCGCCGATGGCGTCGTCGTCGTGATGTGGCCGGCGACGAGGTCCTCGCCGAACTCGGGGACGGGAAACTCGAAGCTGAGCTGCGGCCCGGTGAAGGCGGTGATGTGCTCCAGTTCGGCCGTCGGCACCAGATCGTAGCTCACGTCGACGTCGGCCTCGGCGTCGGCCTCGTCGAAGGCGTACACGCGGCCGGTCTCCCGCACCGGGAGGTCGTCCGGCGGCGTCGATAGCTCCTCGAACGACCGCACGGTCAGCCGCTCGTCGATCAGTGCCTCCTGGTCGACGGCCGACAGCCGTTCGTCCTCGTAGATGGGGGCGCCGCCCAGCTCCGGGACGACGTACGGTAGCCGGAACCCCTCGTCGCGCGGCAACCCGTAGGCGGCCGGAATCTTGCCGGCGACCTCCTCGAGGACGTCGTTCGTCACGTCGGCGATGGCCCCTTCGGCGGGGTTGCGGGTGAACTGGTCGGCGATGTCGTTGACCGACAGGCCGCCGGAGTGCGACCCCAGCTCCGGCAGCACCCGCGGCACCGCCTGCGTGTTGGGATCGAGGAACTCGTTGTTCGGCACCTTCCGGGAGTGGGCGCTGGCGACGAACAGCCGCGGCTTGCCGGTCTCGCGGTCGACGAACACCTGCGTCAGCTCCCAGTCGTGCCAGTGGAAGTTCACCGAGAACTGGTCGAAGGCGGCGTACCACCAGTACTGCACCGCCGCCAGCGACGAGTCCTCGTAGCCGACGACCCGGTAGAACACCGTCGGCGCCGGCGGCTCGCCGGCCTCGCGGAACCGCTCGGTGTAGCCGTCGAAGGCGGCGAAGCCGTCGACGACCGGCTCGCCGTCGACTTCCCGCTCGTACGGCCGGGGGTCCGTCGGGAACCACTCCTCGAAGGCGTCGAAGTAGTACACCGGCGCGAACCGCTCGGCGAGCCGGCGGCTCTCCTCGTCGCCGAGGTCGGTCGTCGGGGCGTCGGGCGTCCGGTCGAACGCACCGAGGGCGACCGCCCCCGCGGTCCCGGCGGCCCCGATACCGACCCCGGCGCCGGCGAGCAACTGTCGTCGCGTCAGGTCTGGCAGGTCCATGGCTTCTTCACGACCGGGCGCCGGACCCGCCGGCACCGGTCCTCCCGTCGGTTCGGCGCTGACTGAGTTAGCCCTTGTGGCTCGACGGCGACGCCCGACGCAGCCGAAGGACAGGGCTTTGAGCCGGCCGCCCCTACCGCGGGGTATGACGAGCTTCGAGGGGTTCCGCTGTGCCGACTGCGGGGCGACGGCGACCGGCGAGGGCGCGACGACCTGCCCGGACTGCAACGGCGCGCTCGATGCGACGTACGACCTCGACGAACTTGTCGGCGGCCCACCGGCCGACCGGCCCGGCGACCTGCTGCCGGTCGCGCCCGTAGGGATGGGCGAGGGGGAGACGCCGCTGGTCGAGGCGCCACGGCTGGCCGAAGAACTCGACGTCGGGACGCTGCGGCTGAAGGACGAGGGCCACAACCCGACCGGGAGCGTCCTCGACCGTGGAATGTCGCTGGTGGCGGCGGCGGCCGACGACGCCGATGCCGACACGCTCGCGCTGGCGACGACCGGCGACGCCGGCCAGTCGGCGGCCGCCTACGCCGCCCGTGCCGGCCTGTTGTCGCGGGTGTTCGTCCCCTCGCGGGCGAACTTCATCAACAAGGCCATGATCAACGTCCACGGCGGCGACATGCGGGTCGTCGAGGGCCGGTACGGCGACGCCCGCGAGACCTACGAGACCGAACGCGAGGAGCTGCCGGCCGCCGACGCGGAGACGTGGTTCCCGGCCGGCACCCTCGAGTCGCCGTACCGCCACGAAGGGTTCAAGCCGGTCTACTACGAGACCGCGGCGGCGCTGGGAACGGCCCCGGACGCCGTCGTCGTCCCGGTCGCCCATGGCGGCGTCGTCGCCGCCATCTGGAAAGCCGCCCGCGAGCTCGAGCGGCTGGGCGTCGTCGACGCCCGGCCCCGCGTGTACGCCGCCCAGCCGGACGGCTGTGCGCCGATCGTCGAGGCCGTCGAGGGCGGCCACGACCCCGAGCCCTGGGAGGTGCCGGACTCGACGACGAGGACGCCCTCGACAGCGCGGCGACGGTCGCCCAGCACGCGGGTCTGGAGGTCAGCGTCGCCTGCGGCGTCGCCGTCGCCGCCGCCTGGCGGCTCCGCGACGACGGCGAACTCGCCGCCGACGACACCGTCGTCGTCCTCAACACCGGCGCCGGCAACAGGGACGCCGACATCGTCCGGAGCCGGCTGATGAGCCAGGGGGTCTGACGCGAGGCGGCGCGGCCGCGGGTCGACGCCGGAGGCGGCGGCCGACCCTCGGCCCTCGGCCCCCGTGCCGGGACGGCCCGTGTCACGAAATCACATGACACCACGTTTTTTTCATCTGCCCCGATAGCGTTCGTCGATGACAGTCGTCGCGACGCTGTTTGCCGGGGTCGTCTTCGGGCTCGCGCTGGCGGCTCCGCCGGGGCCGATGAACGCGGTCATCGCCGAAGAGTCGGTCGTCGGCGGCTGGTGGTCGGGGTTCCGGGCCGGCCTCGGCGCGATGACAGCCGATCTTATCTTCCTCGTGCTGGCGCTCGTCGGCGTCGTCGCCGTCGTCGAGCGGGTGCCGGCGGTCCGCAACGGGATGGTCGCCGTCGGGGGCCTGCTCATGCTGTACTTCGCCTACGGCGCCCTACAGGGCGCCGGCGAGAGCTTCCGCTCGTCGACCTCCGGGGGCCGCGGCTTCACGAAGGCGTTCGCGCTGGCGCTGACCAACCCCTACCAGATACTGTTCTGGCTCACCGTCGGTGTCGGCCTGCTGGCGCCCGGCCAGGTCGACGTGCTGTCGCACGTGACCGACGCGCTGGCGGGGCTCGTCGTCGTCGAGACGGGAAATCCGGTGCTGCTGGTCGGGCTGTTCGCCGGCATCCTCGCGTGGATTGTCGGCTTTCCGGCGGCGCTGTCGGCCGCCGAGCGCCGCACGGAGGCAGTCGCGCCCGCCGTCGCCGCCCTCAGTGCCGCGGTGCTGGCGCTGTTCGGCGTCTACTTCCTCTACGACGCCGCGACGGCCGTGATGTGAGTCCGCTACGCGTCGAGGTCGGGCGGCGACCCGGGCTCCATGTCGGCGACCTCCGATTCGAGCCATTCCTTGAACCAGCGGACCCGCTTGATGCGGCGGTGGGCGATGCTCCGTGCGGTCTCCGAGCGGACGCGCTCGACGGCGTCCTCGCCGCGCTCCAGGACCCGGCCGACCATCTCGTTCGCGTCCATGTGGGTGCGGGCCTCGTAGCCCATCCGCAGCAGCATCAGCGCCGTCCCGTTGGCGCCGACCTTGTCGAGGAGGTCCGCCTCCATCAGACAGCGCGTCTCCAGGGCGACGTCGTCGAGGTCGCCGCCGTAGGAGTGGGT
>PXRZ01000001.1 GCA_003022945.1 Halobacteriales archaeon QS_8_69_73 | reverse complement strand
CACCGGACGGCGACCCACTCGCTGGTCGTCGGCGGCGCCGCCGCCGTCGCCGCGGGGCTGTGGGCCCGCCGGACCCGCCCCGGGCGGGCGCTCGCGGCGCTTCTGAGCGCCGCCGTCGTCGCCGTCGGCCTCGCCGACGCCGCCCTCGTCGCGGTCGTCCTGGCGGCCTTCGTCGTCGCCGTCGTCGCCGTCGCGGAGGCCGCCGCCCGGCGCGGCATCGCGGCTCGCGACGTCGCTCTCGCCGCCGTCGTCGGCCTGCTCTCGCACCCCTTCGGCGACGTCTTCACCGGCGGCCCGCCGGCGCTGTTCTACCCGCTGGACGTCGCGATTCTCGCCGAGCGGGTTGTTCTCCACCCCGACCCGACGCTCAACCTCCTCGGCGCGTTCGGCCTCGAGGTGGCGACGGCGTGGGCGGCCGTCGTCGTCTACCTCCACGTCACCGACCGCCGGCTGACTCCGTACGTCGGCCCGCACGCGGCGCTCGGGGTCGGCTTCGCCGGCGCCGTGCTGCTGCTGCCGCCACCGTCGCTGGAGGCGCCGTACCGGTTCGTCGCCGGCGCGCTCGGCGTCGGGGCGGTCGCCGCCGCCGGCGTCCGGGCAGGCGACCGGCGGACGCCGTTCCGGCCGGCCGGCGACCGCCCACTGTGCTGGCTCGACGCCGTCGTCACCGGCCTGGTCGCCCTCTCCGCGGCACTTGTCGCCTACGGAACCCTCTACGTCTGGCTGTAGCTTTTATTCCCCGGCGCCCGAACCCGGCGGTATGAACGAGACGCCGCTGGCCCGCGTGCTGAGCGACGAGCGGCTGAACGCCGGGCTGGCGTGGGCGCTCACTGCCGGCGTCGCGGCGCTGGCCGTCGGGAGCCTGCTGGAAGGCGAGCCGCTGTCGGCCGGCTTCGCCGCCGTCGTCGTCGCGCTGGCGGTCGTCCCGCCGGTCGGCTTCCGGCACCCGCGGGCGATGCTCCCCTGGGAGGTGCTCGCGCTCGCCTCCCTGCCGGTGCTGGCCCGGACCGTCGTCGTCCTCTCGGGGCTCGGTACGGGCCGGGTCGCCACCTACGTGGCCGTCGCCGCCGTCGCGCTCATCGTCGCCGTCGAGCTCCACGTCTTCACTGCGGTGCGCATGAGCCCGGGGTTCGCGGTCGTCTTCGTCGTGCTGACGACGATGGCGGCGGCCGGCGTCTGGGCCGTCACCCGGTGGGCCGCGGATGTCCTGCTCGGCACCGGCTTCCTGCTGCGGCCCGGCGTCGAGGAGGCGACCGTCGAGCGCCGGCTCATGCTCGACTTCCTCGCCTCGACCGTCGCCGGCCTCGGCGGCGGCGCCGTCTTCCAGCTGTACGTCCGCCGACAGGCACCGCTGGACGAGCGTATCGTCGGCGCCGACGCCGACGCCGGTCTCGGAGAGGTCCCGTGAGCCTCCGCGATCGACTCGTCGTCGGCGACGTCTGGCAGTTCCGTCTCACCCGCGGCATGCAGGCCGGTCTCGTCGGGCTGTTCGCCGTCGGCGCCGCCGAGGGCAACACGAGTATCCTCGTCAACACCGCCGTCGCCTTCGGCGTCTCGCTGCTGCCGGCCGTCCTCGAGCGGGACTACGGTATCCCGCTCGACCCGGGATTGACGCTGTGGCTGACGACCGCCGTCTTCCTGCACGCCCTCGGGGCCGTCGGGATTCCGGGCGTCGAGGGCAACTTCTACAGCTCGCTGTCGTGGTGGGACGAGGTCACTCACGCGCTGTCGTCGAGCATCGTCGCGGCGGCCGGCTACACCACCGCCCGCGCAATCGACGAGCACTCCGACGCCGTCCGGCTGCCGCCGCGGTTCACCTTCGCGTTCATCCTGGTCGTCACGCTCGCCTTCGGCGTCTTCTGGGAGGTCATCGAGTTCGTCGTCGCCGAGGTGGCGGCGCGTTCCGGGACCGGCGCCGTCCTCACGCAGTACGGTCTCGCCGACACGATGCTCGATCTGGTGTTCGACACGGTCGGCGCGGTCGTCGTCGCCGTCTGGGGGACCGCACACCTCGCCGACGTCGTCGGGGTGGTCGCCGAGCGGCTGGGCGACGGCGCGTCCGACCCCGGCGCCGACCGCTGACGGCCTTCGCGCCGCCCCGAAGACGGCGCAAACGACCGCATCTGTGCCGCTTTTGCGGCTCCGAGCCGTATCGCCGGCATGGACGACCCGACGGAGACGACGGATTACCCCATCGCGTCGGCCCCGACGCCGGCGCCGGACGACGGCCCCGCGGCGGCGCTCCGCCGGCAGCTCGACGCGCTGGCCGACGTCGTACGACCGGTTCGCCCGGCTGCTCCGCTCGCCCCGGTACGCGCCGCTGATCGACCACGTCGAGGCGGTAACCGGGCCGCTGGAGCGGGACTGGAACGACGCGACCCGCCGCGTGACCGTCACCGGGCCGGACGGCCGGACGCGCACCTACGAGTTCCGGCTGTCGCCGGCGACGACCGGGCCGTTCCGGAACTGCTGGCAGACCGACGCCGTCGTCGTCGTCTGATACTGCCGGCTGTAATTCTTAAGATTCCTCGGCGATATCCGGTTGGATACCGTCCAGAACCTCGTCTTCCGGACGGGACCGCTTCGCGTAGTTAGGGTCGGCAGTATGACGCGCCGCTCCGCTTCCGCCGCCCTCAAGACGGCGCCGCCGCAAGCCGGATCATGTCGTGGGATGCCGTCCGGATTCGGGAGCTGCACGAGTCGCTGGTCGACCGCTACGAGCCGGTCGAGCGGACGAGCGGATACGGCGCCGACGCCGACACCGACCCCGGCGAGGGGCCGACCACGAGGCGCTCCGCGAGACCATCCGGGTGGCCGGCCTCCCGAACCAGAAGGCCGAGCGCATCCAGCGGGCGCTGGCGGCCATCCGCGAGGAGACCGGCGGCGCCTACTCGCTGGCCTTTCTCGACGCCCTCCCCGCCGCCGACGCCAAGGACTGGCTCACCGACATCAAGGGCATCGGCCCGAAGACCGCGAGCGTCGTCCTGAACTTCCACTTCGGGAAGCCGACGATGGCCGTCGACACCCACGTCGAGCGGGTGTCCAAGCGGTTCGGCATCGTCCCCGAGTCGGCGTCGAACCAGCGCGCCCACGACGCCCTCGGCGAGGTCGTCCCCGACGAGCTGACCTACCCGCTACACGTCCTGCTCATCCGCCACGGCCGGACCCACTGTACGGCCCGGTCGCCGGACTGCGACAACCCTGTCTGCGACGCCTACTGCGACTGCAAGGGCTGCTGAGCGGGGCTGGGGGCGAGGGCGACGTGCACCGCCGCCACCGCCGCGACCTCAGGCCTCCGGTAGTCGGCCGCCGTCGACGGCGACGTTCTCGCCGCTGATGTAGTTGGCGGCGTCGCTACAGAAGAACAGTAGCGGCGCGGCGACGTCCTCGAAGCCGGCCGGTCGGTCCCGGGGCATCGATTCCACGCCCACGTCCGAGAGGGTGTTCTCGACGGCGAACGGCGAGACGGCGTTGACCGTGATGCCGTCGTTCTGGGTGTCGTAGGCGAGCATCCGGGTGAACATGATGACGCCCGTCTTCGCGACGAAGTACGGGAAATTCACCGGGGCGGCGTGCATCAGGTCGCTGTCGGCGAAGCCGATGTTGACGACCCGGCCCCAGCCGGCGTCCCGCATCGGCCCGAGCGCCCGCCGCGAGCACAGCACCGTCCCGTAGAACGTCGTCTCGACGACGTCGCGCCAGGCGTCCCACTCGATGTCCGTCCAGTGGCGGGGGTCGAAGTTACCGACGTTGTTGACGAGCACGTCGACGCTCCCGAGGTCGGCCTCGACGGCGTCGAAGGCGGCGTCGACCGATTCGGGGTCGGTGATGTCGCCCTGCGCCGTCGTCGCGGTGACACCGCGGTCGCGGGCCTCCTCGGCGGTCGCCTCGGCGGCCGCGTCGCTGGTGTTGTAGTGGACGACGACGTCGGCGCCGCAGTCGGCCAGCGCCAACAGTAGCTCCCGGCCGACGCGCTTGGCGCTGCCGGTCACCAGTGCGGTCCGTCCGTCGAGGTCGGGCGTCGGCTCCATACGCCGGCGTAGCGGCGCCAAGGGGTTCAGTCCGGGCGTCGGCGACGGGCTTGCCGCTTGCGGCGGCTACCGCTTGCCGAGGGCGCGCTCGAAGGTCCGCTGGGCGCGCTCGTAACCCTCGTTGCGGTCGACGATGGGGTGGGAGTACTCCGGTGCCAGCTCCTCGCGTTCGCCCCGCGAGAGGTTGGGCCACTCGACGATCTTGTTCGCCGGCACGTCCCGTAGTTCGGGGACGTACTCCGTGACGAACGCCGCGCCGTCGTCGTACTTGGCCATCTGGCTGACGGGGTCGAAGATGCGGACGTCGACGGAGTCGGTGCCCGTCGAGGCCGTCCACTGCCAGTTGCCGTAGTTGGAGGCGTAGTCGTGGTCGACGAGCTGCTTCGTGAAGTGTCGGGCGCCCTTCCGCCAGTCGACGAGCAGGTGCTTGGTCAGGAAGCTCGCGACCACCTGCCGGGGTCGGTTGTGGACGTACCCCTCGCGTTCGAGCTGACGCATGCCGGCGTCGACGAGCGGGTAACCCGTCTCGCCGCGTTTCCAGGCCTCGAACGCCGCCTCGTCGTCCCGCCACTCGATCTCATTGGGGAACGACACGTAGTTCTCCCGCGGCAGCTCCGGGTTGTAGTACAGCAGGTGGTAGTTCTGCTCCCGCCACGACAGCTCGTAGCGGTACTTGTCGACGTTGCGGGCCTCGTCGCCGTGGACCGCGTCGTGGATCTCCGAGGCCTCCCGCCACAGCTCCCGAACCCCGATCATGCCCGCCGCGAGGTACGGCGACATCCGGGAGACGGCCCGCGTCGGCGCCTCGGCGGCCCGCGGGAGGTCGTCTCTGGTGTCGTTGTACGTGTAGATGCCCTCGCCGCAGAACCGGTCGAACCGCTCGCGAGCGGCCTCGTAGCCGGCCTCCGGCAGCTCGATGTCGACGTCGGGTACTGGGACGGTCTCGTCGGTGGAGACGTCGGCCAGCCGGTCGGGCTCGGGGGGCTCGACCGGCGTCTGCTTCGGCACCCGCTCCCAGTCGTTGTGGAACTGGCTGTGGTTCGGGTACGACGACTCGAGCTTCCCCGGCCCGACCAGCACGAGGTCGGTCAGCGACGTCGTGTCGACGTTCGCCTTCCCCATCGCCCGCTCGACGCGGTCCTGCCGGTCGCGGCGCCGCCGCCGGTAGTGTTCGTTGTAGTACAGCTCGTCGGCGCCGTATTCCTCCGCGGCCGCGACGAGCTCCCGCTCCGGGGAGCCGGCCCGGACGACGAGGTCGCTACCGAGCTCGCGGTACCGCTCCTGGAGCCGGCGGACGCCCTCGAGGAAGAACGCCCGCTGTCGGGGGCCGACGGTCGCCAGCAGGTCCGTGTCGTAGACGTACACCGGGACGACCTCGTCGCCGCGGGCGGCGGCCGTCAGGCCGACGTTGTCGCGGGTCCGGAGATCCCGCTGGTGCCAGAACAGTCGCATACCTCCCGTTCGGCGGCCGCCGACTAGAGGGCTGTGACACCGGAAGCACCCGCCGGCTGTCGGCCCGTCAGCCGCCGGCCGCCGACCGTCGGCCGTCGGCCTGCCGCCGGCGCAAGGGCCATCCGACCGGCGACCGTACGGTTGTACATGCAACCAACGACGGAGACGGCGGCCGACCCCGACCGGCTGGAGCGGCGACTACCGGCCGAGCCGCCGGCGGGCTGGCAGCGTACCGACGCCGGCGGCGGCATCGTCGAGTACCGGCTCCCCGGCGACGACGGGGTGTGTGCCGCCGCGAAGGTGACCGTCCGCCCGGACGTCGTCGACTCGGCCGCGGTCAGAATCGAGCGGAAGAAGGGCTGTCAAACCGCCGGTCGCTCGACGTACGACGACCTCGAGGCCGCCGTCGACGCTGTTGAGACGACGCTGCACCGGGCGCTGGAGTAGCGAGTAGCGCAGTGCCGCCGCGGCCCGGGCGAACCTGCACGCGGCCGCCGTCAGCAGACCGGCTTGGGGTTGACGCCCATCGACTCCAGCCGCTCGGTGTACTCGTCGTAAGCCGCCTGGATTGCGCCGCTCGCGGCCTCGCGGGCCCGCTCCCACTGCTCGTCGTCGTCGCCGCAGCGGGCCGCGAGCAGTTCCGTCGCTCGCTCCAACTGGGCGTCGAGGTCGTCGCCCATGTCGCGAAACAGCCGCGCGGTCTGTGGGTCGGCGTCGCCGACGAAGAAACCTGTCACCTGTTCTTTGGACTTCTCGGCGGCCAGCGTCCGGCCGACGAAGCCGCCCAGCCGCTCGGCGTCGCCGTCCAGATCCCGGAGGTACGCCTGGACCGCCGGGGTCTCGCCGGGCTTGTGGGCGTCGAGTTCGCCGGCGACCGTTTCGTAGTGGTTCCGCTCCTCCTCGGCGGTCGTCGCGAACGCCGCCGCCAGCTCGTCGTCGCCGTCGGCCTCGGCGTCGTCGGCCCAGGCGGCGTACGTCTCGGCGGCGTGGTGCTCGGCGGTGGCGGCCGCCGTCAGCACCTCCCCGGCCTCCATCTCGCCGGCGGTGTCGGCGTACAGCGCCTTCGAGGACCCGAGCCGCGAGAGGGCGGTGTTGTTGGCGTCCCGAACCGCGTCGGTGAACTCCTCGGGGGTCATGCCCGTGGCTACGCCCGCGCGTCGCTTGTAACCAGCGGTCGCCGCCGAAAGAAGGGATACTGTGGGAGCCGGGGCCGCGGCCGTCAGTCGCTGGCCTCGCCCGTCTCGATGGGCGCGCCGACGAGGTTGCCCCACTCCGTCCAGGAGCCGTCGTAGTTGGAGCAGTCCTCGTAGCCCAGCAACTCGTGCAGCGCGAACCACGCCACCGAGGAGCGCTCGGCGATGCGGCAGTAGGCGATGGTGGTCTCGTCGCCGTCGATGCCGTACTCGCCGTACAGCTCCGCGAGTTCCTCGCGGGTCTTGAACGTGCCGTCGTCGTTGGTCACGTCGGCCCACGAGATATTCTGGGCGCCGGGGACGTGGCCGCCGCGCTGGGCGGTCTCCTGCAGTCCCGGCGGCGCGAGGATCTCGCCGCTGAACTCCTCCGGCGAGCGGACGTCGACGAGCGGTAGACCGCGATCGATGGCCTTCTCGACGTCCTCGCGGTAGGCCCGGATGGACTCGCGGGGGCCGCTGGCGTCGTATGACGCCGACGAGAACTCCGGCACCTCGTCGGTCAGCGGGTAGTCGTTCGCGACCCAGTAGTCGCGGCCGCCGTCCAGCAGTCGGACGTCGTCGTGGCCGTAGTACTTGAACTCCCAGTAGGTGTAGGCGGCGAACCAGTTGGCGTTGTCGCCGTACAGGACGACGGTCGTGTCCTCGGTGACGCCGAGGTCACCGAGCAGCGCCTCGAAGTCATCCTTCTTCAGCAGGTCGCGCTCGACCTGGTCGCGCAGGTCGGCCTCCCAGTTGAGGCCGATCGCGCCGGGCGCGTGGCCCTCCTCGTCGTACACCTCGGTGTCGACGTCGACCTCGAGCAGTCGGTAGTCCGGGTCGTCGCTCCGGAACTGGTCGAGATGGTCCTCGACCCAGTCCGCCGATACGAGCACGTCCTCCGTTGCGTAGTCGGTCATGATACACCTGAACCGTAGTTCTACCACGTACATAACCCTACGACTACCGGAACGTTCGACCGACCATCACGAGAAGGAGAAATAACTGCCGCCGACCGGCCGTCCTCCGTGCCCGCTCGACGGCCGTCGACGCCGCGGGAATCGCCGGCGTCGGCGTCCTCCGCGGGCGTGTTTAATTCAATTACCGGCAACCGTTGCGGGTAGCTTGGAGCGACCCGGAGCGCAAGAGTACAATATTAAACCGCGCGGCGCCCGACCCCCGGTATGAGCGACGCAGTGGTGCCGGCGGCGTGGGTCGCCGACCGGCTCCGCGACGGCGACGTCAGCGTGGTCGACGTCCGCGACGCCTGGGAGTACGACGGCATCGGCCACCTCCCTGGGGCGCCGAACGTCCCCTTCGACAGCTTCCGCTCGGAGACGGCCGGCGAGGCCGGGATGCTGCCCGGCGCCGACCGCTTCGCCGAACTGATGAGCGAGGCCGGCGTCGGCGTCGACGATCGCCTCGTCGCCTACGACGACACCCACGGCGTCTTCGCCGCCCGGCTGCTCGTGACCGCCGAGTTGTACGGCCACGACCCGGCGCGGCTCCACCTGCTCCCGCTGGTCGACCTCGCGACCGTCGAGACCGCCGTCGACGACCCCGAGGCCGTCCTCGTCGACACCCGCGAGGCCTGGGAGTTCGAGGAGGGCCACATCCCCGGGGCGATCCGGCTCGACTGGCGCGAACTCGTCGACGACGACTCCCGCGGGCTCCGCCCGGAGCCGGCGCTCCGGGACCTCCTCGCCGACCGTGGGGTCGTCCCCGACCGGCGCGTCCTGCTGTACTGCAACACCGCCCGCCGTATCAGCCACACCTACACCGTCCTCCGGCACCTCGGATATCCGGACCTCGCCTTCTACGAGGGGAGCCTCACCGAGTGGGAGCGGGAGGGCGGCGACCTCGAGACCGGCGCCTGACTCCGGTCACCGACAGGCGACCGTCTCGCCGTCGGCAGGGTCTGGTGTCGACCCGTAGGCGCTCCCCTCCGCGCGGCGGAGCCGGTCGTCGGCCACGAGATAGACGACCCGGTACAGCGGACTGTCGGCGTGGACCGTTCCACGGTCGGTCTCCTCCTTGTAGTAGTAGCTGGTCTCCAACTCGACGCGGTAGCCGTCGTCGCGCTGCTGTACCCCCTCGATGGAAGCGCTGTGACCGTAGGCCGTCGTCTCCGCGGCGAGAATCTCGTGCTGTCGGTACGTGCCCTCGAACGCCTCGAGAAACGGCCCGACGCTCTCCGCGGTCCGCTCGTCGGGTCGCTCGGGGTACTCGCGGGGCTCCATCTCGCCGTCAGGGTCGACCGGGTCCGGGCGCGCCGCCGTACACGGCTCCAGTGTCTCGGCCGACGACGGGGACTCGCTTCCGGCGGAACACCCGGCAAGCACGGCGCTCGTCGTCCCGACGGCGGCCAGCAGACTGCGGCGTCGCATAGCCATCGCTATCGCTTGCGTAGTAAAGGCCTTCAGGTGGGTCAAACGGCCGTTGGGTGCTCGCGGTCGGTGTCCGTCGACCCGCAGTACGGACACTTGGCGGCGTCGTCGTCGCCGGCCTCCGTCGAGGGGTCCGGGCGGTTCCTCATACCGATACCCCGAACTCCCGGAGGTCGGCCTTGCCGGCGTCGGTCACCATCTCGAGGTTCCACTCGGGACTCCACACCAGCTCGACCTCGGCCGCCTCGACGCCGTCGGCGCGGGCCGCCGCCTGCCGGACGTCCTCCTGGAGGTAGTCGCGGGCCGGACAGCCGGTGTAGGTGAGCGTCATCGTCACCGTCGCGCGGCCGTCCGCGACGGTCACGCCGTAGATGAGCCCCAAGTCGACCACCGAGATGGGCATCTCGGGGTCCTCGACGCCCTGTAGCTCCTCGAAGACGGCCGCCTCCGGGCCGTCGGCGTCGGCGCCCGTCGCCGGCAGCTCCTCGACGGCGACGCCGTGGTCGTAGTCGGTGTAGGTGCAGTAGCTCGGGCCGCCCTCGAGGTCGTCGGGCTCCCCGAGGTCGACGGGGCCGTCCTCAGACATCGGCATCCGCCTCCCCGGGCTCCGGCATCAGCGCCGGCGCCGACTCGCGGCCGAGCTGCTCGTAGGTGAAGGTGAACTCGTTGTACAGCGATTCCCAGGCGTCGGTGTGGTCGCCGTCGCGGCCGCGGGCCGCCGGCAGCAGTTCCGCGTGGTCGGCGACGGGCACCTCCAGCCCGAGGCTGCCGAGGAACGGCGTCACGACGTTGCGCCACTCCCGCCGCAGTTCCGACAGCGGCACCGGCCGGACGCCCGTGTCGACGACGGCCTCCTCGCGATCGGTCGGGGCGAACAGCGTCAGCGCGTGCGGGAACAGCCGGTCGAGGGCCGCCTGCACACGGCGCCGGCCCTCGGCGTCCTCGCAGAGCCGCTCCAGCCAGTTATGGGCGTGCTCGCGGTGGTACTCCTCCTCGCCGAGGGCCTTCTCGACGCGGTCGGCGATCGGCGCGTACGCCGACTCCGACAGCGCCTCGACGCGGAGCCGCTCGTAGGTGTCGTAGAGGTAACCCCGGAGAACGGGGTCGGCCCAGTCGCCGGCCTCGTACGGCCGTTCGACGAGCGTGGCGTGCCGGAACTCCGCGGGGTCGCGCTCCCAGATGAGGTCGACCTGATCGTGGCCGAACCCCTCCAGCAGGTCGTACCACAGCCGCGCGTGGCCGAGTTCGTCCTGAGCGATGTTGGCGACGGCGATGTCGGACTCCAGCGTCGGCCCGCGGACCTGCCACTCGGTGTAGCGCTCGGCGGTGACGAACTCGTCGTCGCCGAGACACCGCAGCTCCGCCTCGACGGCCGCCCGCTCGCGGTCGTCCAGGTCGCCGGGCCCCTCGAGCGTCATCGGTCCGCCTCCGCGAGGTCCTCCTCGGCTTCCTCCTGCTCGCGCTGGCTGGCCTCGATCTCCTCGGCGAAGGACTCGTTGGTGTTGTAGTTGGTCGCCCAGCGGTACTCCTTCCGGGTGGTGCCGCCCATCTCGACGCCGGCGTCGTCGGCGTGGACCTCCGCGATCTCTCCTTTCGGGACGACCCAGAGGCTGTTGGCCGGCTTCCGGCGGGCGTGCATGATCTGGGCGTACTGCTTCGCCATCTCGGCGTCCGGCGCATGGACGCTGCCGACGTGGGTGTGGTAGTCCTTCTTCTTGTCCTGGCGGAACACTTCCCACTTCATGATCAATCGTCGGCCGCGGCGGGGCTGACGCCGGTCGTGTCCGGGGACTCGATGGCGTCGCGCACCCACTCGACGGCCTTCTGGGTGCGGCGGCGCTTGTCGATCTGGCCGGCGCCCGTCGGGTGCTCGTTCTTCGCGACGGTGAAGAACTCCTCCCAGTCGAGGTCCTCCTCGTAGACCTCGTAGTAGTCGTCGTCGGCGTGGTACTCCACGCGGGGGTACTCCGGCAGTTCGAGGCCGTACTTCTCGGCCTTCGGGACGTAGGCGTTGAGGAACGCGTTTCGAAGGTCGTCGTTGCTCATCGTCTTCAGCCCGACGTCCGTCGCGAAGCCGCCGTGCGTGGAGTCGTCGTCGGTCGGCCCGAAGAACTGCAGAATGCGGGGCCACCACTTCTCGAAGGCCTCCTGGAGCCGCTGGCGGTCCCGCCGGGAGCCGGTCGCGATGGTCCGGAGGATGTCCTCGCCGTGTTTGATGTGGAACCCCTCCTCGAAGCAGATCTTGTCGATGGCGTGGGCGTACGGCTCCCACGACGTGCGCTTCAGCGTCGCCTGCCGCCGCATCGCCGCGCCGTCGACGAAGAACATGATCATCGGCAGCTCGTACCAGTCGTCCAGCGGGTAGTGGAAGCAGTTGAGGAACTTCCCCTCGCCGCTCGCCAACTCGTCGAGCATCTCCTCGCGGGTCTTGATCCCCAGCTCCTCGGCCGCGCGGTACAGCAGCTGTCCGTGGCCAACCTCGTCTTGGACCTGCGCGCTGACCGCCAGCTTCCGGTCCAGCGACGGCGCCTGTCGGATGAACGGCCGCTCGATGTAGGCGCCCATGATCTCGCTGTTGGCGTGGAACTGGATCATCCGCGTGGCCGCCTCCCTGTACTCCCGGGGCATCTCGTCGGCGGGCCCGAACTCCCGCGGCCCCGACTGCTCTTTCACCGTTTCGAGATCCATCGTTATCGATCGTTAATGTGGCACTCCCACATACGAATTTACCCGTCTATGTGGCTGTTTTATATGTCGAGCGGCCGAACCGCCGCCGTGATACCGGAGTGTCTGGTCGTCGAGTTCCGCGTCACCGACGACGACTGCCCGCTGGCGGAGGCCTCGCGGGCGACGGAGACGGCGATCGAGGTGGCGCCGCCGCTGCGGCGGGGCGACGGCTACGCCCTGCTGCGGTTCTCGGCGCCCGTCGCCGTCGGCGAGGCCCTCGACGCCGACGACCGGGTCCGTTATCTCCACCGCGCCGAGACCGACGAGGCCTACACCTACCGGTGTCTCTCGAAGGCGCGCTGCGTCGTCCACCGGCTCATCGACGAGGGGTTCCTGGTGGAGTCGGTCGGCTACCGAGACGGCGTCGAGCGGCATGTCGGCGCCGTCGTCGGCCAGGAGGTGCTGAACGGCGTGCTGGCGGCCGCCGGCGAGGCCGTCGGCGTCCGACTGGAGCGGGTCTCGCCGCTCCGGGCCGAGGGCGAGGGCAGCGTTGATTCCCGCTGGGACCTGACACCGGCACAGGCCGAGGCCCTCGAGACCGCCTATGAGATGGGTTACTTCGAGGTGCCGAAGGCGGTCATCGCCGAGGAAGTGGCGGCGGAACTCGACCTCTCGAAGTCCGCGCTGCTGGAGCGGCTCCGACGCGGGCAGGCCGCGCTGCTGCGGCAGGTGTTCGACTAAAGATCGAGGAACGTCTCGGCGTTTTCCCACAGTAGCTTCCGTCGGACCTCCGGCGGGTAGTCGGTGTGTTCGGCGAAGTCCTCGAGCCACTCCTCGGGCTCGATCATCGGGTAGTCGGTGCCGAACATTACCTTGTCCTGCAGGATGGAGCCGGCGTACTGCAGCACCTGGTCGTCGATGTAGCGCGGCAGCCACCCCGAGAGGTCCATGTAGACGTTGCCCTTCTGCTGGCAGATGGCGAGCTGCTGTTTCTCCCAGGGGAATGCTGGGTGCGCGAGCAGAATCTGCAGGTCGGGATGTTCGGCGGCGACGTCGTCGACCAGCATCGGGTCGCCGTACTTCACCCGGAGGCCGCGGCCACCGGGCGCGCCCGCCCCGAGCGTCGAGTTGCCGCCGTGGAACACCACCGGGACACCGAGGTCCTCGATGACGTCGAACAGCTCTCGGTGCTCGGGGTCGTTCGGCGCGAACCCCTGAGCGATCTGCTGGAACTTAAAGCCCGAGAGGTCCAGGTCCTCGACGCAGCGGCGGGCCTCCTCGATGCAATCGTCCTTCAGCGGGTCGACGGAGCCGAAGCCGACGAAAAAGTCGGGGTACTCGTCGCACACCTCCGCGACGTGGTCGTTCGGCACCGGCGGGTTGCCCGTGTTGGTCTCGGCGTCCCAGCCGAGCAGCACCGTCCGGTCGACGCCCGCCTCGTGGTACTCGGCAACCATCTCCCCGTAGTCGCTGGTCTCCAGCGTCGCGCCGAACGTTTCGGCGGCGTCAGCCATCATCTCGCCGCCGGCGTCCTCGAGGAAGACGCCCGTCGGCTGGTGGGCGTGGGTATCGACCGCGCGCGGCTCGTCGTCGAGTACGTCCAGCATACGGGGGGTCGTTGCGCCGCGGTCACAAAAACCCGCCCGGCCCGCGACCGCGACTGCGGCCGCGGCCACGGCCGCGCCGTCGCCGTTTCAGCCGTCGATACCGGCGGGCGTTTATACTGTCCCGTGGCCAAGGTCCCAATCGTCGATGGAACTGTCCCCGGAATCGGTCGTCATCTCCCGGAACGGGGTCGTCGTCGAGCGGCGACTCGAGCCAAGTCGCGAGGGGCTGCTTGCGGCGTTCGAACTGTGGGCCGCCGCCCCGGTCCGGGTCCGGGTCGTCGACGAGCTACCCGGCGCGCTGCCGGTGGCAGCGGCCGGCTTCGAGGACCGCGACAGCCTGGAGGCCGGCCGCGTCGGCTCCGACTGCGTGACCGCGACCGTCGCGGTCGCCGGCGGGTCCGCGCGGTTCGGCTACGGCCTGGAGCTGTCCGGCTCGCCGGAAGACGCCCGCGTCGAGCCGCCCTCGGTCGTGGCCGTCGATGCCGCCGCCGACGGCCTCGAGGTCGCCGATCCCCCGAGCGTCGACACCCATCCGCCCGAGGACCCCGCACCGTCGGCCGTCGACCGCCGACTGGAGACCATCGCCGGCCGCGCCGAGCGGCTGGCCGACGGACTATCGGACGGCTCGACGGACGATGACGCGGCGGTCGTCCGCGACCGACTCGCGGCCCTCGAATCGGACCTCGAGGCGGTCGCGACCGCCCTCGAGTCCGCCGACCTGCCCGACGACGACCGGCAACTGGCCGACGTCGAACGGCTCCGGCTCGATCTCGACGCCGACCACTCGGAGTGACTACTCGCGGCGCTTGAATAGGAATTTCATATCACCTTCGAACACCGACTCGTCGTCCTGGTTGGTCATGCGGGTGTCGATTTCGACGTAGCCGGCGTCGTCCCGGCTGTCGAGTTCCCGCTTCTCGGCGCACTCGTAGACGGCGCTGAGGGTGTCGCCGATGAACACCGGGTTCGGGACGTCCATGTAGTTCATCCCGAGAAAGGCGACGACGGTCCGCTCGACGATGCCGGTCCGCTGGAACAGGCCGGTGGCGACGATGAACGTCATCGGCCCCTGGGCGATGCGGGCGCCGAACGGCCCCTCCTCGGCGTACTCCGCGTTGGTGTGCAGCTCCGTCCAGTCGCCGGTGAACATCGAGTGCATGTGGAAGTCCGTCTCCGTGATGGTCCGGCCGGCGCTCTCGAAGGTCTGTCCGACCGCCAGATCCTCGAAGTGATGCGGCTCGTAGCTGTACGGCATGGAGGTGCCGTCGCAGCCCCCCGGCATAACCTTTGGCCGTTCGGAACCTCCACACCGGCAACACGTCGCCGGGCTCGGGCAGGGCGGCTGTTCGCCCGTCGCCGGCCGGGGGCGTCCCGCTCGGTCGGGTCGCCGTAGCCGCCGCCGCCGGGCGTCCGGAGGCTGACGACGTCGCCCGCCTCGAGGTCGTGCGTCGACTTGGCGGCCAGTCGCCGAGTGTCGTCGCCGTCGAGCCGGTAGGTCGCGCCGGTCGCGCCGGTCTCCCCGCCCGCCAGCCCGTACGGCGCGTGCCGCTGGCGGTCCGCCAGCAGGCTACAGACCGCGTCCATCAGAACCTCGATGTCCCGCCGAAGGCCGAGCCCACCGCGGTGCCGGCCGGCGCCGCCGGTGTCCGGCTGGAGTTCGTACCGGCGCACGCGTAGCGGGTACGCCGTCTCCAGCACCTCCGCCGGCGTGTTGAGCGTGTTGCTCATGTGGACGTGGACGGCGTCCATCCCGTCGCCGCCCGACCCCGCGCCGAAGCCGCCGGCCTGCGTCTCGTAGAAGGCGAAGGCGTCGCCACCGTCGCCGCCGTCGTCGGTCCCGCCGAAGGTGACGTTGTTCATCGTCCCCTGGCCGGCGGCGACGGCCCGCTCGGGGACCGCCTCGGCGAACGCCCCGAGGACGACGTCGGTCGCGCGCTGTGAGGTCTCGAGGTTGCCGCCGACGACCGCCGCCGGCGGCTCCGGATCGACGAGACTCCCCGACGGCGTCTCGACGTCGACCGGTCGGTAGCAGCCGGCGTTCGGCGGGATGTCCGGGTCCGTCACCGCCCGGACGGCGTAGTACGTCGCCGATGCCGTCACCGCGAAGACGGCGTTCACCGGGCCGTCGACCTGAGAAGCCGTTCCGGCGAAGTCGACCGTCACGGCGTCGCCGTCGATGGTCACCGTCGCGACGACCGGCAGATCCTCGGCGCCGCGGCCGTCCCCGTCGAGGACGTCCTCGAAGCGGCCGTACCGCTCGACCAGCTCCCGGGCCCGCTCGACGCCGGTCTCGTTGGCGGCCACCTGCGCCCGGAGGTCGCCGCGGCGCTCCTCGGGCGTCCGGACGTTCCGCTCGATGATGTCGTAGACGGCCGCCCGCTCCTCGCCGCCCGCCAGCAGCTTCACCGGCGGGATCCGGAGCCCCTCCTCGTAGATCTCCGTGGCGTCGGCGCCGACGCTGCCGGCCGTCGCGCCGCCGACATCGGCGTGGTGGGCGCGGTTGGCCGCGAAGGCGACCAGATCGTCGTCGACGAAGACCGGCGTCACGAGCGTCAGATCCGGCAGGTGGGCGCCGCCCTCATAGGGGTCGTTCAACAGCACGGCGTCGCCCGGCTCCAGCGTCGCCGGCGGGTGCGCCTCCAGCGCCGCCGCCACCGAAAACGGCATCGCCCCGAGGTGGACCGGCAGGGTCTCCGCCTGCGCCGCCAGCCGGCCGTCGACGTCGAACAGCGCACAGGAGCAGTCCTGCCGCTCCGTGACGTTGGGCGAGTAGCTCGTCCGGATCAGCGTCGCGTTCATCTCCTCGCAGACCGCCGCACAGCCGTTGCGGACCACCTCCAGCGTCACCGGGTCGACCGTCTCGTCGCTCATCGTCCCACCTCGATCCGGAGCGTCCCGTCGTCGGCGACCGCGAGCTCGTCGCTCGGCCGGACGACCGTCGTGGCGTCGGGGCCCTCGACGATTGCCGGGCCCTCGACCGTCGCCCCCGGCGGGAGCGCCCCGCGGTCGTAGACCGGCGTCTCGCGGTCGGCGTCGAACCGTACCGTCCGCGTCTCCCGGACCGCGTCGTCGGCGTCGCCGTCGGCCGGCGGCGCCGGGTCGGGCGGCTCGACGACGCCGCGGGTCCGGATCCGGACGGCGACGAGCTCCAGCGGCTCCCCGGAGGCGGCGTGGCCGTACCGCTCGGCGTGGCGGTCGTGGAACCGGTCGGCGACGGCCGACAGGGCCGCCCCGTCGACCGGCGACGGCGCCGGCACCCGGAGGTCGAACGACTGGCCCGCGTAGCGCACGTTGAGGAAGCGGTCGTGTTCGACCGGCAGGTCGTCGGGCACCCGGTCGGCGCCCGCTCGCTCGAACTCGCGGAACCGCCGCTCCAGGTCCTCGGCGTCGACGTCGTCCCAGGGCCGGACCCGCGAGCGGGCCGTCTCGTGGGTGACGTCGGAGACCAGCAGCCCGAACGCCGACAGTACGCCGGCCACCCGGGGGACGAGCACCTCCGGGACACCCACCTCGGCGGCGACGGCGGCGGCGTGCAGCGGGCCGGCGCCGCCAAAGGCGACCAGCGAGAACTCCCGGGGGTCGTGGCCGCGCTCGACGGAGACGACCCGCAGCGCCCGCGCGGTGTCGGCGACGGCGACCCGGACGACACCGGCGGCGGCCTCCCGGGGACCGACGCCGAGGCGGTCGCCGAGCGACTCCAGCGCCGCCGCCGTCTCCTCAGTGGCCCCGCCGACGTCGCCGGCGAACGCCGCCGGGTCGATGCGGCCGAGCACGCAGTGGGCGTCGGTCACCGTCGGCTCGGTCCCGCCGCGGCCGTAGCAGACCGGCCCCGGGTCGGCGCCGGCCGACTCGGGGCCGACCCGCAGCGCGCCGCCGTCGTCCAGCCGGGCGATCGAGCCACCGCCCGCCCCGACGGTGTGGACGTCGACGGTCGGCACGGCCACCGGGTAGTCGCCGACGGTCACCTCCGTCGTCACGAGCGGCTCGCCGTCCGTGACGAGCGAGACGTCGCAGGAGGTGCCACCCATGTCCATCGTCAGCGCATCCGGGCGGTCGAGGCGGTCGGCGACGTGGGCAGCCCCGCGGACGCCGGCGGCCGGCCCCGATAGCAGCGTCTCGACCGGTCGCTCGCGGGCGTCGGTGGCCCGGACGACGCCGCCGTCCGACCCCATCACCCGCAGCGGCGCCGCGACGTCGGCGTCGTCCAGCGCCGCCGCCAGCCGGCCGAGATAGCCGTCCATCGTCGGCCGGAGGGCGGCGTTCAGCGCCGTCGCCAGCGTCCGTTCGTACTCGCGGATCTCCGGCAGCACCGACGACGACAGCGAGACACTGTCGACGCCCGCCGCCCGGAGCGACTCGCCGACCCGCTCCTCGTGGTCGGGGTTCTCGAAGGCGAACAGCAGCGCGACGGCGACGCTGTCGGCGTCGATCTCCTCGGCGAGAGCCGCGACGGCGTCGCCGTCCAGCGGTTCGACGACCTCGCCGCGCGCGTCGACCCGCTCGTCGACCTCGTAGCGGCGGTCCCGCGGCACCACGGGGTCGGGCTTCGAGCCGTGCAGCTCGTAGATGTCCGGCCGGTCCTGGCGGCCGATCTCGAGGACGTCGCGGAAGCCGGCGGTGGTGACCAGCGCCGTCTCCGCGAACGACCGCTCGAGGACGGCGTTGGTCGCGACGGTCGTCCCGTGGGCGAAGTAGTCGGCCGACGCCGGCGGCGCGCGGTCGGCGACCGCCTCGAGGCCGTCGACGACGGCCCTGTCGGGTTCCTCGGGCGTCGAGGCGACCTTCTCGACGTGAACGGCCCCGTCCACGACCGCGACCAGGTCCGTGAAGGTCCCCCCGACGTCGACGGCGAGACGCGTCTCCATGCCGCCGACTCGGGCCGGCGTCCTCCTCAAGGTGACGCCGAGCGCGCCGGCGGCGACGGCGACGCCCCGACCGGGCGGTCGGCGCCCGGCGGGCACGGAGCCGCGGTAGCAGGAACCGTTAAGCGCCGACCGGTCGACCGGCCGGTATGCGCGACGCCTACGTCGTCGGGGCGGGCCAGTCGGCATACGGGTCGTTCCCCGACGAGAGCTACCGGTCGCTGTTCCGGACGGCCGTCGAGGAAGCCGTCGACAGCGTCGACCGCGGCATCGACCTCGGGGCCGTCGACGAGGCCTACGTCGGGACGCTCGGCGTCGGCGGCCGCCAGATCGGCCTCTCGGCGCCGGCCGTCACCGAACACGTCGGCCTCGACGGCACCCCGGCGACTCGCGTCGAGAACGCCTGTGCCGCCTCCGGCTACGCCGTCCGGCAGGCCGTGATGGCCGTCCGGTCCGGGATGGCCGATGTCGTCCTCGCGGGCGGCGTCGAGGTGATGACGGACCTCTCCGGCGACACCGTCCGCTACTGGCTGGGCGTCTCCGGCGAGACCGAGTGGGAGCGGCTCTCCGGGACCACCTTCGCCGGCGTCTACGCCCAGATGGCCTCCGCCCATATGCGCGAGCACGGGACGACGACCGACCAGCTGTCGGCCGTCGCGGTGAAGAACCACGACAACGGCGCGCGGAACCCGAAGGCACAGCTGGACTTCACCTGCACGCTGGAGGAGGCGACGGCGGCGCCGACGGTCGCCGACCCGCTGACGCTGTATCACTGCTGTCCGACGACCGACGGCGCCGCCGCGGTCCTCGTCGCGAGCGAGGACGTCGTCGACGACTTCGCCGCCGACCCGGTCCGGGTGGCCGGCGTCGGCGCCGCCGCCGACCGGGTCGGGCTGTTCCGGCGGGACAGCTACACCTCGATTCCGGCCTCCCGGCGGGCCGCCGATGCCGCCTACGACGCCGCCGGCGTCGGACCCGCGGACCTCGATTTCGCGGAGGTCCACGACTGCTTCGCGATCGCGGAGCTACTGGCCTACGAGGACCTGCGGTCCTGCGAGCGCGGGGCGGCCGGGCCGTACGTCGAATCCGGCGCCACCGAGTCGGACGGGGAGCTACCGGTCAACACCTCCGGCGGGCTGAAGTCGAAGGGCCACCCCATCGGCGCGACCGGTGCCGGCCAGGTGGTCGAGACGTTCGACCAGCTGACCGGCCGGGCCGGCGACCGGGGGCTCGAGGCGCCGGCGGTCGGGCTCACCCACAACGTCGGCGGCTCCGGCGGCGCGGCGGTCGTTCACGTCCTCGAGCGCGAGGACCGACGGGGGGCCGGGTCGTGAGCCGCGGCGTCCTGGCCGTCGGCGCCTACGCGCCCGCCAACCGGGTGCCGGCCGCGGCCTTCGAAGACGCCTGGGGCCGTTTCGAGGTGTCGGGCGTCGAGACGACGGCCGTCCCCGACGCCGACGAGGACGCGCTGACGATGGGCGTCGAGGCCGCCCGGCGGGCGCTGTCGGCCGGCGGCGTCGACGGCGCGGTTCTCGACGTACTGACATTCGCGACGACGACGCCGCCGCTGGCCGAGGAGGACCTGACGCCGCGGCTCGGCTCCTACCTCGGCGCGCCCGCCAACGTCGCCGGCCGGACGTACGGCGGCCACACCCGGGCCGGCGTCGACGCCCTGCTCGACGCCCTCGACCGCGAGGGGGAGGGAACGGCGCTGGTCGTCGCCGCCGACTGCCCCGCCGGCGAGCCCGACGACCCCCGCGAGCGCGCTGCCGGCGCGGGCGCGGCGGCCCTGCTCGTCGGCCCGGACGCGCCGGCGACGGTCGTCGAGACGGCGGCCGCGACCGACCCCCGACCGGGAACCCGGTTCCGGCGCGCCGGCGACGACCGCCTCGACGGGCTCGACGCCGGGCGCTACGACCGGGCGGCGTTCGTCGAGCCGGTCGAGGCGACCCTCGACGGGCTCGACACCGGCGCCGACGTCGACGCCGTCGCGGTGCAGGCGCCGGACGGGCGGCTCCCGTACCGGGCCGACATCGACGACGAGGCGGTCGCGGCCGTCGAGACCGTTTCCGAGCTCGGCGACACCGCCGCCGCGAGCGTTCCGCTCGGTCTCGCCCACGCCTTCGAGGCCGGCCACGAGCGGACGCTGGCCATCGGGTGGGGGTCCGGCGCCGGCGCCGTCGCCGCTCGAATCGAGGGGACGGCCCCGGTCGAGGCGTCGCTGTCGGTCGATCGGGAGCTGGACTACACCGCGTATCTCCGGCGGCGGGGCGACGTCGTCGGCGACGTCCCGGACGGCGGCGCGGCCCACGTCTCGGTGCCGAGCTGGCGCCGGAGCCTCCCCTCCCGGCACCGCCACGAGGCCGGCCGCTGTCCGGATTGCGGGGCCGTCGCCTTCCCGCCGGCGGGCGCCTGCCCCGACTGCCGGAGCCTGACCGACTTCGAGCCCGTCGAGCCCGCCCGGACCGGCACCGTCGAGGCCGCCACGGTTATCGGCGAGGGCGGCGCCCCGCCGGAGTTCGCCGCCTTGCAGGCCCGCCAGGGCGCCTTCGGGGTCGCGGTCGTCGCCTTCGACGCTGGCAACGAGGCGGTCTCGATACCGGTCCAGGTCGTCGGCGAGGCCGCCGTCGGCGACCGCGTCCGCGCCGTCCCCCGGCGCATATACGTCGAGGAAGGCGTCCCTCGCTACGGGCTGAAGGCGCTACCCGTCGGCGATTGAGGCCCAGCCGGTCTACGTCGCGCCGCGAGCCCGGACCGTCACCGACCCCGGCTCGCCGTTTTCGAACGCGAAGGTCGCGACGTATTCGATGTCGACCAGACAACCGGCGCAGGCGCGGTCGTCGTCGTCATCGCCGTCGCCCCGGACGGCCGCGACAGTGACCTCTAGGGTGTCGGTCGCCCGGTCGTAGTCGGCGCCGACCAGCTCGGCGGTGTGACAGGCATCGGCTCCGCCGACGACGCCGTCGACGACGACCCGGCCGTCGCCGATGTCGGCCTTGTGGTCCACCGCCCCGTCACCGCAGTTGACGTTCGTCACCTCGAACGACGTGGCGACGAGTCGGGTCGGCGCGTCGGACGTCGTCGGCGACGCCGTCGGGTCCTCGCTCGCTCCGCCGTCGAGACAGCCGGCCGTCGCGAGCGCCACCGTCGTCGTGCCGGCGAGGAACCGCCGTCGGTCCATGACGAGGACATGCGCCCGCGAGGTCAAGTCTCTGGTGGCGCGGCGCGACCCCCTGCATGCGGCCTCCCGGCCCAGAAACCGCGCGATCGCCGCTGTCCGAGAAGCCGTCCCGGATCGACACACCGTGCGGGATCGACGCCGAGCCGGCCCGATATTGGAGACGGCTCGGTGTCGTCGTGACGTCGAGAATCAGGTGCGGGCGACCCGCGAGGAGGCCGCCGGCGGCCGACGCTCAATCGCGGTCCGGTCGGTCCTCGTCGAGCACGGCCCGACACTCGGTGAGGAAGCCGGCCAGCGACGACCCCACGTCGGCGTCGAAGGTCGCGACCACGCCGGTCGTCTTGTCCCAGGGCCACTGGATGACGAACGCCTCCTCGAAGGAGTAGACGCCAGCCTGGGGGCGACCGAGCGGCGTCGCCTCGATGTCGGTCTGGTGGAGGGTCGCGTTGAGTTCGATGGCGCTTTCGACCAGTGCCGACAGCTGGGCCTCGGTGTACTGCTCCCGCAGTTCGTTGTCGGAGTAAATCCGTGTCGTCCCCTGGGGCCGGTAGACCGTGACGCTGCGGAGCTTCTCGCCGACCTGGTTCCGGCAGAACTTCGCGAGCCGTTTGGCCCTCTCTTCGAGCATGATACAAGCGTTGATGCCGGAGTATCAATATCCTTCGGTCGCGGCTGAGAGCCGTCGGTTCCGCCTCGTCACGAGCGGCGAGTGGCGACGTACACTGAGCCGCTCTCGGCCGGAAGCCGACGACGAATTGGACGCATCCATCACGAAGCCGTTCCGGAATCCCGGCGTGCTCGACGGGATCGAGAGCGCCGCCGCAGACGCGGGTCGCCATCCGGTCACCGGAGAGTCGGAGACGTTTAACCCGGCTGGCCCGCGACGGGCCCCGGTCGGCGGTGACGCCGACTGATCGATGCGGTCCGACACGGCGACCAGGTGGTCGTCCGGCGGACCGACGGCGTCGAGACCGTCCTCCGAGCGCCGATTCCGACAACAGAACGTAGCGACGAACGACGCGACCCCTAAATCTCGTCGAGGGAGGCGTGGAAGACGCTCCCGATCGCGATGTGGTGCTGCAGCGTCTGCTCGATGCGCCGCCGGACCCGCTCGGTGTCGGCGATCGAGTACTTCTTCGTCTTCACCAGCTCGTGGACCTCGAGCAGCCCCTCCTCCTCCAGGTCGTGCAGTCGCGGGTAGATGGTGCCCGGGCTCAGGTGGGCGTCGAAGTGGTCCGCGAGGTCGCTCATCAGCGGTCCTCGTCGAATCGAAACGTCTGTCCCCCCGAGAGTTGCTCTCTGACGTCCGCGACGATCTCCTCCGACGAGTCGGTGTCGGCGCTCGCCGCCTCGTCGGCCGGCGTCTCCACCGCCCCCAGTTCCTTTCGCAGCTGTTCCGCCGAGATTCCGTTGTCAGTGTTCATGTCCATCTGTGGCTCCCTCCGGTCCGTCTTGTTGTTTAGGAGCCACCTATATCAAGGGCCGTTGGCGTTTTCACGCGGTGAAGACACCTGAGTATCTTCGGTCGTCGCCGAGGACTACCCCCCGAGGAGCGCCCGGAAGTAGTAGGGGCTGACCAGCCCCTCGACGAGCCCGGCGACGGCGAGCATGACGGCGACGCCGACCAGCACCCAGAAGGCCCGTTCGAGGGCAGCCGCCACGTCCGCCCGGCCGGCGTCGCCGGTCGCGGCCCGCCAGCCGGTGCCGCCCAGCGACAGCCCCAGCGCCCCGGCGATCAGCAGCGCGGGAATCTCGACGACGCCGTGCGGCGCGACGAAGGCGGCCAGCACCGCCGGTGCGACCTCGAGCCGCGCAAGCACGCCGAACAGCGCTCCGTTGAACAGCAGCGCGGCGACCGACGGCACCCCGAACGCCAGTCCCGAGGCCGCGCTGCCGACGGCGACGGCGGTATTGTTCGTCGCGAACGTCACCGCCGCCGACAGCGGGGCGTGGTCCTCGAGCCGGGCCTCGACCGAGGCGGTCACGATGCCCTCGTAGGGCCCCGCCAGCGTCCAGCCGGCGAGACCACCGCCGACGAACGCCAGCGTCGCGACCACGTGCAGCCCCGGGTTCCGCAGGACGAACGTCTCCGCGGCGCCGAGGCCGCGCCGGACGCCCGCCCGGAGCTGATCGAAGGGCGTCACCGCCGGCGGCGCCGGCGGGTCGATGCCGCCGGCGCGGTCCGCGTAGAGGGCGATCTTCAGCAGGTCGAGCACCGGCGACGTGACGACGATCCCGAGGAGTACGCCGGCGGCACCACCGCTCGGACCGCCGGCCGCCGACGCCGATCCGATGAGGGCGATCACGCCGACCGCGGCCAGGAGGTAGCCGGCCGTCCACAGCGGGTTCGCCCGGACGAAGCGCGCGCCGCCGTCGAGCCCGCCCCGGACGCCGGTCCGGTCGACCACGACGGCCGCCGCCGCGAAGACGAACACCAGCCGGACGACGACGACGGCGACCAGCCACGGCAGGACGACGAGCAGCCCGGCGGCGATCGCCGCGACCGGCGACGCCGTCGCCGCCGCGGCCACGAGCGCCGCCGCGAGACCGGTCAGCAGCGCGACCGCGACCGACTGCAGGACCGCCAGCCCGAGCAGCGGCCGCCAGTGCCGGCGGGCGCCGGCGACGGCGGCTGTCGTCCCTCGCTCGTCGCGCAGCGTCGCCAGACAGCAGCACAGCTGTGCCGCCGCCGCGACGGCGTACAGGACGGCGAAGACGACGAGGGCGACGAGGACCGTCGCGCCGAGGGCCACGACGACCTCGGGGACGACCAGCCGCTCGAAGGCCAGTGCGGCGGCCTCGAACCACCGCTGGAAGGCATCCCCGTCCGCGCCGGCCCCCAACGGGGTGACCTCGGCGCCCCGGAGGTCGGTCCGGAGCCGCGCCAGCCGCCCCGTCGCCGACAGGTAGGCGTAGACGGCGGCGACCCCGGCATAGACGACGACCCGTGCGACCTGCGCGACCGCCGGCGAGAGGAAGTACACCGGGAGCAGTTCGTCCGTCCGCGACCGGTAGACCGCGACGAGCGCCCGGAGGACGTCGGTGAACTCCATGCACGCGAGTCCGGCGGCCCGGGACTTAATTACCGGTCCGTCTCCGGCCGCACGGCCAGCGGCCGTCGTCTCGCGATCCGGCGGCGGTCACTCCGGTGGCGTCCCGCGCAGGCGGCGGAGCACGACCGCCGTGCAGACGAGGACGACACCGGCGACGACGGCCCCGACCCCGGCGGCGTCACCCACCGACGGCCCGGTCCCGTCCGAGTCGCCGGGCGGCGTCACCGTCGTCGCCCCGGGGTCCGTCGCGCCGGTGGTCGTCGCGGTCGCACCCGGGTCGCTGCCGTCGCCGTCGCCGGGCGCCCCGCCGTCCGTCGGCGTCGACGCCCCACCGCCCGGGGGTTGCGTCGGCGTCGGCGTCGAGGTATCGTTCGCTGCCCCGTCGTCCGTCGGCGTCCCGACCGGGCCGCCGGGACCGCCACCGCTGTCGCCGCCGTCGCCGACGGTGAAGGACTGTCTCGCTCCGAGGCCGATGATCTCGTTCTGACCGCTCTCGAAGGTGTCGGGGCTGAAGACGACCCCGTAGGCGTCGTACGTACCGTCCGGGACGTCCGCGGCGTCGACGGTCGCCTCGTAGGTCGACCCGCTCCGCGAGGCGGCGTCGAACCGGAAGACCTCGTCGCCGTCGACGAGGACGACCTCGACCCGCTCGACGGTTCCGCCGTCCGTGGCGGTCAACTCGACGGTTCCGTCGGTCGCGTTCCCGCTGTCGACGCCATCGGGGAGATCCAGGGCGACGTCGTAGCCGACGACGACGACGCTGGTCAGCGCCACCACCTCGTCGTCGTACACCGTCGCGGCGTACGTTCCCGGGCCGCGGTCGAGGTCGAACGTCGTCTCCGTGCTTCCGCCCCGCTTTCTGGAGTTTTCGACGACGTCGCCGTCGGAGTTATAGAGGTTGACGTCGTACGTCTCGTCGTCCGGTCCCTCGGCGTCGATGGTCACCGACGACCCGGGGTCGCGGACGGCGACCTCGCCGACGACGTTGTCGCTACCGCCGAAGGAGACCGTTCGCTCCGGCACGTCCGTCGTACTGCCGCTGACGGAGACGGAGAACTCCGCTTGGGCGGTCACCGCCGTTCCGCCGGCGACCAGCGCGGGGACGACCACGATCGCGACCGCGAGGACCTCTCTCATGTCCGGGTTGCTTCTGCCCCGACTGGTATAGTTCTAATCGACGGTCGGCGTCATCGTCGTCCGGGATGTCGGCCGTCTCGTGCCGACCGATCGTCAGGTGGATTTTAGCTGTGTTGAGGCGCTAATCCCCCTTCCTCAAGGAGCGACCGGAGGGAGCGAGTAGAGAGGGGATACAGCGCCGCACGGGTCGCAGACACGTTCTCCACCACATTTACTACCCCTGTGGTCGAACCGGGTAGTACGATGCTCACCACGCCTCCGGCGGTGTTCAAGCGTGACAAGAAGCGCGCACCGTCGATTGTGGTTGGGTGTCCAATCGGTAGGAGTGGGACACTCCGAACCGCCCGTAAAGGGAAGCCGCCTGCGGAGTCTGGAGCCGCTGTGTCCACCCCGGATGTAAGTTCCGACACAGAAACAGGAAGCCCTACCCCTCAACAAGCGAGGGGCCAGTAGCCCCGAGCGCGGCAGGGTGGGGTAGTTCACGTACGGCACACAATACTTTTGTCGACCCCGTGAGGATGACGCCGAACATGAGTCCATCTCGCCGGAGTATCTTCCTCGTATTGCTCGGGGTGACGGCGCTCGTGGCCGTCGGGGGGGTCGGGACGGCGGGCGCCCAGGAACAGTTGAACGTCAGCGACACGACCTCAGTCGGAAATAATCCGTCGGACTGCAGCGCGAACGACGTCACCCACAACGACATCGACGCCGCCGTCGACGCGGCGAACCCCGGCGACACGGTCCTCGTTTGCCCCGACGTCTACGCCGAGTCGGTGACGGTCGACACCGACGACGTCCGCATCGTCGCCGACAACCCGGAGGCGACCGCCTCGGACGACCGGTCGGTCCTCAGCGGGTCCGGCAACCGGACGGCCTTCGACGTCGACGCCGACGACGTCTCCGTCGAGGGGTTCGTCATCAGCGGCTTCGGCGACGCGGGCGTCCGGCTGGTGGCCGACAGCAGCGATCTGTCCGGGCTGACGGTGAACCGGACGGCGGTCAACGAGAGCGGCGCCGGCGTGATCGTCGCGGCCAACGGGGCGTCGGCGTCCGACGTCACCGTGAGTAGCGTCGTCCTCGAGGACAACACCGAGGGCGTGAGCGTCCGGGGGCTCGACGGCGACGTCGACGATGTCCGGCTGCGCACGGCGCTGGTGAACGGGTCCGCCACGTCCAGCGGCATCTCGCTCGAGACGAGCGGAGGCACCGTTTCCGACGTCTCGGCCTCGGAGGTGGTCACGGACGACAGTTCCAGCGGCGTCGTGCTCGGCGCGGAGTCGGGCGAGATCGCCGACAGCCGATTCGAGCGGATGGACATCGGCTCGACCGGTGGCCACGACGACGGCGTCCTCGTCGAGGCCGGTAGCAGTTCGACGTTCCGGAACGTGACCGTCGCGGAGAACGTGATCCGGAACAACACCAACGGCACCAGGGTCCGGTCGGCCGTCAGCGGCGACATCGACCGGTCGGACATCAACGTCTCTTTCAACGTGATCCAGGACAACGGCGACGGCGTCATCAATGAAGACACGAGCGGGAGGGTCGACGCGCGGCTGAACTACTGGGGCAACTCGACGGGGCCGTCCTCGGCCGGCGGGTCGACGGTGACCGACCCCGTCTACGGCGTCGAGGCCGACGGGAGCGGTGACTCGGTGAACGGCAGCGTCCGGTTCGCCCCGGCCATCGGCGGCAAGCGCACCTGCGAGGACGACGGCCAACTCGTCGACATCGCCGGCGCGGCCGACGAGTCGGTCAACGAGAGCATCACTGTGTCGGGGGTGTCGGTGACGATCGACGGTCCCGTGACGGACTTCGTCGGGGCGTGTCTGTGGGACCGCTCGGGGCTCCCGCTGCGCGGGACGGCCGACTCGGCCCCGCAGAGTATCTTCAACATCCCGACCTTCGTCAACACGAGCGACGGCCAGGTGCCGATCAACCGCCAGGATCTGAACGTCCACCAGAAGGACCAGCAGGTGACGGTGACCTACGAGGAGGCGACCGGCGCCAACACGACCCGCTACGCCGACGAGGACGCGCAGGTGCTGATCGCGCGGACGACCGGGCCGGGACTCGACCGGTCGGGCAATCTGTCGGACCTGTTCGACCCCCAGTTCGACGCACTCAGCGGCAGCGCCACCCTTGGGACCGACGGCGCGGAGTTCGTCGACGTCCGGGACGTCACCCTCGACTCCAACGGCGAACTGCCCGACGGCGTCGACTTCACGCCGTCGAGAAGCGGCACCTACGCCGTCATCGTCACGATCGACGAGTTCGACAACGGGTACGACCTCGACGACGACGGCAACCTGACCGGCAACGTCCACGAGAGCGACCTGACGGCGATCGGCATCGAGGCGGTCGCGGTCCGGGAGACGGACTCCACGGCGACCCCCGAGGAGACGACGGTCGAACCCGGCGAGTCCGTCGATTTCGACGTCGACGCGGGCTTCGACGGGGATTCGTTCGACCACACGCTCGTCCTCTACAACGAGGACCAGTTCCTCGACAGCCGGCTCGTCCTCGACGCCAACGAGAGCTTCGACCGATCGAACCTGTCGCTCGACAACGTGACCGTCAACGGGACGGTAACCGGCCCCGACGGGGCGACGGAGAACGTCACCATCAGGATCAACGGCTCGTCGGACGGCCTGTTCAACAACATCACCATCGCCGGTGACCTGACGGTGATCGACGCCGACAACGCCACGGCGACCGACGCCGGGCGGTCCGAGACGCTCACGCTCGACACGACGGGCTTCGAGGAGGGGACCTACCGGTACGTCCACGTCGGCGCGGCGAGCGACGAACGGTTCAGCTCGACCGACGGGACGATCGAGGTGTCGAGCGGCGGCGCCGGTGGCGGCGGTGGTGGCGGTGGCGGTGGCGGTGGTGGTGGCGGCGGTGGCGGTGGCGGTGGTGGTGCCGGCGGCGGCGGTGGCATCGGCGGCGGCGGCGCCCAGGGAACGCCCACCTCGACGCCAGCGCCGACCCCGACGCCGACGACGCCGACGCCGACGACCCCGACGCCGGGCGGGGGAACTCCGACCCCGACGCCGGACGACGGCACCCCCACCCCCACCCCGACCCCGACCCCAGATGACGGGACGCCGACCCCGTCGCCAGACGGCGACGACGGCACCAACCTGTTCCTTCTGGCGCTGGTCGGGCTGGTCGTGGTTGCGGTCGGCGCGGGCATATTACTGAGGTACCTCGCCCTCAGCGGGGAGTCCGGCGGCGGGTGACCGCGAGGGTAGACTTTTTTCTCCACGGAACGACCTCCGAGTAACCGCCCGATGAGCAACGTTGAGCCGGACCGCGGTCGCGTCGCCGACGGTCGCGCCGAGTCGGAAGCCGTCATCCAGTGTGATTCGGTGTCGCGCGTCTACGGCCGGTCGAGCGGCTGGCTCGACGACGGCAACGAGGTGGAGGCGCTGTCGGAGGTGTCGCTGTCGGTCACCCCCGGCGAGTTCGTCGGGCTGACCGGCGCCAGCGGCAGCGGCAAGACGACGCTACTGCACCTGCTGGCGGCGCTGGACACGCCGACCGACGGCCACGTCCGGCTGCTGGGGTCGGCGACCGACGACCTGTCGTCCGGCGAGCGGGCGGCGCTGCGGCTCGACCACGTCGGCATCGTCTTTCAGCGGTTCCACCTGCTACCGTCGCTGTCGGCCCGGGCCAACGTGGCACTACCGCTGATCGAGCTGGGCGTCGGCAAGCGGCGCCGCCGCGAGCGGGCGGAGTCGCTGCTCGAGGAGGTCGGCCTCGGCGACCGGCTCACCCACCGGCCGGGCCAGTTGAGCGGCGGCGAGAAGCAACGCGTCGCCATCGCGCGGGCGCTGGTCAACGACCCGACGCTGGTCGTCGCCGACGAGCCGACCGGCGAGCTCGACACCGCCACCGGCGACACCATCCTGGAGCTGCTGGGCGCCGTCGCCGACGACCGGTCGGTCGTGGTCGCGAGCCACGACCCCCGGGTCGTCGAGGCCGCCGGCCGGCGGCTCGTCCTCCGTGACGGGGAGGTCACCGATGGCTGACGGCTCGCGGCTCGCCCGCTGGCGGGGGCTCGTCGGGGTGGCCGTGATCCGGCTGTGGGGGCGGCTGACCGCCGGCCGCCGGCGTCGGACGTGGCTCTGCGTCGTCGGCATCGCCGTCCCCGTCGCGCTGCTGCTGGTGGTGACGAGCGTAAGCATCGGGCTGGCGACGGGTCCCGCCACGAGCGCCGACGGCATCGACTACTGGCTGACGCCGGAATCGAACGCCTCCAGCGCCGTCACCGACGTCGGGACCACCCGGTTCGCGGGAACCCACGCGACGGCTGCCCGGCTGTCAGCCCGCGACGACGTCGCCTACGCCTCGCCGATGCTGACGGAGCTGTTGGCGGTCGAAGGCCCCGACGGCGGCACCGAGTACCTGCTGGCGGTCGGCGTCGTTCCGGAGCAGGGTTACGGCTCGGTGACGCCCGTCTCGTCGGTCCAACTGTCGCCCGACGACCCCTACTACGCTGGCGGGAGCTACGACGGCCGGTGGACGGGGTCGATGGTACTGTCGGAGGCGGCCGCCGAGACGCTCGACGTCGAGACGGGCGCGACCGTCGCGCCGCGGCGGTCGGCGTCGGACCGGACGTTCACCGTGGTCGGCGTCTCGCCGCCGAAACGGGCCGGCGTCAGCCAGTTCCCGGTGGCGGTCGTCCGGCTGAGCGAGCTCCAAGCGGTCGTCGGCGCCGACGAGCGGGACGCCGCCGACCGCCTGCTGGTTGCCGCGCCGTCGGCGACCGCCGAGACGGAGACGGCATTGGCGGCGACGTATCCGAACGCGGCGGTCCGGAGCCGCGGCGAGCTGCTGGTCGAGCGGGCCGCCGACGAGCAGCTGCCGCTGGCGATGGCGGCGTCGGCGCTGATCCTCTCGCTGACCACCGGCACGCTGCTGGTCGGGACGACCTTCGGCTTCGAGGTCGCCGCCAGCAGCCGCCGGCGAGCCATCCTCGCGGCCGTCGGCGTCTCCGGCCGGAGTCGGGCGGCGCTGATCGGCCTCGAGACGCTGCTGTTGGCGCTTCTCGGCGGCTACCTGGCGCTGATCGTCTGGGCTGGCGGGTCATTCGCCGCCAACGCGGTCGCACGGTGGCGCTTCGACACGCAGGTGGCGGTCTTCGAGCCGTGGCTGCTGCCGGCCGGGGTGGCCGTCGCGGTGCTCATCGGCCTGCTGTCGGTGCCGTACCTGCTGTTCGTCGGCCGCCGGTCGGCCGAGGAGGCCGGACTGGGATGATCGGCTCGCGGCTCCGGGCGGCCGTCGGCGTCGCACTCGCCCAACTGCGACACTACCGGGTCCGGGGGACGTTGGCCGTCGTCGGTGTCGCGCTGGCGGTCGTGACGGTGGTCGTCCTGACGGGCGTCGGCGTGAGCGCCCTGACCGTCGGCGACACCGGCGTCGACCGCATCGGCGCCGACCTGTGGGTGACCGCGGGGCCGTCGAGCTTCGCGCCCGGCGCGGTCGGCAGCGTCGAGAACCAGCTGTTCGACGCCCACGAGGTGTCCCGCGACGTCGAGCGCCGCGAGAACGTCCGCGGGGCGCGGGCGGTGCTGTTCCAGACCGTCTACGCCGGCGCCGACCGCGGCGACTACCGGACGATCGTCGGCGTCGGGACGACCGGCGACGGCGAGCGGTTCGAGGCCGTCGAGGGGCGGAGCTTCGCCGAGGGCGACGTCCACTACGCCGACGGGGGCTACGACGGCCCGACGACCGGCGAGGCCCTCGTCGACGAGCGCGCCGCCGACCGGCTCGGCGTCGAGGTCGGCGACACGATCCACGTCGGCGGGACGCTCGTCGCCGCCGACGAGAACAGCTTCACCGTCGTCGGGGTCAGCAACGACGTCTCGCGGTTCATCGGCGCGCCGACGGTCGTGCTCCACCTCTCGGAGCTGCAAGAGGTGTCAGGGTCGACGGGCGTCGACCCGGCGTCGACGGTGCTCGTCCGAACCGAGACGGGAGCCGACACCCGACGGGTCCAGCGCGAGCTGTCGGCGACGTACCCGGAGCTGACCGTCCGAACCCGCTCCGAGCAGTTCGAGTCCGTCCTCCGGCGGCAGTCGGCCGTCATCGCCAGCGCGCTGACGCTTGCAGTTCTGGCGGTCGGCAGCGGCGTCACGCTCGTGACGAACGTCCTCGGACTGTTGGTCTACCACCAGCGGCGCCAACTGGCGGCGCTGCGGGCCGGCGGCGTCTCCGTCCGGACGCTGCTCATCGTCACGCTCTCCGAGGGGGTCGTCATCGGGACGGTCGGCGCCGCCGTCGGCATCCTGGTCGCGGTTCCGGGCATCCGTGGGGTCAACCTCGCGGTCGGCGCGCTGGGCTTTCCGAACGTCGTCGACGCGCCGCGGTGGGTGTTCGTTCTCGGCGGGGCCGTCGGGTTGGTCGTCGGCGTCGTCGGCGCGGTCGTCGCCGGCTGGCGGACGACCCGCGTCTCGCCGATCGAACACCTGCCGCGGTAACCCGCCGCCCCCGAAGGGGTTTTGTCCCTGCTCGTCTCGTGTGGAGACGTCCGATGTGCGGCCGACTCGCGGTCGGGGAGGGTCGCCGGTGAGCTACCGGCGGGCGCTGGTGTTCCGCTGGCGGCGCAACGACCGCCTCGCCGTCGCCGTCCTGGCGGTGACGGTCGCCTTCCTCGTCGGGACGGTGCTGTTCGTCTTCGCCGCCGGAAGCCAGATGGCCGCGCTGGCGGCGGGCCTGGAGTCGCCGGGCGCCGCCACCCACTATGGAACGCCGTCCGACGCGCGGGCGGCCGCCCAACCCGGCGACGTGGTCGTCCCCCTGGCGACGGCGACGGAGCCGGACGGCGAATCTACGGTCGCCGGGGTCCCGAACGGCACCGACCGCGAGTTCGGCGACCGGCGGCTCCGGGCCGGCACGACGCGCGGGACGCTCGAGGCGCCGGCGACGCAGGACCTGCGCGGGGAGACGACGGTGACCGTCTCCGTGACGCCCCGCGAGCGGTCGGTGCTGCCGCCGTCGTGGTACGTCGTCCGGCCGGCGACCGTCGAGCGGCTCGGGCCGACCGGCGCGCTGGTGATCGAGGGCGGGTCGGGCGCGGACGAAGCGGACGAAGCGGACGCCGGCGCGGATGGAGCGGACGGGACAGATGCGGATACCGACACCCAGGGCGAGACGCCGCTCCGCGGCGTTCTCGGCTTCTTTCTCGCCGGCACCGACCAGCTGCTGACGGTCGTCGGCGTCGTCGCCGTCGGCGGCGGGCTCCTCGTCGGCGTCACCGCCTACGGCGCGACCCGGACGACGGTCGCCGACCGCCGGGAGACGATCCAGGTCGTCCGGGCGACCGGCGCACCGCCGGGGACGGTACTGCGGCTGTTCGGCCTCCGGGCGGCCCTGCTCGGCGGCGTCGGCGTCGCCCTCGGCTACGCCGTCGGCGTCATCGCGGCCAACGCTGCCGTCAACGTCGCCGTCGCCGCCGGGCTGCCGACGTCGCTGTCGGTGGCGGTCACGGCCGAGGTCGCCGCCGTTCTCGCCGGGTTGGCGGCGACGTTCGTCGCGTTGGCCACCGTCGGCGGCCTACTGGCGGCCCGACGCGCGGCGACGGCACCGCCGGCCGTCGCGGGCCGGCCGTCGAGCGCCGACGGCTTCCCGTCGCTGCGGGTGCTCGATCGCCGGGCGCTCGTCCCGACGGCCGCCACCCTGACCGCGTTCCTCCTGGTGTCGGCGGTGTTCGTCGCCGGCGCGGCCGTCGTGGCGCCGGTCGCGACGACCGACGGCGCGACGGTTTCGGAGCCGGGCGCCGTCCACCCCGTCGCGAGCCAGGTTCCGGCCGCCTACGCCGACGGCCTCCGGGCGCGGGGGATCGACGCCAGCGGCGAGATACTGCTGTTCGGGGTGCGGAACGGTGAGCCGGTGCCGATGCGGGGGGTCGACTTCGAGGCGTTCGCGGCGCTGTCCGGCGCGCGAATCGTCGAGGGCCGGCCGCCGCGGGCGCCCGACGAGGCCGTCATCGGGTCGACGCTGGCCGGCGACGTCGCGGTCGGGGAGACGGTGACGGTCGGCGGCAGCACCCGGTCGGCGGTCGACCGGGTCCGGGTGGTCGGCCGCTACGAAACCGGCGGCGCCGACGGCGCGGCACTGCTCGTCTCGCACCGCACCGCCCGCCACCTCTCGACGGTCGGCCCCGGCGAGGTGAACGTCGTCCGCGCCGAGCGGCTGCCGGCGCCGAGCGACGACGGTCTCGTCGTGACCGATGTCGACCCGGCGTCGCCGGTCGCCGGCGAGCCGTCCACCGTCGCGGTGTCGCTGTCCAACGCCGACCCGACGCCGACCGACGGCACCGTGACGGTCCGGTTCGGCGACCAGCGCCGGGAGCTGTCCGTCGCCCTCGAGGCCGGCGGGACGACCCGCCGGACCGTCGCGTTCGACCCCGTCGAGCCGGGAACCTACGACCTCGTCGCCGGCGACCGGCGGTCGACGGTGCGGGTCGTCCGCCCCGACCGGCTCTCCGTCCGCGGCGTCCCGGCGACGGCGCCGCCTGGCTCCGCGCCGCTGGTCACAATCGTCGACGCGACGGGCGCGCCGGCCGCCGACGTCCCCGTGCGGGTCGGCGACGCCGAGCGTCGAACGGCCGCCGACGGGACCGTCCGGCTGCCACTGAACCGGACCGGCACCCGCGAGATCGTCGCCGGCACCGGCGAGACGGCCGGCAGCGCGACCGTCCGGGTCCGGGAGGGCGCTCCGAGACGGCTCGTCGGCGACCTCGACGTCGCGCCGGAGCGACCCGACGTCCTGGTCCGGCCGACGGCGACGCTGACCGTGCGGAACCCGGACGGTCGCGCGCGAACTCGAACGGCGACCGCCGGGGACGTACGATGTCGGCGCGGCGCTCGACGGCCGGGCGGTCGCCGACCGGACCTACCGGGTCCGTGGCGACGAACGCATCCCGGCGGCGGCCGCGGCCGCCGGCCGCCGCGGGTCGTCGCCGCTCGGCGAGGCCGTCGCGGTGGCCTTCGGCGACCTCCGGATCGTCGGCGCCGCCCTCGTCGGGCTGGCGGCGCTGATGACCGTCGGCGCGACGACGGCGACGTTCGCGGCGACGGTCCGCGCGCGGCGGCGGGAACTCGGCGTCCACCGGGCCACCGGGGCGCCGCCGCGCCGGATCCTCCGGCTCGTGGTCGGCGACGCCCTCCGGATCGCCGCCGTGGGCGTGACGCTGGCGGCCGTCCTCGCGGCCGCCGTGCTGGTCGGGCTCGACCGCGCCGGCCTGCTCGCGGCCTTCGGCGTCCGGCTGCTGCCCGCGCTCGACCCCCTCGGCGCCGCGGCGGTCGGCCTCGCGGCGCTGGCCGTCGTCGCCGTCGGCGCCGGGCTGGCGACGGTCGCGGTCGTCCGCGTGCCGCCGGCCGCTCTCCTGGACCGACAGGGGTCGCCCGATGAGTGACCGCCGGTCGTACCTGCTGGTCGGGGCGGCGGTTCTGGCGGTCGCGGCCGCCGCGCGGACGGTCCCGCTGTACTGGAGCCCGCTGCCGCACGTGCTGGACGACTTCGCCCACGCAGGTATCGCCCGCGAGACGCTCGCGGCCGGCGGATGGACGACCGACCACGGGCCGACCCGCGTCGGCCGGACGACCTTCGGCGCCGACGTCGGGGTGGGACCGACCCGGACCTGGCTCCGGGGCGGCCCGCCGCCGGCGTGTCCGATGCCGTCGTTCGCCGGCTGGACGACCGACGGGGCGACCTTCTGGCCCGCCGCGCCGGCGACGACCGACCGGAGGCGGTACCGGGCGACGCTGGACAGCCGGAACGTCGTCCACGCCGTCGACGGCAAGACGGCGACGCTGTCGCTGCCGCGCGACGGCGGGGAGTGTGGCGGCACCGACGCACCGACAGCCTTAGGCGCCCGCCCATCCGGGGTCCGACGATGACCGACGCCGACCCCGGGCGGCCGGTACTGCGGGCCGAGGACCTCCGCATCGAGCGCGGCGGCCGGGCGGTGCTGGACGGCGCGTCGCTGGCGGTGGCGCCCGGCGAGCGGGTGCTGATCCGCGGCGACAGCGGCGCCGGCAAGACGACGCTGTTCGAGGCGCTCGGGCTGCTGCTGCCGCCGACGGACGGCTCGCTGTACGTCGGCGACGCCAACGCGGCGGCGCTGTCGGAGCGCGAGCGGGCCCGCCTCCGCCGGGAGACCGTCGGCGTCGTCTTCCAGGAGTTCCGGCTGATCCCCGACCTGACGGCCCGCGAGAACGCGGCGTTGCCGGGCGAACACGACGGCTCGGTCGACGGGGCGTGGCTGTCGGAGCTGTTCGAGCGACTCGACGTCGCGGCCGGACGTCGTGCTGGCCGACGAGCCGACCGGCCAGCTGGACCCCGCGGCCGCCGACCGGGTGCTCGAACTTCTCTTCGAGCTCCAGGCCGAGACGGACACGGCGCTCGTGGTCGTGAGCCACGACCCCCAGCTCGTCGACCGCTTCGAGCGGCGCTACCGGCTCACCGACGGTCGGCTACGGACGGCGTGACCGTCCGGCGGTACCGGCGCCAGGCCCACGTGGCGGCGGCGGCCGTCGCGGCGACCGCCGTCGGCCAGCGGTCGCTGCTCAGGTACAGCATCCCCGCCGGCGGCCGGTACGTCGACAGCGGCGACAGCGGCCGGAACGCGTAGCCGGTCGGATTGAACAACAGCGCGTCGAGGAACAGATGCGTCGCCGCGCCGACGGCGACCAGCGCGATCGTCCTGCAGCGGCCTTCGGCGCCGACGACCAGTCCCGAAAGCAGCGCGACGACGACGACGCCGACGACGGTGTGCAGCGGCTCCCACGAAAACGGGACGCCGAGCGCCGCCTCGACGGAGGCGGCCGGCGCGAGCAGCTTGATCTTCACGAAGTCCGGCGACAGCGCCCCGACCATGACGAGCGTCACCTCCGCGGGCCCGACGTCCTCTCGGACGGCCGTCAGGAGTGTCCCGACGACGTAGCCGACGAGAACGTGCGTCAGGACGTCAGGCATCGCGGTCCTCCGTCGACGTCCGCGGGACGAACGCCAGCCGGTCGACGTCGACCCGCCATCGCCGCAGCGTCCGGCCGAGCACCCACAGCCCCGCCAGAAACGAGACGCCGTACATGTACCGCAGTTCCCACGGCTCGCGGACGACGGTCCGGTCGGCCGAAAGCGTCGAGCCGTCGGTCAGCGTTCCGAAGGCACGCAGCGAGTCGCCGCGGTCGACGGTCGCCCCGACCCCGATGACGGTGATGGTCCGCGTCCCGTCGACGCCGTACTCGACCTCGACGACAATCGGGTCGGTCGCGACGACGGTCCCGCTCAGCGACACCCGCTCGCCGACGTACGCCTCCGGCGTCGGCCCGACCTCGTCGCCGTCGGGGAAGCCGCGGTCGTCGGCCGCCGGGGTGATCGTCCCGGCCCACAAGAACAGCCCGACCAGGACACCCACCAGCAGCACGGCCGCCGCGAGCCGCCCCCGTATCGTCGAAACTCCCATCGGGTACACCGGCGACCCGGGTCGTGGAATCTCTTTCGCTCGCCTCCGGGTCGGCGACGGTCGCCGAGCGAGAAGGGGCTGCGCTCTCGGCGAGCGAGACGACGCAAGGACCGCAGGACGCAGTCCGAGGACCGCAGCGAGTCGCAGCCGTCGAGAGCGCAGGGGCTTCCAAAATCTTGTCTACTCCGTTCGCACATATTCAGTCTTAAGTAAATAGTACCCCCGTCGGACGGCCGACAGCTTGGTAACCCCGGAGCGTGGAGGAGCGAACGATGGAGACCCGCCGTCGCCGACGGTTCGTCCACGCGCAGTTGGCGTGGATGCTGGCGACCGTCGTGGTGCTCGCGACGCTGGAGTCGCTGACTATGGAGCTGTTCTTCGTGCTCTCGCTGATCGGCTTCCTGGTGGTCGTCGAGCTGACGGCGCCGGTCGCGGTGTCGCCGCGCTGGCGGCGGCGGCTGCCGTGGTTCATCGGCGCCGGCCTGATCGTGTTCGCCTACGTCGTCGTCCGGCGCATCCTCGAGATTCTCCCGCCGGAGGTGCTGCCGTAGTGCGGATCGCCGGCCGAGAGGTGAGCGTACCGGAGGCGGCGGTCGTCGGCCTCCTCGTCGTCGTCCTCGCGGTGCTGGTCTACGGCGGCGCGACGTCGGTCGCGGCGTTCGGGGCGTTCAACCCTTCCTGGGAGGGGACGAGTGACCTCCGCGACGTGGCCGACGAGGCCGGCGCCGAGACGGTCGTCGCGACGAACACCACCGCCTACGAGGGCCGCGGTAACGGGACGGTCGCGGTCGTGCTCGCGCCGGAGGAGCCGTACGACGAGGCCGACGTCGCCCGCATCGAGGGGTTCCTCGCCCGCGGCGGAACGCTGTTCGTGGCCGCCCGCGGCGGCACCGCCGACGACCTGCTCGCGGCGGTCGGCGCCGACGCCCGGCCGGCGGGGCCGCTGCTGCGCGACGAACGGAGCAACTACCGCGACCCGGCGCTGCCGACGGCGACGAACGTCTCCGCCCACCCGCTCACCGAGGGGGTCGACTCGCTAACGCTCAACTACGGGACGACGGTCGAGCCCGGCGGCGCGACGGTGCTCGTCGCCAGCTCGGAGCTGGGCTATCTCGACCGGAACGACAACGGCCGACTGGACGACGACGAGCGGCTCGACTCCCGTCCGGTCGCGACGACCGAAGCCGTCGGCGAGGGCCGGGTCGTCGTCGTCGGCGACGCCAGCGCGTTCATCAACGCGATGGCCGAGCGGCCGTCGAACCGGGCGTTCGCGGCCAACCTCTTCGCCCGCGAGACGACCGTCCTGCTCGACAGCTCCCACGGCACCGGGGTCCCGCCGCTGGTGTCGGCCCTGCTGACGGTCCGCGGCTCCGCGCCGCTGCAGGGCGGACTCCTCGCGGGGGCGCTGCTCGCGGTGCTCGCCTGGGAGCGGCTCCTCTCGCGGGGCGGCGAGCCGGTGACGGGCCGGACCGACCCGGAGGCGCTGGCCGACGCCGCCGCCGAGCAGAACCCCTCGCTGGAACGGTCCCGACTCGAGCGACTTATGAAAGGGATTAAAAATGTCAGGTACGTAACGGACGAGGATGAGTGACCCCGCTGCACTGTACGAGTCGCTCCGCGAGGAGGCGGCCGAGGTGCTCGTCGGCAACGAGCGTCTGATCGAAGGGCTGACGGTCGCGGCTCTGAGCGGGGGACACGTGCTACTGGAGGGGGTGCCGGGGGTGGCGAAGACGACGGCCGCGAGCCTCTTCGCGCGGGCCAGCGGTCTCGAGTACGCCCGGGTCCAGATGACGCCCGACCTGCTGCCGGCGGACATCACGGGCACGCGGGTCTACCGCCAGGACACGGGCAGCTTCGAGTTCACCGAGGGGCCGGTGTTCGCGAACGTGGTCGTCGCCGACGAGATCAACCGGGCGACGCCGAAAACCCAGAGCGCGCTGCTGGAGTCGATGCAGGAAGAACAGGTGACGGTCGACGGCGAGACGCGGACGCTGCCGTCGCCGTTTCTGGTCATCGCGACGCAGAACCCCATCGAGATGGAAGGCGTCTTCGCGCTGCCGGAGGCTCAGCGGGACCGCTTCCAGCAGAAGCTCGTCGTCGACGTCCCCGGACGGGACGACGAGCGAATGATGTTGGACCGCTTCGACGAGAATCCGGAGCTAAACGCCGACGACGTCGAGCCGGTCATCACGCCGGCGGAGCTGCTGGCCTGCAAGGAGGTCGTCGGCGACGTCCACGTCGCGCCGCGGGTCAAGGAGTACGTCATCGATCTCGTCGACGCGACCCGGGCCCACGACGCCGTCGAGCACGGTGCCTCGCCGCGCGCGACGGTGACCTTCCTCGATGCCGCCAAGGCCCGGGCGGCGGTCCGGGGCCGCGGCTACGTCATCCCGGACGACCTGAAGACGCTCGCCGAGTCGGTGCTCGCCCACCGGCTCGTGCTCGACACCGACGCCGGGTTGCGCGGGATCGACCCGACGGCGATCGTCGCCGAGGCCGTCGCGGGCGTCGAGCCGCCGGCGACCGGCACGGACCCGGACCTGGATGCCAACGGCGCCGACTCTCTCCGGACCGCCGGCTCGTCGCCTTCCGTCGAGGTCGAGAGCGACGGCGCCGGCGTCGGCTACTCCGACAGCGACGACGCCTGACCCCGCGAAGGTCGACGCGTCAGCCGTCGGTCTCGAGGTCCCACCGGCAGGTGACGAGGTAGGCGGCGGAATCGTCGGCCGCGGTCACGTCGAGTTCGACCGGCCGCTCGAGCCCGGACGCGAGGGCAGTCGCGACGAGGGAGCCGACGGGGTGATCGAGGCGGTCGACGGGGCCGTAAGCGCTGTCGGTCACGCGGAACGTCGCGCGCGATTCGTCGAGGTCGAGGTCGGGGTCGGCGGTCTCGACCAGCTCGAATTGCTCGACGAGCGCCTCGCCGACGGTGGCCGCCAGCGCTGGCGGCGCCTCCGGCAGTGGCGCGGCCGCCTCCTCGAGTTCGGCGTACAGCGCGCCGCCGGTCGGCCGCAGCGACAGCCCGCGGTGGTCGGGTGCGACCACCAGCGCGTTCCGTAGCGCGTCGTCGTCCGGCAGTCCGGCGGCGTCCGGCGGCTGCTCGGGGACGTACAGCCGGATCGACGGGTCGCCGCCGCCGGGGACGTACACCGCCGTCTCGGACAGCTCGAGCTCGGCCGCGACGGCCTCGAGATCGCCCGCGAGGGCGTCGTAGACGCCGGCCGCGACGCTCGCGCCGACGAACCGGTCGGGCGTCAGGTAGTAGGTGAGCACCGCGCCGAACAGGCCGGTGCCGCCGAGGGCGACCAGCACGGTTCGGACACCGGGAAAGAGGTACGCGCCGGCCAGCGCGAGCGCCCCGAGCAGTCCCATCCCGGCCGCCGATCGGCGGTACGATGTCCGGCGGGCCGCCGCGAGCTCGGCCCGGAGCCGCTCGAGTTCGCCTTCCAGCGTCTCGACGCGGGCCGCGAGCGCCGCCGGGTCCGGCTCCCCGCCGTCTCCGGACCGATCGGCCCTTCCGGCCGCCCCGGAGTCGGTCGGCGACTCCCCGTCTGCGTCCGTGTCCGCGCTCACGACGCATCACCCGCCAGCCCGAGCGCGACCAGTTCGTACCGGTGCAGGAGGTAGCCCGCGGCCCCGACGGCGGCGAGCAGGGCTCCGGCAGCGGCGAGCAGGCCGTCGACGACGACGATCAGCCCGAGGAGGCCGGCCGCCGCGCCGGCGGTGACGGCCAGCACCTGCCGGTCGTGTCGCTCGCCGACGTCGACGAGGAGTAGTCCGACGAGTATCGCCTGTAACGCGAGCGCCGTCGTCCCGGCGCCCGGACCGACGACGAGGCCGACTTGACCGACGACGAAGGCGTAGGGCACGCCGACCGCGAGCCAGGCGAGGAGCATCGCGACGGCGAGGCCGGCACCAAGCGCCGCGCCGCGGGTCCCGGCGGCCTCGAGGGCGACGACTCCGCCCAGGACGGCGCTGACGCCGAGGACGGCCAGGCCGGTGTCCGACCGTCCGAGTCGCCGGCGCGGTCCGCGCTCCGTGGAGGCTGCCATCGGCTCGGTTCTCGGGGAGCGCTCGGAAAGCCGTGTCGGTGCCGGGGGCTCGGCGGGCTCATACTGATTATTATGAGTCGTTACCGCCGAGTGTCGAACGAATCGGGTTGTGAACCTCGAAGCAGCCTTTTTTCCACCGTGCCGAAAATCATCGCAACGATCACTATCAGGCCGACCGCTCGATGGCCTCGCTGCGGAGCCGCCGGCTCCGGTTGCCCGGGTTGACCTCGAAGACGCTGACGCCGTCGAGGCCGTCGAGGCTTCGCCGGAAGGACTCGAACGCGACGTACCGCTCGTAGGCGGCCGACAGGTCGCCGAGGGCGCCCGGCTCGAACAGGACCCTCGGCGCGAGGAAGACGACGACCTGGCTGCTGCGGTACCGGGCGGCCTCGACGGCATCCCTGAGTTCGCGCCGGTTCGCGTCGTCGGTGAGGAGCACGGTCCGGTCGGCGCTGCCGACGCCGGCGGCGGCCCGCAGCGGCGAGTGATCGGCCGGCAGCGCCGTACGGCGCTCGACGCAGGTCGACAGCGTCTCGAGGAACGGCCCCTGGACGTCGACCGTCGCCAGGCGCGCGGCGACGGGTTCGCCGCCGTCGACGCGGCCCGGCGGGCGGTGCCGCCCGCCGTCGGCCTCCAGCGACCGGAGCCGGCGCTCGAGTCGTTCGTACCTCGTCGGCCGGTTCGTTGGGCTCCGGACGCCGGCGACGCCGTCGTCGTCGACGACCGCCAGCCCGACGGGGTCCTCGCGGGCCCGCGACAGCCCGACCAGACCGAGCGCCACCTCCCGGAGGTAGTCGAGGGCTCGCTCGCCGTCGGCGCCGACCCGGGTCGATGCGCGGGCGTCGAGGACGAACGCCGTCTCCAGGGCCGACTCGACCTCGAACTCCCGGACGTAGATGTCCGGCAACCGGGCGGTGGCGTTCCAGTCGATGTTGTCGGCGGTCTCGCCGGGGACGTACCGCCGCACCTCGGCCGGCTCGGTGCCGCGGGTCCGCCGTTCGCTGCTGTAGCTGCCCTCCAGCGTCGAGGAGTCCGCGCTGCCGACGTTCAGGTCGTCCGGGCGCCGCGGCACGACGGTCAGCGATCGGCTCGGGCCGCGGGCGAACGTCTCCTCGAACAGCCCGTCGGCGACGGTGACCTGCGGCTGCGGAACCGTCACGTCGCCGGCGACGGGCGCCGAGACCGCGACGGTCGTCTCCGTCGGGACGTCCCCGAGCAGACTGATGGTGGTCCGCTCGTCGGGTGCGTCGGTCACGAGCGTCGGCGGGAGCCGAAGCCGGACGGTGACGGTCGCGTCCGTCTCGACGGCCGACCCACGGAGCGTCACCTCGACGTCGTCGTCGACGATGACCCGCGGTACGCGGAGCCGACGAGCCACGCGCCGAGCGCCGCCGTCCCGACCAGCAGCTCCGGACGGCCGAAAACCGCGGCGGCGGCCGCGGTCGACAGCGTCAGCCAGCCGACCGCCCGGGCGGTCCGCGTCGGTCGCATACCCGTACATGCCGGAGGCGACAGTTCAACGCGTCGGTCGCCGGGGCGATGTGACCCGCTCGCGGTGAGGGTTCCGCCGACCGGCCCGCCGCGAGGGCCATAAAAAGCTTTTATACAGGGCGAGAAGAGTGGTACGACACGGTGTTACGGGCGTCTGTGCTGCTCTGGGTGGTGGGGTTCTGTCTCCTCGCGGGCGTCGGCGGTGCCGTCGTCGTCGACGCCTCCGAGCACCGGGCCGACAACCGGACGGCCCATCAGAATCCCGAGAACCTCGACGACGACGGCGACCTCCTGGCCGTCCAGATGCGGCTGGCCGACCGGCTGACCGAGATCCACGTCGACTGCGCCGAGAACCTCTCGGTCGGGGAGACGGCCGTCTGCAGCCGCCTCGACGGGGAGTATCCCGAGGCCCTCGAACGGTACGCCGACGTCGAACGGGAGCGGACCGGCGAGACGGATACGACCGAGACCTTCGAGCAGGCCCGGCAGAACCAGTCGGCGCTGGCGAACGAGACCGAGGCGTTCCGGGAGACCTACGAGGAGTATCGGGAGGCCCGCGAGGCCGGCGACGAGGAGCGAGCCCGCGAACTGGCCCGCGAGCTGTCCCTCCGGGCCGAGCGGATCGAGCGGCTCGGCGAGCGGCTCGACGCGGCGTTCCTGGCGCTGGAGTCGCGGACCGGACGCGACTACGGCGAGGCACGGGCGGCGACGAACCGGACGGTCGGAACGGTTCTCGAGACGACGCGGGAGGTCCGGCAGGCCGAGTTCGAGCCGACGGAGCTGTCGGTCGCCGTCGACGCCGAGACGGCGTCGTTCGACGAGCCGGCGACCGTCACCGGGCGGCTGACCGACGCGAACGGGTCGGCGCTGCTCGGCCGCGAGGTCGCGCTCCGGGCCGGCAACCGGACCGCGGCGACGGCCATCACCGACGGCGACGGCCGCTTCGAGGCGACGTACCGACCGGTGACGGCGACCACCGGGCCGACGACCGTCGAGGTGGTTTACGAGCCGACGGGGGGCGATACGTACCTCGGGACGACCGCGACGGCCGAGGTGACCATCGAGTCGACCCGGCCGTCGCTGTCGGTCGAAACCGACGCGTCGTCGGTCGCGTTCGGCGACCCGGTGGCCGCCGGGGCGACCGCGACGGTCGCGGGACGGCCCGTCCCCGACGCGCCGGTCGTCGTCCGGCTCGGCGAGGAGCGGATCGCTTCGGGCCGGACCGGCCCCGATGGCGGAATCGAGCTCGAGGGGCCGGTGCCGGCGACGGTGCCGGACGGCGAACGAGAACTCGCCGTCCGGGTCGGCGCGGCCGGCACGGCGATTGAGCCGACCGTCGAGTCGCGGTCGGTCACCGTCGTCGAAACGGAGCCCAACCTCACCGTCGAGGGGCTGCTCGACGGCGACGAACTCGTCGTCAGCGGCCGGCTGACGGCCAACGGGCGGCCGGTCCGGACGGGCGTCGTCGGCGTCAGCGTCGACGCCGAGGCCCGGAACGGCGCCGAGCCGGACGCCGAGGGCCGATACGAGACCAGCTTTCCGCGGACGATCGGGCCGGCCGGCGTCTGGTCGGTGACGGCGGAGTTCAACGGCAGCGGGACGAACCTGGCGTCGACGGCGACCGTCGAGCGGCTTCGGGCCGACGAACTGGAGCGGACGAACGGCACCGACGCCGGCGTCGGCGGCCCCCTCGCGCGGCTCGAACGGCTCGGCTCGCGGGTCGAGGCCACCGACGACCTGACCCCGCGACAGCTGGCGGCCCTCGCCGGCGGCGCGACCGTCGCCGCCGTCGTGCTCGCCGCCGCACCGTTGCTGTACACCCGGCGGCGCGGCGGCGAGCCCGAACTCCGGCCCGGCAACGATGAACTGACGCCGGCGTTCGTCAGGGCCGCCGACCCCGAAGACGACGGAAGAGCGACCCCGACCCCGGAGGCCGCGTCGGGGGCCTTCGATGCGGCCCGGGCCAGACTCGAGGCGGGCGATCCCTCTACGGCCGTCGAGCTGGGGTACGGCGTCGTCCGCGAGGAGCTCGGCGACGCCGTCAACCCAGCGGCGCAGACGGACACCCACTGGGAGTTCTACCGAACCATCGCCGACGAGCTGTCCGACGGCCACGCGGCGGCGCTGGAGCGGTTGACGGATGCTTACGAGCGGGCGGCTTTCGCACCCGACGGCGCCGACCGCGGGACCGCGCGGGCGGCCCTGCAGGCGGCGGCGAAGTGTCTCGACGCGACGGCCGCCGCCGACGGCGGGTCCAGCCCGGGCGACGCCGAGCGCGGCGACGACTCCGGCGACGCCGCCGGCACCGACTGACCGGCGGCGCCGTCCAGCCCTCCCAGGCCGGCGAGTCGGTCCGGGTCGTCGGCACCAACCCGTTCATCGTCGGCTCCGAGGGCGCCGAGGGCAACCGCTTCCGCGAGCTGGTCGAGCGGCTCGACGTCGACCCGTACGTCTTCAACACCGGCCGCGTCGGAACGGAGGACGTCGGCGTCGAGACCTCCGGTCACCATCCTCCGGGAGCTGGCCCGGAGGACCGTCACCTGGACTGACGACGAGACGACCGGGCTGACCGTCCCCGCGGACGTTCCGGGACTGGACGTCGAGCGGCTCGACGTCGCCGCCGTCGACGACCACGAACGACGACTGCGCGAGCTACGCGCCGAGCGACGAGCGTACCTGGCGTCGCTCGACGACCTCGACGAGGACATCGTCGGCGCCGTCTACCGAACCGCCCCCCGCCCCGAACGCATTTTCGCCGCGTCGCCGCCCTGTCCCGTACTTTCACTTTCACCGCGGACTAGGCTCGGCCCTTTATGATCCTACGACGTATTAATAGGTATGTCGACGAACACGCGCCGGACGGCGGAAACGAGACACAACGGCGTCCTCGACGTCAGCGACCTGTCCGTCGTGCGCGTCCAGCGGTACGCCCGCGAGGCCGACGACGCCTACCTCGAGCGGCGCGGCGGGCGGACGTTCCTCGTGACGGACGCGAACTGACTGGCACACGCTGATGAGTGTTCAGTGAGGAGGAAGTAGCGTGCTTCGGCGGTGACGGTGGCATATCCGAACACACCCTCCAGTTCGCTCGGCTTCGCTGTCTCCGAAAATCAGCGATTTCCGGGAGTGAGCGGATCGGAGATCCGCGATCTACGGAAGAGCTTCGCTCTTCCGGTATGACGAACGATGGCTTCGCGAGCGGTCGACCACGTTCGAGGTTCCGCCTCACGCCGGCTAACCGGCCGGCTCTCGCGTAACTGAACACCGCCGCCGAGCGGCCGGCCCTCGGTCCTCGGCCGCCGGACGGCCGGTCGACCGGGCGGTCAGGTCGTCCCGGCCGTCGGCGGTTCGATGGACCGGAGCCGTTCGCGGCGGCGCTTCTCCTGGCGGCGATTCAGCGACTCCTGCAGCCGGTTGGCCACCGCCTCCCGGAGCTCGGCGGCCCGGTCGGCGTCGATGTCGAGCGCCCGGGGCTGGCCGCCGGTGAGCCCGCTGGAGCCGGCGGTGTCGACGACCAGCGTCGCCAGCCGGCGCCGGCGCTGGAACACCGTCCGGGAGTTCAACACCGTTTGGACCCGGTAGTACGGTACGACGGTCGTGGTCCGCGTCCAGAACCCCTCCCGGAGGACGACGTACTCCGGCTGGACGTCGTAGCCCAGGTTGACCCACTTGAGGTGGGCCGCGACCGGCGCCACCGGCAGCAGCACCCCCGCCCAGTACCACGCCACCGGCAGCGTCGTGAGCCGGTCGGCGGCGAAGACGGCGCCGACGGCGACGGCCGCGACGGCCCCGTACCGGCCGACGTACCGCTGGCGGGCGCGTCTCGGCGGGCGCCGGAAGTCGGGGTCGTCGAACGCCTCGACGGACGCCGCAAGCGAGAGCACCCGGTCCCGATCGGCCAGCGGGACCGCCGACTGCGAGCCGGCGTCGTCGGGGCCGTAGCCGGCCGTCTCGACGGCCAGCGAGGCGTACCCTAGCTGTCGTGCGATGAAACTCTCCGAGACGGCGAGCGTCTGGACCTTCTCGAGGGGGATGGTGCCGCTGAAGCGCTGGAGTAGCCCCCGCTCGTACTGTAGCTCCTCCGACCGCCGCGACAGCCGGAAGCCGTAGTAGTTGGTCACCGCGAGGACGCCGCTGATGACGGCCGCGACAGCGACGATGACGACCGCCGCCAGCGGCGCCGTCACCGCCAGCCCGACCAGCGGGTCGGCGAACCGCTCCCGCAGCGACGGCGCCACCACCGGCAGGACGACCGTCACGACCGACAGCAGCCGCAGGTCGATACCCGTCACGCCAAGCAGCGCCAGCTCCTTCGGCGTGATGTCGAAGAGCCGGCGCTCCTCGACCGCGGGCTCGTCGTCGGCCGCCGTCTGGGCCTCCTCGCGCTTCAACTGGCCGATGGCCGACTGCAGCCGTCGGGCCTCGTCCTCGCTGACGCAGTTCAGCGACGCCTCCGTCGAGGAGCCGCCGGCGGTTTCGAGGTTGATCTGCGCCAGCCCCAGCAGTCGTTGGACGACGTTGCGGCTGATGTCGACGTTCTGGACCCGCCGGACCGGGATCTCCCGGTTACGCCGTGAGACGACGCCGGAGACGATGTCCAGGGAGTCATCGGTCAGCTCGTACTCGAAGCGCTGGTAGTAGACCAGCTGGTAGGCCAGCGCGACGACGAACCACCCGACGACGAGCAGGCCGGCGCCGGTCAGCCCGTCCAGCGGGCTCCCGAGGAAGAGAAACACGAGCAGCCACGCCAGCCGGAGGACCGACTCGCCGGTCCGGTACGGGATCGAGAGGGGGTCGAGCTTCATCAGACGGCGTCCTCGCCCTCGGCGGCGATGGTCAGCTGTTTCAGCCGGGCCTGGAGGTCCTCGGCGCGCTCCGGCGATAACCCCGGAATCGAGACGTCGGCGCCGCGGGAGCCGGCCGTGTAGACGACGGTCGTCGCCAGCCCGAAGGCCCGTTCGATCGGCCCCCGGCTGGCGTCGACGTGCTGGATGCGGACGTACGGGACGACGGTCGTCACGTCGGTGATCACGCCGCGTTCGAGGTACAGCGAGTCGCCCCGAACCTCGTAGGCCCACGAGCGGTACCGCAACATCGCCAGCACCGCCGCGAGGGCGAACACGACGGTCGCGACGACGGTGCCGACCCAGGCGTCGCCGATCGGCAGAAAGGCGAAGGCGGCGCCGGCGATCCCCCCGAGCACCAGCGACGGCACGGCCGCCTGCAGCACCCACACCCGCTGGATGGTCGGGTCGAGCGTCCGCCGCGACCCGGTCAGTTCCTCGACCTGGATCGTCTCGCCAGCCGCGGCCCCGTCGGCGTTCTCCTCGGCGCCGACCGGCCGGACCGCCGGGGTCAGCGGCTCGTCGAACGGCTCGCCGTCGCCCCGTTCGGTGTTGGCGTCCATCGGCCGTAGCTGTGGCCGCGTCGTACTTAGTTGGCCGCTTTGCCGGCCGCACGGCGGACCCGCCCGGCCGTCACGTCGATCGGCGCCGCGAAGTGGACCAGCGGGTCGCCAGCCGGCCGGTCGAAGCCGTTGGCCGCGAACATAGTGTTCTCTCCGGCCTCCAGCCGCCCCGGGGCGAGAGAAAGGCCGCGAGCGACCCGGGGTCGGGCGTCGAGAACGACCCCGTCGGCCCGTACGTCGCCTCGAACCGGGCCGGCGCCGCCGTCGCCGACCGGCGTCGACTCCGGAAGCTGACCGCCCGGTCTGTCCCCTCGCCGGACGCCTCGACGGTCATCTCCGCCCGGTAGTACGGCAGTCGGAAGAGGGTCCGCGCGACGAATACGCCGAGGCGGTCGTCGGCGTCGAGATTAAAGAAGTACACCCCGGGCCGGCCGTCGACCGTCACGTAGGTCCGGAGGTTGAGCTCGCCGAAGCCGAGCCCGATGGGTAGCCCACGGGGGCCGATCTCCGACATCACGAACGGGACGACCCCGAGGTAGGCGTCGCCGTCGTGGGTGTCGACCGACAGCCCCGCCGGGAGCCGCCGGGCGACCGTCTCGGCGGCGACCGGCCAGTGAGCGAACAGCAGGTCCCGCCACGTCATCGAGAGGAGGTCAGCCATACCTCCGGGACGGGCGGGGCCGGCTTCCGCTTGCCGGTCGCGGAAGGCCATCGGCCCCGCGGTCATCATCGACCTCGGGGAGCCGTCGGGAGACCGGTACCTACATTCGGCTCTGTTGTGTCCAATCCGGTATGAGTCGACCCGCGTACGTCTACGCGCTGGCCGTCGTCGCGGTGTTCGCCGCGCTCGGGGCGGGCCTCGGGCTGGCGGCGAACTTCACCCTCGGGTTCTTCATCGAACAGTTCGTCGACCCCGGCACCGACCCCCTCGATTCGACGCAGATCGGCATCCTGTTCGTCGTCTCGATCTTCCTCATCTACGCGGTCGGGCCGCTGGCGGCGGGGGTGGCGGGGGTCGGCGTCGGACAGGCGCTCCCGGACCGCGACGGCGCCGCGGCCGTCGTCGCCGGCGTCGGCAGCTTCGTCGGCTTCTTCCTCTTCGCTGGCCTCGGGCTGTTCCTGACGTTCTCCGTGCTGGCCGAGTACGGCCCCGGCCCCGGCGGCGGGGGCGGTGGCGGGGGCGGCGGGGGTGGGGGCGGGGGCGGAGGCGGCGGCCCCATCGACCCGGCGGCGCTGGGGACGCTCATGCTCCAGGTGAGCCTGCCGGTCGGGCTGGTCGGGCTGGTCAGCGCTTACCTCACGAGCCGGCTCAGCCGCCGGCCGGCTCAGTGAGCGATCTCCGACAGCATCCGCGCTTCGATCTTCCGGAGGTGCTCGCCGACGGTCGTCGTCGACAGCCCCAGTTCGTCGGCGATGTCCTGGTGGGTCGCCCCCCGCGGCACCTCGTAGTAGCCGAGATCGGCTGCGGTATCGAGGATCTCCTGCTGGCGGTCGGTCAGCAGCGACGACAGCTCCCGTAGCTCCGGGTCGTAGTCGGACAGCTGCTCCAATTCGACGCGTATCTCGTCGGGGACGTCCTCGATGGCCCGCCGGACGGTGTCCTCCGCGCCGATGACGGCGACCTTGAGCCCGCCGTCGGGGCCGTATTCGATCGGCACGTCGAGGACGAACTCGTGTTCCCGCTCGAGCTCGAGCAGCGCCGCCGCCGCCTCCGTCGGCTCCGTGTGGAGGTACGCCTGCAGCTCGTCCCGCAGCGGCGAGACGTTGTACGACAGCACCGCCTCGCAGTCCTCGAGGATGACCTCGAGGGCGTCCATCCGGCCCCGAATCCGGGTGAGCAGCACCGCCGTGCCGTCGTTGAGCCGGCTGATGTGGAGAATCGAATCCCGGGTCAGCGACGGGTCGGCCTCGATCTGCTCGCCGACGGGGTCGATGTCCCCCCGGGTCGGGATGAGCGAGACTTTCACGTACCGCATCGCCGACCCGTTAGTGGCCGGGATATAAACCTCCGGCGGTCCCGCGCCGTGTAAGCTAACCCACGGCTAAAGTCGTAGGCTTTCAGCGTGGACTCCCGTTCTGGCCTCAGTTGAGGCAGAAGGCTCATACTCTCCATTCACGTTCAGCGTCCCGCTGTTCAAGCGCACGCCTACGGGTGCGCCTCCCCCGGAGCCAGTTTGGTTCCGACGGAGATACCGCAGACCAATATTCTTTGCCGCGTTGTAATCCGCGTGGTTTTCGTAGCCGCATTTCAGACATGCGAAGTTCTCGCCCTCGCGGTTGTCCGGGTGCGTGAACTCACAGTGGGAACACTGACGAGACGTGTTCTCCGGGTCTACCTGTTCTACGTCGATGCCGTATTCTGCGGCCTTGTATTCGACGTATTCGTAGAGGCGATTAAACGCCCACTTGTGCCCCCACGACGCACCAGTGCGCTCACGAATGTCGGTTAAGTCCTCGAAGGCAATCACCGAACAACCGTGGTCGCAAGCTTCCGCGACTAATTCGTTGCTGATCCGGTGGAGCGTCTGTTTGAATCGGCCCGTCTCTTTCCGCCCAACTGCCTGCATATTTTGATGCGCCCACCGCGTCCCGTGTTCCTGCAAGTCTCCACGGTGTTTCTCGTATTCTTGTCGCCAGTGGTCGAACTCATCGCCCGTCCAGAACGTCCCGGTTGAGGCAACTGCGAGGTTGTTCACGCCGAGGTCAACCCCAAGAACCGTTCCGTTCTCGGGTGTCGCCTGTTCCGCTGTGTCAGGCTCCACGTCCTTCTTGCAGTGGACGTGAAGCATCCAGTTGCCGTTCGTGTAGTGCAGTTCCGCCCCCGTTGTTTCGTACTCGTCGGTAAAGAAGTAGTCCGCGTGGGGCGTATCTTGCTTATTGCTTGGTAACACGTAGTCGGGTTCTATGCGATCATCAACCGTGGCGAGACTCACGTACTCATCATGGAAAGTGGCAGTACGGTGGTCATAGACGATGTGTGGGCTGGTGAAATGGGGCATTGATGCTTTCTTGCCCTGTTTCCATTTTTCAACGACGCTCTTGCAGGCGTCGGCAGCCTTGTTTCGGGCGGCTTGGACGTGGTTGCTGTGTAACCGCGTTTTGTCACGCACATCGTCGTAGGTATCGTTATTGAGCGTGGTCTTGCTCGTCGTGACGTACTCTCCTTGGAAGGCGTGGTGTGTCACGTAGTTGGCGGCCCACAAGAATTCGTCTACGGTGTCACGGAGAAGCGCGGCGTCGTCACTGTCCACAGTGAGTCGCACAGGAACAGTGCGCCGCTTCTCCATGTATCATACGTAGGCTTGATAGTTCAAAAATGTCGGGGAGTCGGCTCGGTTGTAGTCGATGGTTCGCTTCAGGAGCGTATACGCTTCCTCCCACCCGTAAACGGGGTGGGTTTCCGCGCTGTTACCGGTATGAACCACCCGCCGATTGACGGCAGCAGCCGTAACCGGCCGAAGGCACTACACTAAGTCGACAAATGGGGAGGAATCGCGGGCTGATGGCGGTCGCGGCGACGGCGGTGGCCTTCGCGCTGCTGGCCGGCGCCGCGGCTCCCGACGGCGGCGTCGTCGGCGCCAGCCACGACCCGGCGGACGCCAACTACACGGTCGTCCCGCTCGGCGACCGCAGCCCTGGCGCGACGGAGGTCGAGTACGGCCAGCTGGTCGTCTCGACGGCCGGCGTCGACCTCGCGACCCTCGAGCGGACCACCGCGGTGTACGAAGCCGGCAGCTGGGAGAACTGCGGCCCACAGGACGGCGAGACGTTCGGCGTCGACCGCGGGGCGACGCGCGACGGCTACGAGGTCGACGAGAGCCTCGAGGACAACGTCAAAACGTTCTCCGCCGGCGAGGATGTCTTCGAGGTGGAGTTCAACAGCGAGGACGACATCGGGGCGTCGACGTACCTCGACGACGGCGACGAGGTCATCTCCGTCGCCGAGTGCATCGACAACCCCGACGAGCCGGGCTGGTACCGCATCTCCGGGACGACGACCGGCGTGACCGACGACGGCGAGCGGGTCACCTTCGGCAGCGACTCCCACTACTTCTACATCTGCGACTGCGAGGACGAATCGGAGGCCCGCCAGCAACTCGGCCCGCCACCGTCGGAGCCGCAGTCGACGGCGACCGCGACGCCCGAATCGGCGGCCGACGACGGCGACGGCGGAGCGTCGAGCGACGACGGAACGACGCCGACCGCGACCGAGCCGGCGGTCGACGAGAGCGGCGGCGCGGCCGCGACGGCGACCCCGACCGCCACGCCGACCGGGCCGGCGGCCGACGGGAGCGACGCCGACGACGCGGACACGAACGGGGACGCGGCCACGGCGACCACGACCCCGGCCCGGACCGAGGGGTGGGACGACCGGGTGGTCAGGACGCCGACGGCCGCCGACGGGCCAGGGTTCGGCGCCGGCGCCGCCGTCGTCGCGCTGGCGGCCACGGCGCTGCTGATCGGCCGCCGCTGACCGCCCTCAGTCGTGGCCTGACACGGCCACCGGCTCGTACGGCGCTTCCAGGTAGTCGAGGTCGCTGTCGGACAGTGACACCTCCACGGCCTCGACGGCGTCCTCGAGGTGCTCGATCTTCGAGGCGCCGATGATCGGCGTCGGCGTAGGGGTGGGCCTGCGCGTGGTCGTCCGTTTCGGCCCGGGTCGTCGAGGTGTACTCCTCGTGAGGGCGGGCGAGGTAGCCGCGGGCCATCGGCGACCACGGGATGACGCCGAGGCCCTCCTTCTCGCACAGTGGCAGCATCTCGCGTTCCTCCTCGCGGTAGACGAGGTTGTAGTGGTTCTGCATCGTCGCGAACCGCTCGAGGCCGAGCCGGTCGCTGGTGTGCAGCGCCGCCGCGAGCTGGTGGGCCCACATCGAGGAGGCGCCGACGTGTCTGGCCTTCCCGCGCCGGACGGCATCGTCGAGCGCCCGCAGCGTCGTCTCGACGGGCGTGTCGTCGTCCCACCGGTGGGTCTGATAGAGATCGACCGTCTCCATCCCGAGTCGGTCCAGCGAGGCGTCCAGTTCCTGCTCGATCGTCTTCCGGGAGAGCCCGCCGGAGTTGGGGTCGTCGTCCCGCATCCGGAAGTACACCTTCGAAGCGACGACGCTTTCCTCGCGGCGGCCCTCGAGGGCGTCGCCGAGGATCCGTTCGCTCTCGCCGCGGGAGTACATGTTCGCAGTGTCGAAGAAGTTGATGCCGAGCTCGAGCGCGCGCTCGACGAGGTCGTTGCCGAACGCCTCGCCGCGGACCCACTCGCGCCAGTCGGGGTCGCCGAAGCTCATGCAGCCGAGACAGATGCGCGAGACCTCGATGCCGGTCGAGCCGAGCGTGGTGTACTCCATGCCCGCCGGTCGGACGGCCGGGACAAAAATGCCCGGCTCAGCCGAATCGCTCCGGCGAGACGGTTCCGGCGTACCGCCGGACGGCGACGGCGACGACGACGGCGGCGACGACGTAGCCCGCGAGGTGAAGCCACGTCGTTCGGGCCGCGCTGCCGATGGCCAGCCGCGCGACGGTCGTCGCCGGGGGCTCCGGAAGGCCGGCGGCCGCGGCGAAAGCCGCAAGCGCCCCCAGCGAATACGTCAGTTGCGCCCGCTGGCGGACCGGAACCGCGAGTGCGAGGCCGGCGGCGAAGCCGGCCGCGATGACCGCCAGCGCGGCCGCCATGACGATCAGCGCCGCGACGTTCGACACCGCGATGCCGTTGATCGACAGCAGGGCGACCCACGCGAGGACCTGCGCCGGCACCAGCGCCGCCAGCAGGCCGGCCTTGCCGTCGACGATGCCGACGAACGACAGCGGCGTCACCCGCAGCAGCTCGAGGGTGCCACGTTCGATCTCCTCGGTCAGGGAGTCGACCAGCACCGCGCCGCTGATGAACACCGGCAGAAACACCAGAAGCGGCAGCAGGACGGTGTAGGAGAAGCCGAAGTAGGGGCTGGCGTCGGTCGCCGGCGGCACCGGCAGCGGCGGCGCCGCAAGGGAGCCGCTGCGGGTGACCCGCTCGTCGCGCTCCAGCGTCTTCAGCGCCGTCCGTAACTGGACGACCACCAGCGTCTTCCGGAGGCTGGACTGCGGGACCGACGCCGAGACGGCGATGCGGCCGTCCCGCCGCTCGGCGCGGACCACCGCCGCCACCTCCCCGCGGTCGAAGGCCGCCCGGGCGTCCGCCGGATCGGCGACGCGCCGCGGCGTCAGCCCCTCCGTCTCCGCGGCGGCGGCGACCATCGCGTCGGCCGCCTCGCCGGTCACCGCCACCTCGACGTCGCCGCCGGCCGCGTCGGGGTCGTACAGCGACGTCAGCCCGACCACCAAAAACGACGAAAAGCCCGCGATGATCACCTGGATGAGAATCGCCAGTACGATCGTCTTCTCCCGGGAGAGCGACCCCAGCTCCCGGCGGGCGACGGCGATTCTAGACAAGGCGGCTCACCACCGCGACGTTGTAACAGAGATGCAGCAGTGCCGCCGCCGCGAGGCCAGCGAGGAACCCCCGTCGGCCCCGGCTGCCGCCGACCGCCGAGACGGTCGCCGTGACGACGTGCAACAGCAGCGGCGCGACGGCCAACAGCGCGACGACACCGGCACCGGCGCCGAGTCCCGTCTGGAAGGCGGCGTCGGCGACGGCCACCTCCGGCAGCCCGACCACCTGGACGGCCAGCGACAGCTTCTCGGCGAGGAAGAACCCGACGCCGGCGGCACTGCCGGCCGCGACGGCGGCGCCGAGCGTCCGGTCGTAGCGGCCCCGAACGAAGCCGGCGTAGACCGGCACGCCCTTGGCCAGCTCCTCGACGACCGCGATGGCGCCGAAGACGAGCGGTACCGACACCGCCACCGGCAGGACGAACAGCAGCACGACGACCAGTAGCTCCGCGACGAAGACGAACGGGACCATCAGCGCGACCACCAGGACCAGGCTCCGGGGCCGGCGGATGCGGCCCGCTAGCGCGTCCAGCGCCTTCAGGTGGACGGGCCGCTGTGTGAAGAGGTCCTCCTCGCGGTAGACGCCGAGCCCCAGCAGAAAGCAGACGCCGGCGACCAGCGTCGCCGGGCCGGTCGCGAAGGCGAGTTGGCCGACGGTGACGCCGGCGCCGGTGAGGTCACGGACGGCGATGGTGAGCGGCGAGACGAACGCCACCGGGCTCGTGCCGGCGAAGACGGCCGGCACGAAGGCGTACGTCGTCAGGAGCGTGCTAACGGTCACCGAGACGAAGGTGAGTTCCTTGTACGACCGGGCGAACATCGCCCCGAGGAACGTCGTCGCGAGGAACAAAAGCGCCAGCGGGACGACCGCGAGCACCGACAGCGGGCCGGCGCCGCCGCCGAGCAGTCGGAGCCCGGCGACGATGACGGTCGTGATGCCGAGCGCGGCCGCGAAGTACGGCAGCGTCTTGCCGAAGACGATCTCCGCGGGGCTGACCGGCGCGACCAACAGTAGCTCGCCGCGGCGGTCGAGCCGCTCGGCGAGCATCGAGCTCCCGTAGGCCTGGATGAGGAAGTTCAGCGGCAGGACGAAGACGAACGCCAGCACGAGCGACTGGAAGGGAAACGGCGGCGAGATGTCCGACGGCGAGCCGGCGGTGTCGGCGGTGCCGAAGAGGTCGAAGGCGCCGAGCGACGGCGCCCCGACGCCGCCGTCGCCGGTGCCAGTGCCGGTGCCGTCGGACGGGCCGCCGGGGCCGCCGGTGTCGTCGCCGTCGCCACTACCGCTGCCGTCGCCGGTTCCGCCGCCGCTGCCACCGCTGCCACTGTCGCCGTCGCCGCCAGCTTCGGCACCGTCGGCGTCATCGCGGGCGACGAACTCCAGGGTGACGACGACCGGGAAGGCGGCCGTCTCGTTGGACTCGAGCCGCATCCGTCGTTCGTTGTGCGCCTCGACGGCCTCCCGGAAGGCGGTCGCGGCGGCGCGGCTCTTCTCGGTCGGCTCGCCGCCCGCTTCGGCGAGGTACAGCCGCGTGCCGTCGGCGGTCTCCCGGACGTGGATGTCGTACCCCTGGCCGGTCTCCAGGCGGCCGTCGGCGACGACCGCGGGGTCGGGCTCGACGACCGCGAGCGACGGGTCCTCGGCGGCGGGGGCGTGGAACCGGCTGTCCTCGTCGACGCCGACCCGGTAGATGCCGTCCTCGATGGCGACGCCGCCGACGAAACCGACGACGCCGACGGCGCCGACGAAGGCGATGGCCGCGAGGACGACCGCGATAGCGCCGCGGTCGACGCCGCCGACGCCCGTGGTCGTCTCCCAGCGGGCGATCCGGAGCAGTTTCCGCGGGCGCATCAGGCCTCCGCGCGGTCGTCGGCCGACGCCAGGTCGAGGAACAACCGCTCGAGGCTCGGCTCGACCGTCCGGATGTCGGCCACCTCGCCGCCGCGCTCCTCGGCGGCCGTCTCGACCCGCCGGACGTCGTCCATCCCCTCGACGACCCGCCGGTAGTGGCCGTTGTCCGCGACGGCCTCCGGCACCTCGACCGTCGTGTAGACGTGGTACTCCGTGCGGCCGTACCGCTCGCGCAGTTCCTCGAGCCGGCCCTTCGCGACGACGGCCCCCTCGTTCATGATGGCGACGCGGTCGCAGACCTCCTCGACGTGGTAGAGGTTGTGCGCGGAGAAGACGACGGTCCGGCCCTCGTCGGCGAGCTCGCGGGTGAACTCGACGACGTAGTTGGTGGTCAGGGGGTCGAGTCCGGAGGCGGGTTCGTCGTACACCACGACGTCGGGGTCATTCACCAGCGAGCGGGCGATGGCCACCTTCCGTCGCATTCCCTTCGAGGTGTCGCCGAGGGGGCGCCGGCGGTGGTCCAACTCCAGGCGGTCGAGGGCGTCGTGGATGCGCGTGTCGGCGACGTCGCGGGGGACGTCGTAGAGGTCGGCGAAGAAGCGGAGATACGACAGCGCGGACATCTCCTCGTACAGCGGCGACTCCTCGGGGAGGAAGCCGAGCCGGCGGCGCGTCTCGCGGGCGTCGGCCGGCGCGCCGCCGACCTCGACGACGCCGTCGGTCGGCTCGACCAGCCCGGCCACCGACTTCAGCGTCGTCGTCTTGCCGGCGCCGTTCGGGCCGACGATGCCGAACACCTCCCCCGGGTCGACGCCGAAGGAGACGCCATCGACGGCCATGAAGCCGCCGTACTCCTTGCGGAGGTCACGTACGTCTATCACGGTCGTCCGGTCGGCCGGGAACGACAAAAAGCCGCGCGCCGTATCGAGTCACATGGAGTTCCGACGGACGGAGGTGGGCCGCCGTCTGGTCGTCGGCGCCGACGTCGACGCCCCGGCCGGGCGGGTGTGGGACCTGCTCGTCGACACGGAGCGCTGGCCGGAGTGGGGGCCGTCGGTCGCGGCCATTGACGCGCCGACCCGGCGGATCGAGGCCGGCACCACCGGCCGCGTCCGAGTCGGCGGTCTCGGAATCCGCCTGCCGTTCGAGGTCGAGACGTTCGACGCCGGGGCGATGCGGTGGCGCTGGCGGGTCGCCGGACTGTCGGCGACGGGCCACGGCGTCGACCCGCAGACGGACGGTTGTCGGGTGTTCTTCGAGGTGCCGCCCGTGGCGGCGGGCTACGCGCCGGTCTGTCGACTGGCCTGCCGGCGCCTCCGGCGGCTGGCGGAGCGGTAAGTGGCGGCGCCTGCAGCCGTCGTCACTTCGGCCGCGGGGCGACGGTGAACTCCCGTACCTGGTGGAGGTCGTCGCCGAGGCCGGCGCCGTCGCAGTCCTCGGTCGGGCAAGCGTAGTGCCAGCCGTCCGTCGTCGCCCGTCGTTCGGAGAACTGCTCGCCGCAGGCCTCGCAGATGAGCGCCTCGGCCGAGCAGGTGTCACGGTGGAGTTCGTACTGGAGTTTCCGCGAGAACGTCCGTTTGCAGTTGCGACAGGTGTGCGGCATACGCCCGGGTGAGGAGTCCTGACTAATAGAACTACCCCTTCGTTCGTCGTCCCGAGAGAGGCTTCGAGACGGGGTCTCGGCGTGGTTCCGCTGGTTACTGGGCGGTCGGTCGGTTCTCGCGGCGGGTCAGAGGCCAATGTCGACCGCCAGCGGCCACGAGGCCCCGGAAAGCGCCAGGAACAGCAGCGCACCGGCTGAGAGACACACGTTCTTCAGGAACTGCGTCATCTCGGTCTGGGACTCCTCGCCGTCGGCGTTCCAGAAGTCGTGCATCGTCACCGCGGAGACGAGCAGAAAGACCGTCAGGCCACCGGCGCCGACCGTCGGCAGGACGCCGGCGGCGACCGAGAGGCCGCCGAAGACCAGCAGGCCGCCGCTGAACAGCACCGCGGCCGTCGGCGCCGGCAGCCCCTTGAACGACGCGTAGCCGACCATTTCCTCACGGCTCAGGAAATGGTTCAGCCCCATGAACGCGAGGATACCCCCGAAGAGGGCGCGCGAGAGCAGAAAGGCAATGTCGGCGCCGGTCGTCTCCAGCATCACCGGCCCCGCGTCGTCGCGGGCGGTCGGGCGTCGGTACCGTCGGCGGTGGCGTCTCGAAGCATCACGTCCGCCCGTAGGCGCGCCGCGGTTATATCAGTTCCCGGACACGAGCGTCACCGGGTGACGCTGGTGTTACCCGCCGTTGCGTGGATATTTACCCGTCCATCGTTTACCGTGCGCATGGCGCAGGCCTCCCGTGAGCCCGAGTCCGTCTGTCCGATCGTCGAGTCGATCGAACAGCTCGGCTCGGAGTGGCGGTTGCTGGTGTTGCACGCCCTGCAGGACGGCGAACAGCGGTTCACCGAGCTGAAGCGCTCGACGGACGCCAATGCGCGGACGCTGTCGCGCGTGCTCGACGACCTCGAGGAGACCGGCTTCGTCGAGCGACGCCTCGAGGAGGCCGCCCCCGTGGCGACGTACTACTCGCTGACGCCGAAGGGGCAATCGCTCTGTCCGGTGTTCGGCGAGATCGAGGCATGGGCCGACGAGTGGCTCGACGCCTGACCCGCGGCCGAAGGGCCTCGTAGCGCCGCGACGGACGGTCGACGCGGTCCCGTTCTCGACCGGGAGTCGTTGCTGTACGCGGTCGGCGTCGTCTCCCGGGGCCGCCGCGACGGCGTGTTTCGGCGTCCGGCTGCTCGACCGGAACTGTGGCCGGGCCGTCGCATGTCGTCAGGCGTACCGTTCGGGGTAGGCGTCCTCGAGCAGCTCCGGAGCCTCGAGCAGCCGCTCGCGGACGGGGGCGACGACCGCCGCGATGGCGTCGGCGGCCGCCGGCTTGAGGTCCGCCGGGTGGAGTTCGCCCGAGCGGAAGTCCGCCTCCAGGGCGTCGTAGCCGTCGTAGACGAGGTCGCCGCCGTACTCCTCGGGGCGGTCGACGCGGAACGACTCGCCGCGCTCGGCCAGCACCGGGAACACGAGAAAGCGGAGGTACTCCAGGACGCCGTTGTCCTCGACCTGCTCGGCCGGGCAGTAGGCACCCTCGATCTTCTCGGCGACGGTCTCGTCGTCGTCGGTGAGGTTGATCTTCGAGCCGGCCTCGGAGGCGGACATCTTGCCGCCGGACAGCCCCGACAGAAGCGGCGCGAACACGCAGGCGGGCTTGTCGTGGCCCTGCTCCGGCAGCTGCTCGCGGGCCAGCATGTAGATGCCGCGCTGGTCGATGCCGCCGTAGGCGATGTCGGCCTCGAGGGCCGCCACGTCCAGCGACTGCATCAGCGTGTAGACGAGGCCGCCGACCTTCGGGTTCTCCGACTGCCGGACCACCTCGCTGCCGGCGCGTCGGGCGCGGGAGAGCGTCGTCTCAGCCAGCATCCGGTAGAGGTCCAGCGTGTACGGCTCCTCCAGCTGGTAGTCGGTGCCGCGGACGAACGAGACGGCCTCGGGGTCGCTGCCGGCGGCCTCGATCATCGCCTCGATGGCGGCCTGATAATACGCCGACCGGGCGTCCAGCAGCTCGAAGGGGCTCTTCTCGTCGTCGAGGTGAGCGTGGAGGTCCGCCACGAGGACGGTCACGTCGAGGCCGGCTTCGACGAAGTCCGCCAGCTTCCGGATGGTCGTGAAGTGGCCGATGTGCATCTCGCCGGTCGGCGCGTAGCCGATGTAGACCGTGGGGTCGTCCCGCTCCTCGAACAGCGACTCGATCTCGGCTTCGGTGACGACCTCCTCGGTGTACCGCGTGACCAGGTCGGTCCGCTCGGCCGCGTCCATGCCTCCGGTACCGTCAGCCGCCCGATAAAACGTTCGGGTCCCGGCGTCGAGAACCGACAGGAATCCCCGGAGTCTGCACACACAAACCCCCGCGGCAGCTACGGCGACGCATGTACACCGGACGTACCGAGAAGCCCTGCTGTCTCTGCGGGCGGCCCGAGACGGACCACCGGGTCGACATCCCGCCGCGGGCCATTCAGCTGCTGAAACACTCCGACCCCATCGCCTGGCGGGACGTCGAGGGCGAGGTGTCGCTGTACTTCTGTGCCGACGACTGGGCGACCGTCCGGGAGCTCGTCCTCGAGACCGGCATGAGCCCGCTGTCGCGGTGCAACGCCGGCCGGGCATCGTTCGTCCTCCGGGAGGACTTCGAGGCGCTGCTGAACGCCACCCGCGAGGAGCCCGACCAGGCGCCGCTGGAAGCCGAGATGCGCGAGGAGGCGGCGTCGGTGCTGGAGCGCCACGAGGCCGGCGACGATAACGTCGAGAAGCGGGACCTCGTCGAGGCCCGCATCGTCCGGTGGGCGCTCGAGGACCTCGGCCCGCTCGAACGGCCCGTCTCCTGACGCCGCCGGACGTCCAAGTCGCGACCCGGGAGGCGGCGTCTCGAACAGGAGGTCGGGGCCAACACGACGGTCCAACTCGACGGCACCGGCTCTTCGCACCCCGACGGGACCATCGACGGTTACGAGTGGTCCATCGAGACACCCGCCGGGGCCCGGACCACGCCGGCGTGTGCCGACTGCGGTCGGACCAGCTTCAGGCCGACGGAGTTCGGCCGCCACAACGTGACTGTCGTCGTTACTGACTCGGAGGGACGGTCCAGCACCGACACGCTCTACGTCTATGTCAGGGATTTCGGACCGACCGTGCGGTTGAACGGCGACACCGACCCCCAGGCGGGCGAACGGGCGCCGTACGAGGCCACCGTCGAGGCCAACGGCTCCGAGTTGGAGGAGCTGACCTGGCGTATCGACGGACGGACCGTCGACCGCGAGACGATATCCGGGCGGTCGAGCGCAACCGAACGCAGGTTCCGGTTCTCTGGGTCGGGGCCGTACCGCCTCGCGGTCGTCGCGGAGGACACCACCGGTCGGTCCGACCGCGACACGCTCATCGTCGAGCCACGGATAGATCGGGAACCGCGACCGAGCAGCGGCGAGGTAAACGAAGCTGCCGAACCCACTGGAACCGCTAAAACTAGCGACATTGACTGCAGCTGGTCATCTCAAATTGCTCAAAGTGGGCACGCCTGCGTCGGCGACCAGACAGCACGGAATGATGAGACGATTGCTGGTGGATACTCGCGTGCTTGCAAGGGCTCAAAGTGTGCTCCCTCGAGTAATGTTGAGGATGGAGATGTCGGTGTCGACAAGGGGTCTGATAATCTTGGTCAAGATGGTGCCTTCGACAGCGGAGACAGCGATTCTACCGACAGCAGCGATTCCTCTTTCAGCGACAGCAGTAGTACTGACGGCTATACTGATATGAGCGGCAACGGCAACGCGGGCCGAATCGCTTTCTGATTTCGGCTAATACCCTTGGAAAATACAGGTACTTTGATAAAGGCCTCTGCGATTGCTGAGGCGTGAGCTGAGACTTGAGACCGGGACGGTCCACATATTTATTACAGATATGAGTATGAATACGAAAACATGAGACGACGATGGTATCTCCAGACTATTGCAGCCACGCTCACCGGAGGGCTGGCCGGCTGTAGCGACCTCGGAGCGCGAAGCGACGGCTCTCGAACGGGCACACCCACGCAGACTAAAACGGATACGCCGACGAACACGCCGACGCCGACGCCAAGAGACGAGCCGCGTGGCGCCGAAGTACCTCTATATATGAACCTTCTCCCGGAGCCGCACCTTCGGGGGACGAGGAAGACGAGCGAGTTCACTTCGGAGAACGCGGTGTTCACCAGAATCGACTGGGAGTGGTATTTACAGATGCGGCGAACGGTGCCGAAGTTCGGGCCGACGGCCGACGAAGACTGGTCGTTCCTCGCCGTCGACGGGAACTTCAACCGAGCCCCGAGTGCTGATCTCCTCAAAACGCCCGTTTACAACGTCCTCTTTACGGTAGGAGCGGTGGACAGTCAGATGCGAAACTTCGAGAACCTGAACGACACGCTGCGGGCCCAGCTCGGCTCATCGACCGGTACTAACGAGGCGGAGGCAGCTCCGGAGATCGACGAGGTGATGCTCTCGTACGACCCGGCAACAATATACTTCATTGGCATCGATGCCGACGCAGTTCGAGACGCGCTGGAAAATAATGTCGCTGTTGAGGAGACCGGTGCCGATGTTGATTCGGAGAATATCGACGTGTATCTTGCAGCATTCCCAGAGGACCCAGATAAAGAATCTAATCGGGTAATCTGGGTGACCGACCAGTTCGACCGCGGTGTCGTCGCATATATGGCGGAGAACGCCCCTGCATCGCAGTATTCGTCAGTCACGAGGCGGCTCCAGAGGCGTGACCGAGTTGCTCCAGCTAGTGAGCTGGAGTCCGTGCGGTGGTGTCTCGACGAACTGATGGACGCGCCGGTGGTCACGGGCGAGGTCAACGGCGGGACGCCCAGATTCGACGGGAACCCTCACGAAAACCGCCAGATCGACGCGATCGAGTCATACGACACATTGATGCATGCAATGGACGTCTCGGAGGCCGCGGGAACCGTCCAGGCGGTCGTATCGAGCGTCGACGGGACCGCTCCGGAGGAAGCGGCGCTCCAGGAAGCTTTCGCCGAGGACAGCGGCCAGTACAGTACGACGTACCACCCGAACGTCTCGAGTATCACTGCCACGTGGTGACCGGCGGCGAGACAATACTAGTGATGACTTCGTCTCGTGAGAGCCCTTCTGACAGGTGACTCGGCGGCAGTCGGCTTCGCACTGCGAGATGGCCGACCCGTGGACCGAACGCCGGGCGTCGATGGTCAGTCGCCGTCGCGGGCCGCATCGGCGGCTTGGCCGGCCTGGACGGCGACCTGACCCGGACCGGGGACCGCCCTGTCCGCTACACCTCGATGTATTCCTCGTTGAACGTCCACTCGCCGTCGTCGTCGCGGGTCATGTACTCACCGTAGTACGGCACGCGGGTAGCGACGGTCTCGCGGAACGTCTCGCGGATCTCGGGTTTGGTCATCTCGCCCATGCTCCGGAGGTCGTCGTTGCGGTTGAGACAGCCCTTGAGGTAGCCCTCGTGGGTGACGCGCACGCGATGGCAGTTGGCGCAGAAGGTGGGGTTCTCGACGGGGTCGACGATCTCGACCATTCCGGTCGCCGTCGCGTCGGCGTCGTCGGGACTGACCCAATAGCGGTTGCGGTCGTGCATCTCGCGGTGTTCGATCCGGTCGGCCTGCTCGGCGAGCCAGCCGTGGACGCGGTCGATGTCGACGGCCCACTCGGGGCGGCCGGCCAGCTCGGGCATGTACTCGATGAGCTGGAGCTGGAGGCCCTCGTTCGCGGCGACGTGGTCGACCATCTCGGGGACGTAGCCGGCGGTCTGCTCGAAGACGACCATGTTGAGCTTCACCGGGTCGAGGCCGGCCTCGAGGGCGGCGTCGACGCCCGCCATCACGTCATCGTAGGCGGCGCTCTTGGTGACCTCCCGGAAGGCCTCCGGCGAGAGGGCGTCCTGGGAGACGTTGACGCGTTCGAGGCCGGCGTCGACGAGCGCCGCCGCGCGCTCGGGGAGGAAGGTGCCGTTGGTGGTCAGCGACGTCTCCATCCCGTCGGGGGTCCGGCGGACGATCTCCTCGAGGTCCTGCCGGAGCATCGGCTCGCCGCCGGTGAACTTCACCGCGTCGACGTCGAACTCGGCGGCGACCTCTAAGAAGCGGACGACGTCGTCGGTCGACATCTCGTCGTCGGCCGGGTCCATCGGGCCGCGGGTGTCGCCGAGCCCCTCGTTGTGGCAGTAGACGCAGTCGAAGTTACACCGGTCGGTGAGCGAAACCCGGACGCCGGTGACTTCCCGATCGAACGCGTCTTCGAGCATACTCCGAAGATACGCTCTCGTATTGTTAAAATCGGTGGAGAAATACGCCTGTTCGTAACCCTCAGTGGTTACATCCGCCGGGGCCGGGGGGTCGTTCACAACCCTTATCGTCGGCTCGTCGCCTACCGTATGTATGGACGAAGGCGCGATACGCGACCGGCTGTCGGCGGTCGAGGACCCGGACCTCGGCGACGACATCGTCTCGCTGGGGCTGGTGAACGAGGTGGTCGCCGACGCCGAGGCGGTGACGGTCGACCTCGCGCTCGGGGCACCGTACTCGCCGACGGAGACGGCGATGGCCGGCGAGGTCCGGGAGGCGCTGTCGGGGCTGGACCGGGACCTCGAGTTGACCGCCAGCGTCGACACCGGCCTCAACGACGGCGAGCAGGTACTGCCGGGCGTCGAGAACATCGTCGCCGTCGCCTCCGGCAAGGGCGGCGTCGGCAAGTCGACGGTCGCGGTGAACCTCGCGGCCGGACTCTCGGAGATAGGCGCCCGCGTCGGGCTGTTCGACGCCGACATCTACGGTCCGAACGTCCCCCGGATGGTCGATGCCGACGAGCGGCCGAAGGCGACCCACGAAGAGAACATCGTCCCGCCGGAGAAGTACGGGGTGAAGCTGATGAGCATGGACTTCCTCGTCGGCGAGGACGACCCCGTCATCTGGCGGGGTCCGATGGTCCACAAGGTGCTGACCCAGCTGTGGGAGGACGTCGAATGGGGGCGTCTCGACTACATGGTGGTCGACCTGCCGCCGGGGACCGGCGACACGCAGCTGACGCTGCTGCAGTCCGTCCCAGTGTCGGGGGCGGTCATCGTCACGACGCCACAGGAGGTGGCCGTCGACGACGCCCGGAAGGGCCTGCGGATGTTCGGCAAGCACGACACGCCCGTGCTCGGCATCGTCGAGAACATGTCGGGGTTCGTCTGCCCGGACTGCAGCGGCGAACACGACATCTTCGACAGCGGGGGCGGCCGCGAGTTCGCCGCGGCCAACGACATGCCGTTCCTGGGCGAGATCCCGCTGGACCCGGCGGTCCGGGAGGGCGGCGACGGCGGCGCCCCGGTCGTCCTCGACGACAACCGGGAGGCCGGCGCCGCATTCCGGGAGTTCGCCGACGAGACCGCGAACATGCAGGGGATCGTCCGGCGGCGGCAGGTCAGCGGACGGTGACGATGACGAGCGGAGACGACGAGTTCGAGCCCGACCCCGAGCGGGCCGCCCTGCTGCGGGCCGTCGCCGACGACGTCCGCGGCGAGAGCTCCGAGAGCGAGCAGATCGCCGCGATGCTGTACCGGGTCTCGGACCTCTACGACCCCGAGGAGGAGACTACGCCCGCGAAGATCCACCGCAACGTCCGGACCATCCTCCGGGTCACGGAACGCGGCGGGCTGCCGGACCGGGACTGACGGCGGCGACCGGTAGCTCCTTGTGTCCCCATCTCCCGACTGTGCATATGGTCGAGACGCTGCTGCACACCGGTATCGAGCATCCGAACGTCTGGTGGGTCGTCGTCCCGAGCATGCTCTCTTTCCTCCTGGGACTGGTCGCGGTCGTCTTCTCGGACCGCATCCGGGCGTGGTTCGAGAGCGGGGAACCCGTCGCCGAGTAAGCACCCGCATGACCGTCGCTCGCACGGCGCGAGGCCGCCGTCGGCCGGCGTATCGTTGTGCTTAAGTGCGGTCGTAGGGTATTCGTGGACGCAATCGATGCAGGGGCCTTCGGCCCCGAGTCCGAGAGGCCCGGACGCGAGTTCGGGAACGCACGGAACACGCTCCGTGAGGGCGAGGATACACGCACGCAGGTCGTGGTAGCCAAGCTTGGCCCAAGGCGCAGGGTTGCTAACTCTGTGGCGCAAGCCTCCGGGGTTCGAATCCCCGCCACGACGCTAACCAACCACACATGAGCGCAGAAGAACCCACGGCGGACGAGGAAGACGAAGACATCCAGTACTTCGTCCGTATCGGACAGACCGACCTCGACGGGACGCAGAGCGTCGAGCGGGCGCTGACCGACATGAGCGGTGTCGGTCGGCGCGTCGCTCGCATCATCGCCGACAGGGCCGGCGTCGACCGCCGGAAGCTGCTCGGCGGGCTCGACGAGGAGACCATCGACGAGATCGTCGACCTCGTGGAGGGGTACGCCGAGGAGGTCCCCGGGTGGCTCACCAACCACCAGAACGACTTCTTCGACGGCGAGACCACCCACGAGGTCGGCAACGACCTCGAGATGACCCGCCGGCAGGACATCAACCGGATGAAGATGATCGACTCCTACAAGGGCGTCCGCCACAAGCGCGGCCAGAAGGTCCGCGGCCAGCGGACCAAGTCCACGGGCCGGACCGAGGGCACCATCGGCGTCAACGTCGAGGCCATCAAGGAGGACATGGAAGAGGACGGAGGTGACGAGGAGTAATGGCGCTCGGCACCAACACGAAGTTCTACGAGACGCCGAACCACCCCTTCCAGGGCGAGCGCATCGCCGCGGAAGCTGACCTCGTCTCCCGGTACGCGCCGAGGCCGCCGGCGAGGCCGGCAGCGAGTTCATGGCCCGCCTGAAGCGCATCGGCGTCCTCGACGACGAGGAGACGCTGGACGACGTCCTGTCGCTGGACGTCACCGACATCCTCGAGCGCCGCCTGCAGACGGTCGCCTATCGGCAGGGGCTGGCCAACACGGCCGAGCAGGCCCGGCAGTTCATCGTCCACGGTCACGTCACCGTCGGTGACGCCCGCGTCACCTCGCCGTCGTACAAGATCGGCGTCGCCGAGGCCGACCGCATCGAGTTCGACGACACCAGCCCGCTCGACGACGACCTTCACCCCGAGCGCGCGGAGGACCAATAACATGGCAGATGACAAGATCTGGGGCATCGCGCACGTGTATGCCTCGTTCAACAACACGATCATCACGGTAACGGACCTGACCGGCGCCGAGACGATCACCAAGTCCTCCGGCGGGACGGTCGTGAAGCAGAACCGCGACGAGGCGTCGCCGTACGCCGCCATGCAGATGGCCGAAGTGGTCGCCGAGGAGGTTCAGGACGCCGGCATCGAGGGCGTCCACGTCCGGGTCCGCGGCCCGGGCGGCAATCAACAGAGCAACCCCGGGCCGGGCGCGCAGGCGACTATCCGGGCGCTGGCCCGGGCCGGCCTCGAGATCGGCCGCATCGAGGACGTGACCCCGGTCCCGCACGACGGCACGCGGGCCCCGAAGAACGCGGGGTTCTGAGATGAGCGAGGAGTACGACGTAACGTTCATCGACCGCGGCGACCGGAGCGCGCGGTTTCTCGTCCGCGGCGTGACGCCGGCGTTCGCCAACGGTGTCCGGCGGGCGATTCTCGCGGACGTGCCGACGCTGTCGATCGACTCCGTGCGGGTCATCGAGAACTCGTCGGTGATGTTCGACGAGCAGATCGCCCTCCGGCTCGGTCTCATCCCGCTGACGACGCCGGACGACTACCGCCCGGACGACGAGGTCACGCTGGCCATCGACGTCGAGGGGCCCGCGACGGCCTATTCGGGCGATTTGGTCTCGAACGACGAGCAGGTTCAACCGGCCGAGGAGAACGTGCCCATCATCGAGCTGAAGGAGGGCCAGCGGCTGGAGCTGGAAGCCGACGCGGCGCTGGGCCGCGGCAAGGACCACGCCAAACACCAGGGCGGGGTCGCCGTCGGCTACCGGCACCTCCAGCGCGTGGAGGTCGTCGGCGAGACGGGCGAGTTCGAGGACGACGACCCGGAGATCGTCCGGGGCGTCATCGAGGAGGGCGCGGCCGAACACGCCGACGCCGACGCCGAGAACGGCGACCTCGTCTCCGCCGAGACCTTCGACAACGACCTCGGCGAGCGGTACCCCGGCAAGGAGATCGAAATCGAGGACGTGCCGAACGCCTTCGTCTTCGACGTCGAGAGCGACGGCTCGATCCCTGTCGAGGAACTCGTCCTCGACGCGGTCGGAACGCTGGAGACGCGGGCGAACGAACTGGAAGAAGCGGTCCAGCTGTAACCACACGATGTCCCCCACCACCCGTACGCGACGCGGCGGAGCCGACGGCGGAACAGCCGCGCGTCG